>JANPJC010000198.1:0-19035 GCA_031425315.1 Chitinophagales bacterium
TTATCTCCAATTGGAAAACCATAAGTTGCCTGAGCAGCCGATGTTGCAGTTTTCCTTAATTCGCCCCCACCGGAAGCAATAATCATTTTTGATGCACTGAATACTCCGCTTGTACCACCAATTGTACCGATATTGGGAGAAGATGCACCCATTGTAAGAATATGCGTAGCGATATTCAGGTTTACTCCAATATTCAGCGACGCATTTACATTAATGTTTTGTGCCAGCGTAACTGATCCTGTTGTTTTGTTGAGATTAAGATTATTGAATGTTGTTGAAGTCGAACCACTTATCGTTTGCACTCCTATACTATTTAAAATAACATTACCTGTTCCGGCATTAAATGCAGTGCCATTATTAAACCAGTTGCCACCAACAGTTAATACGAGAGCACCGGCAGAAAGTGTACCCAAACGAAGAGTAAGGTTTCTACTGATAACTGTTGCGGCTGATAAGCTTACAATATTTCCCGGGTTTTCGATGAACAGGTCGAGAGGAGTATTGACTGTTAATCCATTACCAGTTACCTGGTTTGTGGTTCCGTTATAAATATAACTGGCGCCGGTGGTGTAAGTGCGCGTTGTTGTTCTTACATTACCCGAAGCAGTGCCAGTTGTTGTAATACCATTGGCTGAACGGATACCTAATAATCCACCGGCCTGGATAACAAAAGAATTCCCATTTATTAATGTGGCTTCTGCAGCTGTTTGCAGAAAGGCACCGTTGGCAACAATATAATTGATCGTTCCATTTACAGTACCTCCAGAAGTGAACACCTGTTCGCTGGTTCCCGCAATAAATATTACACCTGTTCCTGGTCCAGCCTCAGAAATTTCACCGGCTGTATGAGTAAAATCACCTAATAAAGTAATTGTTGAAGTACCTCCTCCACTATTAATTTCGAAATCAGAAGTGATTGTGAGGTCTCCATTTACAGTAAAATTGGCATCCGAAGATTTTGTACCTGTACCACTGATCGTGAGACTACCGTAAGTTAGCGGGTCAACGTTTTGGTTGCCACCGGCATAATTTACAGTACTTGTTGCATCAAGCAATATAACTCCACCACCGCCTACATTGGCCATCTGCGAAGTTCCTGTCAATACATATGTGGCACTAACACCTACAATAAAATCATCACCATTGGAAAGGGAAACAGCATTACCACCATTATTTAATTTTCCAGATTGAATATTCAGGTCTGTCGTTACATTTCCTGCAGTAACATTCCCTCCTAATGTGGCGCCTTCGACGCTGGTATTATTGATAAAAAGATTACCATACTGATACGCCCCAAATACAATTGTTTGAGCAATTGTGCCATTATAATTGAAAATTGAAGCCCCATTGGAAATTACAACACCGCCAGAAATCGCGCCACCAAGATTAATTCTGCCAGTACTTGTTGTTGTGATAAAGTTTCGATCAATGTCTCCATCATTCATGACTATATTACCCGACACTGTAAGAGAACCTGTTGAGATTGTTATCGAGGAGACCCTGTTATCACTACCGGTAGTTGCCATACTAACAGAGGATGCTGACACTGATCCGGCACCAATGGCCAAAGTTTTATTTGCTCCTGACGCCGTGCCACCATTTATAGTAATCGCTCCGCCAACAGATAACGTATTACTTCCGGAAATAGTAACTGTATTTGCATTTCCGCCGGCATTGATCGTTAGGTTAGCGCATACTGCAGGCACATTGATTGTTACACTAAAATTATTGGGAATGAAAACATTATGCAGGCCGGTGGGCACAATTCCCAGTGACCAGTTCGCTGCCGTTCCCCAATTGGCACTTGCTGAACCATTCCAGGTATTGGTTTGAGCATGTAAAAAGGCGCTGGAAAGGAGGAAGGTCACTAACAAGCTGTTCGTTCGGATGGAGCGGAATAATTTACTCCGCGAAGTGTTTGGTTTCATTATAAATTTAGAAATAAGCGGTTAAATTTTGGCTTTCAAGGAAAGCTATAATGGTGCATTTCGCAGGTAACAAATGAGATAGAAAACGGGCTTTTAAATCTACTCTCTTCAAAAAAATCTCTATGCCAGTCAGATAATCTTCTACTTCATCAAAAACATCTTAAAATACCCAGTTTCATGTATAGTGCTGAAAATTAATAAGTTGCATAAGTACTTCAAAAACTTCAAATACGTATACTTATTGTATTTATCTACTAAAAAATGAGTATTTACCCCTACATCTTTAGCAATTATTTGTCCAAAGTCTCATTTCGTGACCGTCCAATAGATAAATTATTCGGGAAAGAACGATATCATACTAAAAAAGGCTGCCCGGTCATTTGACCAGGCAGCCTTTTAATATTAACCAGATGTCGTTATTGTTTCTGAATACGAAGTATCTTCTGCTCACCACCATTGTTAATCACAAGGTTATAGGTGCCGGGCTTCATTCCTCCCATATTCAACTGTGTTTGTGTTGATCCTGTTGTCAACGAAATAATCCGCAATAAATGCCCCTGCATATCCACCACCCTGAGCATAGCACCGGGTTCAGCCGACCGGTATTGTACCATTATCCTGCTGGTGGCAGGATTAGGATAGACACTAAATTGAACAGCGCTGCCATTATTGTTTACAATGATGACATGCGAATATTCAAATTGACCGTCTATATCCACCATTTTAAGTCGGTAGTAATTCTTACCTGTTGCAACTGTACGGTCAGTATAACCATATGTTGACCCGGTAACACTATTGGCGGAGGCTACTTTACCAATAGTAGTAAACTGTTGTCCATCTGCACTTCTTTCTACTTCATACCATGCAGAATTAATTTCCTCCTCTGTTAACCATTTCAGTTCGCTATTTCCATTTACCAGTGATCCTGTAAAACTGGTGAGCGAAACAGGAAGGAAAACAGCAGACGTCAACTGAGTGACATTGGAAAAGGTACCACTTACTTCATTCAGTCCGATCTGGTAAACTGGCCTTACCCTTACATAATGGTCGTTAGCTGTATTGACATCAGTAACAAGCTGCTGCAAAGTTTGCGGTCCATCAACATAAAGATTCTGATATCCCGGAACAAAGGTTGTGCTTCCTGATGAAAAAGGAGTGGTCGCAACATCCAAACGGTAACCACTAACCGCAATTTCCGGATTAGAGACCGTCCATTTTGCAAGAAACTGAGGTACCGCTGTGTTATTGATTATCGCAATTGGAGTTGTTGTATTGGGCTCAGGAATAGCATTGATTAACATATTGTCAAAACCAATAGTGCCGGTATGATCATTGAATAAGAACTTCACATTTTGCAATGGAGCATTTACATTGGTAGCAGTTCCATTAGTTGAAAATGCTTTGGTGGTTCCTACCCACAAATTATATTGATCAGGAGCTAAAGATTCAATAGTACCGAGCGGTGAATAGTATTCTTTAGTAACTGTAGAATTATTAACAACAAATAACATACGGTAGGCATCTGGTTGAACCGTAAACCATACGCTGGAGTTATTAGCATTTAATGCCGCGTCAGTTGTTCCTCCTTTTCTAAAACGGATACGGTCAGTTGGACCATCACTATCCAGATCTATTTCGAAATAAGAATGAATTGTTACATCAGTAGGTGGAGTGGCAGATCCGGCAATGGCTCCACCCGCATAAATTTTAGCTGCGCTATTGCCATTATTAGGAATGGTACCTCCCGCTTTCAAATCAAATTCAAACATTAATGTTGTTGGCGTTCCCCCTAAATCAGTTGAACGTAAAAATGTCCCAACATTTGCATTGGCGGGCCCAGTGCCGCTCTCTGATTTTACAAAGCTGAGACTATTATCGCCTGTACTGTTAATGAAGATGATCATATTATCAGCATTGGCTCCACTTGTTTTACCATCATAAATTTCCTTGAACTGTCCGAAGTACGGACTTGGGCTGACGTAATCAGAAAGTACTGTTGAGGAAGAAAAGTTTTGATAAAATGGCGCAGCTAACGATGCATACTCATCAACAAGGATATTATCAAAATCAAAAATGCCGGTACCCTGGCTGAAAATAAACTTTAAATCAGTAATCGGTTCTGCAGGTCCGGTAACGGTTATTTCATTAAAAGAATTAGTACTGCCGAGCCACAAATCATATTTATCATTCGCAACAGTGGTTGTACTTCCATTAGGTGCGAGATAATTTACTGTTGCACCAGAATTATTTGCAATAAGAAAAACAGTTTGTTTTTCGCCGGTATTAAATGACCCGCTTAAACCGCCTGCCGAATTTTTGAACCTGGCTTTGTTAGAATTGCCTCCTCCCAAATATTCCAATTCAAAATATGCATAGGTTTGATTACTACCTCCGCTAATAGTCGGAGCAGTGGCTCCCGTAGCAAATCCATTACCGAGGTACCAGGTTGCAACCGAATTCGCGCCGGATGATATGTTCCCGGATACTGTAAGATCAAAACTGAAAACAACAACGCCTGGCTCGGGACTAAAATCTTTTGTTCTTGTAAATGCGCCAATAGCATTTCCTGTACGGTTAAACCTTAATGTATTTGCGCCTCCGGTTTCATTGATGCTGATCAACATATTGTTTCCGGCATCTCCATCAAATATTTCATTAAACTGACCATTGTTTGGATTGAGCGCACTATATGCACTTAACGATGTGGAGCTTTGAAAATCCTGTTTAAATAACTGTGCGTTAACAGTAAAAGCAATAATTAATAATGATGATAATAGCAGGTAAAATTGTTTCATTCTTTTTGTGTGTTTGAAATAAATAATTAATAGCCCTTACGGAAGGATATTGGAAATTCTTTGGCAAAGGATAAGCTTAGATGAAACCGGTTAGTGTAAGGATATTGAGATTAAATTTCAGCGGATTACAAATCTATCAGTTGGAGCGGAACTTAAATAAAATGAAATGACCAATTAATTCCACACTTATTTAAGATATTGACAGACAAATTATTAGAAAAAAAATAGCGTAAAAACACTTAGTATTTTTACGCTAAAATGTTTGATCGTATGGTTTAATTATTTCATAAATGGCCTGGTTCTGCTTTCTTCACAACTGGCAAGTCCGGCTGGTATACCGGTATAGACAATTTGCCCGCCTGCATCGCCTGCTTCAGGGCCTAATTCAATTACCCAGTCGGCACTTTTAATCACATCGGTATTATGTTCAATAACAATTACACTATGGCCCTGATCAATCAGTGCGTTAAATGAAGTAAGCAATTTTTTGATATCATGAAAATGCAGGCCGGTTGTAGGTTCATCAAAAATAAACAATACACCCTGCGCTGTTTTACCTTTACCCAGGAAAGAAGCGAGTTTAACACGCTGGGCTTCACCTCCCGATAAAGTATCGCCTGATTGACCCAACTTAATATACCCGAGGCCAACATCTGCCAAAGGTTTAAGTTTAACCTTAATATCTTTCTCCGACGCAAAAAATTCCAACGATTCATCTACACTCATTTCAAGCACCTCATAAATATTCTTCTCTTTATATCGCACTTCCAGCACTTCCTCTTTAAATCTTTTTCCGCCGCAAACTTCACAGGTAAGATGTACATCGGAGAGAAATTGCATTTCGACAACCTGCTCTCCTTCACCTTTACACTGGTCGCATCGCCCACCATCAACATTAAAAGAAAAATGTTTAGGCTGATAGCCTCTTATTTTACTGAGTGGTAGTTTGGAATAAAGATCTCTCACCTCATCCCAGGCCTTTATGTAAGTGACTGGATTACTTCTTGATGATTTACCAATAGGATTCTGATCCACCAGTTCAATCTGTTTTATCTGATCGACCGCACCAGAAATTGTTTTGTGCAATCCCACTTTATCTGCATATTCACCTTTTAGCTTTTGAAGTGCCGGATACAGCACCTGCTTTACCAATGTGGTTTTGCCGCTTCCACTTACTCCACTAACGGCACAGAGTACCTGAAGTGGAAATTCAACAGTAATATTCTGAAGATTATTCTGACGCGCACCTTCCACATTTATCGACATTTTCCATTTCCTGATTTTGGCAGGTGGATCTATCGTGTATTCGCCCGTGAGATATTTTGCAGTAAGACTTTTTTTATTTTTAATCAGTTCTTTATAATTTCCTGCAGCCACCACCTCACCCCCCTGGTGACTTGCAAGCGGGCCCATATCAATTATATAATCAGCTTCACGCATCATTAATTCATCGTGTTCCACCACTACCACTGTATTGCCGAGATCACGCAGATTTTTCAGCACAGTAATTAATCGTTCAGTGTCTCTTGAATGAAGGCCTATTGAAGGTTCATCAAGAATGTACAAACTGTTGGTCAGATTGCTGCCGATACTTCTCGTTAATTGTATGCGCTGACTCTCTCCTCCGCTAAGACTATTGGCAAGGCGGTTAAGTGTGAGGTATCCTAATCCCACATCCAGCAATGTGCTGATGCGCTGATGAATTTCAATCAGCACACGTTTCGCCACCTGTCTGTCGAATTCACTTAATTCAAGTTGATTAAACCATTCATTAAGATCGCGAACCGGCATTTCGCACAATTCGCCGATATGTTTTCCAGCCACTTTTACGTATAATGCCTCCTGACGTAATCTGTAACCATTGCAGGCGGTGCATTGCGTCCTCCCTCTGTATCTTGAAAGCAATACTCTATACTGAACCTTATAAAGATTCTGTTCCACCTCTTTGAAAAAAGCGTTGATTCCTTCTGCGTATTCGTTCCCTTTCCATAGTACATTGTATTCTTCCGCAGTAAGGTCCATTATCGGGCGATGAACAGGAAAGCCAAAACGTTTCGCAGCCTTTATAAAATTATCTTTCCACAACCCAAGCTTTTCACCTTTCCAGGGCGCGATGGCGCCTTCAAATAGGCTAAGCCTTTTATCGGGTATCACGAGATCGGAGTCAATTCCCAATATCTGCGAAAACCCTTCGCACACCGGACATGCACCAAATGGATTATTAAAAGAAAAAAGATTGGGAACCGGTTCTTCAAACTTTATTCCGTCGAGTTCAAAACGATTTGAAAAGGGTAAAAGTTTTTCGTCGTTGATTAATAAAGAGAGGTTGCCTTCGCCTTCATAAAATGCAGTGTTTACCGAATCTGCTATCCGATGTTTGTCGTCTTCATCAAATTCCTTTACCACTAAACGATCTATCAATACAAAGCTGTCGGCTCCGGGTTTCCACTTACTATCTTCTAATAGGTCCTCTACACGCATTAATAAAGAGGATTTTCTATCATATAAACGTGAAATGCCTTTTTGCAGCAGAATATTTAATTCTTCCTTTATATCACGTTTACCATGAAAATGAAAATGCACCAATATATATACCTTATCTCCACTTTGCAATGAAATAATGGTATTTAAAACATCCTGTACATCATCTTTTTTTACTATACGACCAGACACCGGTGAAATAGTTTTTCCCACTCTTGCGTACATGAGTCTTAAATAGTCGTAAATCTCAGTCATACTTCCAACGGTGGAACGGGGCGTTCGTGTGATTACCTTTTGTTCGATGGCAATGGCCGGGCACAACCCTTTTATATAATCGACATCAGGTTTATTCATACGCATCAAAAATTGCCTTGCGTATGCACTTAAACTTTCTGCATACCGACGTTGCCCTTCGGCATATAAAGTATCGATGGTTAATGACGATTTTCCTGATCCGGAAACTCCGGTAACTACGATGAGATTTTCCCTTGGTATTTCTACGTTAACGTTCCGTAGATTATGCACACGGGCTCCTTTGATATAGATACCCGAGTGCAAACTATCTTCAACTGCTGTTTTACTGCTTCTCTTGCTGGACGCGGCTTTCGTCGTACTCATACGCAAAAGTAATTGTTAAATTTATGTTGCCATGTTTTGTTTGATGAAACGTTCTGTTATCTTTAATCCGACAACAATTTTTTTCTAAAATTCTTTTCTGGAAACTGGTTAAAAAATATTTTTAACTATTATTTGGGGGTAACTAAATAAGTTCTATTTTAGTCGAACCAATATCCAGAAAAACAAATTAAGAATAACTATTCCCGCCTATAGAATAGACTTCTACTTGTACACTGGTAAATTGGGTTTTCCAAATATCCCAAACCATTTTAAAAACCGTAGAAGCTATGCGATCCCTAACCAATCTCACCGATCAGCAACTCATTCATCTTTTTATGGATGGAGATTCTGAAGCTTTGGAAACTTTAATTATCCGTCACAAAGAAAAAATTTACACATCTATCTTCCTGCTGGTAAAAGACAAATACCTCGCTGAAGATATTTTCCAGGATGTTTTCATTCGTGTTATCGACACCGTCCGTAGCGGCAGATACACTGAAGAAGGAAAATTCCTCCCATGGGCAATGCGTATTGCTCACAATCTTTGTGTTGACCATTTCCGCAAGGTGAAGAGAACACCAACCATCCGCAACAGCGAAGACCGCGATATCTTCGAGGTATTGAACTTCACTGAAGATGGAGTGGATCGTAAAATGATGCAGCGCCAGAGTCACGACCGTGTACGACAGATGTTAGATCTGCTTCCGGCCGACCAGCGCGAAGTTATCATCCTTCGTCACTATGCTGAGATGAGCTTTAAAGAAATCGCAGCTATGACTAACTGCAGCATCAACACCGCACTGGGCAGAATGCGTTATGGCCTTATTAATCTCCGCAAAATGATGACAGAAAAACAGATTGCATTGTAATAAAAATAAATAAGAGTGGGTTCCGTAAACAACCCACTCTTTCAACTATTTCTTTCCTGCAATTTTCAGATCGCCATGTGAATTCAAATTCTTTGTTGTTTGCAATCTCCTGTTTAGGCCAGGTAAGAATGCAAAGAAGTAAATCTATGTAATGCTTCGGGCATAATATTGACGCGGCATAAGTATTGGATATTTACATACTTGAAGGCTGTTCTCTGTAGCCAAAAGGCAACAGCCGATGACTTCGTGAATCGTGAATCGATAATCGTGAATTAAACAGCCAGTACAAACAATGTATTGACTGTTGAACAGCTGTTCACGTACAACATAAAACTTACAACGTAAAACCTGTATTGGCTGTTCTCCGTGTCCCTGGTTCCTTTGTGGCTCTCTGTGGCCAAAAAGGCAACAGGCAGTAGGAACAGCCGATGAATTCGTGAATCGTCAACCGATAATCCTGAATGCCTTGAATGGTGAATGAAGTCAATGGGTGAAGTAACAGCCGGCTGGTACATGAAACATATAACTTATAACCTGTATTGGCTATTCCCGGCTTACTGCTCACTCCTTACTGCTCACTGTTTCAAAAGTATTCCATCCACATCTCAACCATGAAGCAAACGCTTCTGCATCAGGAGTATACCCCACCGGTGGTGTCAGTAATTTTTGATCTGGTGTAATCAGAACATACCATGGTTGGGAAGTTGCATTAAAATTTTCTGTCTGAAATGTACTCCACTTATCCCCCACCGTTATAATCTCTTTTTTTGTACTATCCTTCATAGTATAAACGAACTGACTCGTTGCAGGCAACTTTTTCTTATCATCTACATACAATGACACCAGTACATATTTTTCCATGAGCTCCTTCACTTCTGATTCAGGCCACACATTTTCTTCCATTTTTCTGCAGTTCACACAAGCCCACCCGGTGAAATCCACCATAATCGGTTTATTCGTTTCTCTCGCCACTTTCACTGCTTCGTCAAAATCCATTAACGGCTCATCGCAATTAACGGGGTTTTCAAAAACACTATAACAATGAGGCGGCGGAAACCCGCTCACCAGGCCGATATTTGCCCATTTGGTATTAGTTACTCCGGGTGATATGTACAGCGTAAATAATAAAACAGTAAACGCAAATATTTTCCGGTATAAACCAGGTTTTTCGTCTTTGTTATCGTGGGGGAACCTTAACCATCCCATCAGGTAAAGAAAAAGACCAAAGAAAATCAATATCCAAAGCGCAAAAAATATCTCACGTTTTAAAATTCCCCAATGAGCCACAAGATCTGCATTAGAGAAAAATTTCAAGGCCAATGCCAGTTCAATAAATCCCAAAACGACTTTTACGGTATTAAGCCAGCCGCCACTCTTCGGCAAATTTTGTAACCATTGCGGAAACAATGCAAATACTGCAAATGGTAATCCGAGTGCCAGCCCGAACCCAGCCATACCCGCCGTGAGTGGCCATGCTCCTTCACTGGCAGTACCCACCAGTAAAGTACCAAGTATCGGCCCTGTGCAGGAAAAGGATACAATGGCCAGTGTTAATGCCATGAACAGGATACCAAGAATATCAGAACCCTGTTTTGCATTGGTACGATTGGCAATGCTGCTGGGAAGATTGATTTCGTAATATCCAAAAAATGAAACTGCAAAGAAAATGAACACTGCAAAAAATGCCACGTTGAGATAAATGTTTGTGGCGATGTCATTATAAATAGTCGGGCTCACTTTTCCGATCACATGGAACGGAATACTGAAAGCCACGTAAATAAGAAAGATAAACAAGCCATATAAAATGGCACTGCCGGGCCCTTTGGAAACAGCACCGGCTTTCTTTGTAAAAAAAGATACCGTAAGTGGAATCATTGGAAAAACACATGGCGTTAGCAATGCGACCAGTCCGCCCAAAAATCCGAGCAGAAACACTGTAAGCAAACCTCTCTTCTCTTCCTCCTGCACCTGTCCGCATTGTTGAAGAGGTTGATTAATATTAAATGAAGTGAGTAAGATATTATTCTGCGCAGCAACACCCCCTTCCAGCTCAACACTAAATGAAGTTGTTTCTGAAGGATATAGCTCTTCGCCACTGCCGTATGAAAATTGTAAAGTTCCAAGCAGTTGTGCCGGCACAGCTCCTGTAATTTTTATAGTGGTATTAAATGCTGCTTTCTGCTTAAATATGGTATATGATTTACCGGTAAAAAGCGGGCTATTAATCGTTTGTCCCTGACCGGTAGCACTTAGCGGAGCAATTATTTGTATGGCGGAATCCTGGAATACCAGACCTCCGGCAGGGATGTCATCAAAAAAAGCATCCGGAGAATAAATTTCCCAATTACCTGCAGTGGTGGCATTGAAATTAAGTTGATAAACACCCTCCCCTTTTTTCTGGCTCTTAACATCCCATTTTACAGCGGCACTATCCTGCGAAATGGCGATCAGTGAACTGACCAGCAAAAAGACTACAGCAGATAACTTTCTCATATAAGTGGTGACAGGTATTTAGGGAGCATTATGGCCTTTAAAAGAAAAGCCCTGCATAGAATACAGGGTATATCGAAAATGAGTTAAAATAATCCCGGTAACTCAATGCTGTAAATGTGAAACCATTTATCCACCCAAGGCAATTTTAAAAGGAATTTCTGAAGGTGGAAGACAGGCTTTATCATCGCAAACAATAAATTCAACCTTTCCATTTAAACTTGTTTTTGCTTTTGATTTCAACTTCACAACCTGCACAAATTCCACGGCCTTCTCATAATAGTTAACGTTACCCGGCCATGCACTTTCGTATTTGCTGATCATCTTGCCGGATTCCTTTGCTTTGCCATTAAGAGTAAGTAAAGGGTTAGGCGTAAACACGATAGTAGTAGGAATAGGGCCTTCAACACCCGGCTCCTGCGAATACAGATGGAAATTGCCTGATATATTAGCCGAAAGTTTCACCTCATAAGTATTATCTGCAATCTTCTTTGAAGAAAAGGTCCATTTAACCTGTTTGGCAGACCCGGTTTGCGCGCTTAATCCTGTCGCCAGTAATAATGTGAGAATGAACGTAAAATATTTTTTCATTGTAGACCAACTGTTTTATATAAACGAAATCGAGCAGTAAATTTCGGTAATGAATTGAAAAGAAAAGGCTAAATCTTTTACCTAACAACGAAAAACCATCTTCCAGGCCAAGAATATTATACCAGCTCTGGTATATTATTAAAGATCAGTGATTTAAATACCGCAATACCATCAGTATTAGCCAGTGCTGTACTGCAGGCCCTTTCCGGATGAGGCATCATTCCAAAAACATTGCCTGCGGCATTGGCTATCCCGGCAATATTGCGAATGGAGCCGTTGGGATTGCTTTCTGCTGTAATATTCCCTTTGTCATCACAATACCTGTATATCACCTGGTTATTAGACTCTAGTTGATCCAGTATTTTCTCATCAGCAAAATAGCGACCTTCTCCATGTGCTATTGGAATTTGCAGTGGACCTGAATCTTCAGACCTGATATATAGATTTTTACAAATAAATTGCATATTAGCATTACGCAGCAGCACACCTGGTAGTAAGCCTGATTCGCACAAAATCTGGAAACCGTTACAAACGCCTAATACTCGCCCACCCTTGTTTGCAAAACTAATAACACTTTGCATCATAGGGCTAAAACGGGCAATAGCCCCACAACGCAGATAATCTCCGAATGAAAATCCTCCTGGTAATATTATACAGTCCTGGATTGTAAAATGACTAAGGTTCCGGTCTTTATGCCATAAGGGTACAACTTCCTGCCCAAGATCATTCCTGAGTGCATCCATCATATCTCTATCGCAATTGGAGCCAGGAAAAACAACAACACCAAATTTCATGTGTAGTGATTTAAAGATCGAAGTTAAGCCCTTTAAACCAAAATGACGGCGCCGGACCCAAAGGTTAAATCCACGGTTTCTCCTCATTTCAAACGATATCCAAGACCAGAAAGTCAGAATAAATTATAGGGAATATTGGTTGGCAAAACGTCTTCAAGATGGCCAAACCTGAATCCTAGTGTTATATTAAACCTGAAATCGGTTGTGGTAATAAAGGAGGGATTGAGCTTAATAGATGTTGTTTCACCGGAGATACTAAAATTGGTATACATCACCGGATTATTATAACCAAAGTTCAGTTGCGACATTCCACCAATCAGCAGATTGGTTTTGTTATGAGAGCCAAGCGTTCCCCTGTAAAAATTATAGGATGCACCTGCCCCCAAAAAAGCCATTGGCGCAACATACAACTGCCCGTCGAAAAATGAAAAATTCATGCCATATCCCGGCATAATTAATAATCCCGGGCCGCGGGCATAATTCAGGCCTGCCTGATCACCATATACACTTGCAAGGTCTTTGTCAGGCGCTACTAATCCTGAACCAGTATTGATATTGTGATAAAATACTTCTCCCTTGACTAAAAACGAGCCTGCCGTTTTCCTTTGCATTTCGGTTTGCAGCAATGATGCTCTTAACGAATACTGCAGATCGTTAAAGATATAAACCACCTGCGCACCCATTTTAAACATCTTCACATCTGGTTGCGATTGAAATCTTTTTAAAGCATCAGACACCACAAGTCCCTTTGAATTATTCAGATAAACCCTCCCTGCGAATTTGCGGCCGGTATATGAAAAACCGACCCTAAACTGTTTGAGATGCTGAAGATTGCTATCAACGACTCGCTGCTGAGGTAATGAAAAACTTATGTCTGCACCAAAAATTTTATAACTGAATCCAAGACCTACCTGGTTGGTACTGTTTTTAAAAAAACCTCTCCTGTTAAGTTTTGAGCCTTCCTTAGTGGAGCCAAATTCCACGCGTGTATTTTGAACCTTGAAAAACCCACGGGCCTCATTCGTTTTAATAAATTTTCTTATATATTCTCCATCGGCATCTTCAGGATCTTTTGTCCCTTCCATAACATATTGCCTGTCCTGGGCAAATGAAATGAATGGATACGCCAGAATTACCAGAATAAAAACGATGGATTTGATTGGCATGGCTCAGAGACGATTAATCAAATGGATTTATTTTCACGAATTAACTCTTTCGCATTTATTTAACAGCATTAAAGCGGTTATGCAATGATGTGAGTGTATTAATTTCAAAGGTTAAGTACTGCGTAATTAAGTGCAAGGACAAAAACTACCATCACCCAGTGAAGTACAACAGGCAGATATTTTTTTTGTGAATAATGAAATGTACCTGCATGGAAAATAGCAAATGCCGGGGCTGACAACACCCAGTATTCGAATGTGGAACTGGAATTAATAAAAGGAACAATAAGTGCCACCAGCAAATACAACAGCAACAGGCTCCAGCTTTTCCGCACTTGTATCAACATTCTCAAAATATTTCCCTGTATAAAAAATCCGCTGATCATAAATGGTATCACCAATAAAAGCAATCCACCCCATGCCCAGATAGTTTGTTGAAACGTAGGGTAGGATAACGTAATTGATGGCAAAAATTTAGACTGATCCCATTGCCCTGTAAGGTATAAATATGCAAACAAAAAATAATAAGGTATCATACAACCTAGTATGCCCATCAGCCATTCAGCCAATCTGAATGGCCGCATAATCAGCAAAGCAGAAAACATCAACAGAATGAAAGCAATGGATGGAAAATAAAAGAATGAACACACGCCCAATACCATGCCGATATTCAGTAATACGAGTTTTGCACGCGGATGATTATATAAACCACTCATGCGCGCCCAAACCCACACCAGTAATGAATTTACAACAAGCGTCGAGGAAAACTGCCACCATTCCGGGAAAAATGAAGTGATCAGAAGATAAGCCATCGCAGCCAGAAAACTTGGCTTAGGAAGTAGCCTGCGATTATTGACTAAATTATTAATTATAATCGCCTGAGTAAAGACCAGGAAATAGGAGAATATCGGATAAATGACAGGAGATGATTTGCCGATACCCTGCAATCCCGAGAGCAACGAATGATATAGAAATCCATCAGAAGGTTGAGCTACAGGAATATGAATCGAAATAAAAGAAGCATATTTAAGAATCAATCCATAGAAAAAAAGAAAAATGATTCCAAATGGATTATAGTCTCTGAATACTCCAACCACATGTTATTGTTTAAAAGTCAAGTTTTGCGAAGCAGATATAGTTCTTATACATGCAAGGCACCACAAGTTCCTTTAATCCAACCTGTTTTCCAAACCTGGGCATAAAATCATACCCCTTGTCCAGATTTCTCAAAGTGGGTTCGCGGTTCACTTCACCCCCGGCGTTGGCTGTAACACTACTTAACATCCTTTCTCTCCGCTCCAGCTGATTAAACAGGAAACGCACGGCACTGCCAGTATTAAAAATCTGGTAAGAGATGAACATATCTGTGTTATCATCAAACTGTGTTTTCCGCACTGTATTACTCCACATCAGCTTGCCCTCTTTGTTGAAAAAGAATATCATAATATTTTCTGCAAAATGCCTCACGGATGATCCTGAATTCCACCTGTTGTAAGGGTCCCACCCGCGGTTATATCCCATACTATTGTAAGGTGAATAGTAGAAATCCATTGGCATAAAGCTGTTATACCCATAAAGATAATCCCATCGGTTCCAGCCTGTGGACCTTGAGGTGGTATAATACATTTCACTCAGCACTGCGAAGCCGCCGTCGCGGGTAGGTATGATCTGCTTAATAAAATAATCATTAAAAGCCAGCTTAAGCGAGGTGTTTTCTGATCGGGCATCCAGCCTTAATGTATCAGTGAAAGGAAAAGACGTTTCGGAAATTTTTGACCTTCCGAATTTATCCCAAACCACGCTGTATAAACCTTCAATATTGCCTTTCTTCTGTTTGAAATAAAATGAGGTGATTATGACATTTTTATTAAAATTGTCGGCCTTTATCTTTACTTCGTCAAGCGACTTATCTACGAGTGGAAAATTATTAATCTGAAGTGAATCTTCTGTAGCTCTCTTAATTGCAAGATCAAATTTGCTGATGTTTTCCCTGTTGCCTGTCCGAAGGCTACGTCCATAAATCAGGTCACCATCGTTATCCAAAATAAAATCTGTAAACATTTCGTCGCGCGCAGATGCACCCCTGGTAGTAATCACACTCTTATGAAGAGGTTCAAATGAACTATTGTACAGCAATGTTGTAAGAATTGACGATTTGTCGTTCTGCCGGTTGACCTTGAAGACCATTATCTTCTGTTTATCATCGCTCGCAATTAAAGAGTACACTTTGTTTTCATTCATTGATGACAAATGTGAAGTGTCAATTACAAGCGGATCGGTAACCATTTTACCTTCTCCATTCATTTTCACCATTGTACAATACATTACGTTTCTTCTCTGGTGCTGGTACACCATGAAATAATAATCAGCGTAAGCAACAAAATCAACATTTATAACCTTATCGGGCATGAACTCAAGATTCACTTTATTCTTAAGTTTCATATCGTTGAAATAAACGGAGATATCGTTCCGGCTCTTGTAATTTTTATACACGTTGATATTACCTCCAACTTTTCCGATAATCTCGAAATTCATCTGTCGGTAGTCGTCGCGCTCTATCTCAGAATAATATATCCTTTGAGCATCAGCCGAAGGAATGGCAAAAAAGCAAAAAGCTATTAAAAGGATCTTCATCAATATCAGTTTTCCTGAATTAAAAATACGTGTTGTAGTGCAAATAAGCTGCTTAAACATGCTGCCAGAAACGGATTACGGGTATTTTTAACTTAATTACATAGTTTTCACCGGCATATGGACGGTAAATAAATTTTACCTATACCTTTGACCCAATCTAACTTACCCAAAAACGTTTAATCATCTACAAAAGTGGGAACAAATCTGAATAAGGTAACAGGGGCAGGTCTCCTGATTGCTTTAGGTATTATTTATGGTGATATCGGAACCTCCCCGTTGTATGTATTTAATGCGATCATTACTGACCGTATTATTACTGAAGAATTGATATTAGGCAGTTTGTCGTGTATTATCTGGACGATTACGCTTCAAACAACAGTTAAGTATGTTACTTTAATTCTAAGGGCCGATAACCGGGGTGAGGGCGGCATTTTTGCGCTATATGCCCTTGTAAGACGAAGGCGAAAATGGCTGGTCATTCCTGCCATGATTGGTGGCGCTGCACTGCTGGCCGATGGTATAATCACCCCCCCCATATCGATTACTTCTGCGGTGGAAGGATTAAAAAACATCCCTTCTCTTCATAATATTTCAAAAGACACTATTGTATATATAGTATTGGGCATAATGGTGCTGTTTTTCTTTATGCAGCAGTTTGGTACCGCTTCCATTGGTAAACTCTTCGGCCCGTTGATGCTTGTTTGGTTTTGTACCATTGCCATTTTGGGTATCATTCATTTTGAAGACTATCCTGCCATTTTTAAATCTTTCAATCCCTGGTACGCCTTCAACTTTTTAGCCAATCACCCAAATGCCATCTGGCTTTTGGGAGCGGTTTTCCTTTGTACTACAGGGGCCGAAGCCTTGTATAGTGATTTAGGCCACTGCGGCCGTGAAAATATCCGCATGTCATGGATATTTGTAAAGTCCTGCCTGTTACTTAATTACCTGGGACAAGGCGCAAACTTGCTGGCTACCCGCAAAGGACTGCATATTACAACCGCGGTAAAGGAGCAACTGAATATTAACGCATTTTACGATTTGATGCCTCACTGGTTTGTATTAGTGGGAGTGATTATTGCCACAACTGCTGCAATAATAGCCAGCCAGGCCATGATCAGCGGATCGTTCACACTTATAAGTGAAGCCATCAGGTTGAACCTATGGCCCAGGTTAAAAATCAACTATCCTTCTGAAGCCAAAGGACAATTGTTCATTCCTTTTTTAAACAACATGATTTTTGTAGGATGTGTGGCAGTGGTTTTATATTTCAGGGAGTCGTCAAAAATGGAAGCCGCTTATGGACTGGCGATTATTATGACAATGCTGGCCACCACCATACTTTTTTCCAATTACCTGGTGCTGCACAGAGTGAAGCCTGGATGGATTTATTTGTTTCTATCGGTGTATATGATCATCGAAATTTTCTTCCTGGTGGCGCTGCTTCAAAAGTTCACACATGGAGGATACATCACACTGCTGGTGGGAGTTTTAATGTTCCTCGTGATGTACATCTGGTACCGGTCAAGAAAAATTAAAAACCGCTATGTTGAATTTGTGCGGCTCGATCATTACCTGCCTTTATTACAGGAATTAAGTAATGATGCTACCATCAATAAATATTCAACCCACCTTATTTATCTGACGAGCGCAAACAATCCTAAAGAAATTGAACACAAGATTATACACAGCATTCTTAATAAAAAACCTAAAAGGGCGGATATTTATTGGTTTGTACATGTTGACACCCTTGATGATCCTTACACCAGTGAGTACGAAGTTCAAACAATCATTCCCAACGAGGTGATCCGTGTGGAATTCAGATTGGGTTTCAGGATAGAACCGCGTATCAACCTGATGTTCAGGAAAGTGGTGGAAGATATGGTGAATAACAAGGAAGTTAATATCGTGAGTCGTTACGAAAGCTTGCAGCGCAATAACATTGTTGGCGATTTTGAATTTGTAGTGCTGGAAAAATTCCTCAGCCAGGATAATGAACTGCCTTTCTGGGAAAGAGTGGTGATGAAATTCTATTTCTGGCTTAAAGAAATCGGTCTTTCGGAAGAACGCGGTTTTGGTCTTGACCCCAGTAATGTAAAAGTGGAAAAATTCCCATTGATTGTTGCTCCGGTAACCAACCTTAAGCTGGCGAGGATTACACCGGAAGAATGATTTTGAAATGCGAAGTACGAAGTGCGAAGTACGAAGTAACAGCCTTTTCTTTCGTGAATCGTGAATCGACAATCGTGAATGTAAGACGGGGACTATTGCGGTTTCTAACCCTGCACACTTCTCACTGCTTACTGCTTACTTTTTTTAGCGGTTCCCTACTTTTTATTCTCTACTGTCTACCGACTCTATATCGGCTGTTAACGTAAAACGTATAACCTATAACGTATAACCTGTATTGGCTGTTCTATATCGTCTACCGTCTAAACTAAACAATATTGATTTTCTGCATTACTTTCGACTTGTGAGCCTTGCTGATTGGAATCATCGTTCCTTTGATGTAAAGTGTGTTTTCCTGTATATCGTCGATACGCGCCAGATTGACAATGTATGAACGATGAACCTTCATGAATTTTAGCGGGTCTACCTTGGTTTCAAGGTTTTTGATAGTATTGTGTGTGATATACTTTTTTTCTGCAGTAACAAACTTCACATAGTCACCC
>JANPJC010000199.1:0-4633 GCA_031425315.1 Chitinophagales bacterium
AGTCCGGATATATTTATAAACGTGAATCCTTTGTTCCTGCCAAGATTTCGGAATGTGATCCTGAAAAAGTTTTTTATCATATTTCCATTTTTGAAGTATAATGTCCGCCTTTACGGCAAGTGAATAAGTGAATGAGTCAATGGATGAATTAACAGCCGTTTCCTACGTGAATCGTGAATCGTGAATCGTCAATCGTGAATCGTCAATGTAACCCCCCGCTATCGCTAAGACAATTCTTACTGCATACTTGTATTGGCTGTTAACTTACAACCTACAACTTACAACCTGCTTTAGCTGTTTCCTACTGCCTGTTTCCTATTGCCTATTGCCTACTGCCTATTGCCTATTCGCTTCTCAACGCCTTCACCGGATTAACATTCGCTGCTTTCATCGTTTGCAATACAATCAACACTGCTGTAACAATTCCTAATCCGCCCACACTTAAAACAATCGGCCACAGGTTCAGCTCTATTCTATATACATAATCCTGTAACCAATGTTGCATTAAAAAATATGCGGCTGGTCCGGCGATCAATCCGGCAATAATTATCACCTGCATAAATTCTTTTACAAACAAACCGATAATACCCTCGACAGATGAACCCAAAACTTTCCTGATACCGATTTCTTTGTTTCTTTTATGAAGGCTTAAGGAAATCAATCCCAATACACCCAGCAGAACAATCAGGAAAGAAAGCACCGTGGCGGTATATGCTGCCTGACGGAGTTGAATTTCCGACTGATATAACTTCAACAGGTTATCGTCCATGAATTTGTATTCGAATGGGATGCCCGGCATTATCTCATTCCATTTTTTTTGAACTGCTGCCAATGATTCGCTGATTGATCCCGGCTTCAGTTTAAAAGTGAGCAGCCTGTATGTATTAGTCAACTTCAGGTGCATAAATGTGACAGGTTGAATCGCTTTTTGCATAGATTCAAAATGAAAATCTTTCACTACTCCTGTAACAGTCGCTACAAAACCGGGTGAACTGCTTATCCTCACCTGTTTGTTGATTGCCTCCTCAGCGGTCCAGCCAAAAGCTTTTGCCTGGTTTTCATTGATTACAATATGAGAACTGTCCGTAAAGGTTCCGGGATTGCTGAAAAACACACCTGCCGCCATACCGATATTAAAAGTGGAGGAAAAGTATTCGTCACACATCAGTAATTTGCTAACGATTGCCTGCGTTGAGTCTGTACCTGATTTATAAAGTTGGATATTTCCTGAATTATTTCCATCCGGTACTTCAAAGGAAAGAGTTGCCGACTGCACCGCCGGAACTGTTTTAAATGAATTTCTAATCGTTTCCAGTTTTTGTGTACCAGCAGGTGTCCAGTCGCGTGAAACCTGGGCGGAGATAATGTATTCTTTGTTATATCCTAAATCACGATTAAAAAAATGATTGATTTGTTTGGAGATGATAATCGCTCCTGCAAATACTACTGTTGCGGTGATGAATTGTATTGTGACTAAGCCTTTTCTTAACCACACATTTTCTCTGACAGAAGACAACTTACCTTTTAAGGAATCTACCGATTTCATGGCAGATAGTATGAATGCGGGATAAAAGCCTGCAATAACGCCGAGAATAATTATAAAAGTAGCAAGTAAAGCTGTGAAGTACAGTGGAAAATCAACCAGGTCCGGTAGCTCCTTATCTAATATCTTTTTGAATATTTCTCCTGAGAGCATATAAATAAAAAGTGCAGCGATACTGGCAAAAGCTACCAGCATAACGGATTCGAAAAGGAATTGTATAATGATTTGTTTTTTACGACTCCCTAAAACTTTCCTGATGCCTATTTCACGCATGCGGCGCGAAGCTTTGCTTACCGACATATTAATGAAATTAATTACGGCCATCAGCAATATAAAAAAAGCTATGCCGGAAAGCGCGTAAATCATCTTTTTTACCAAGCCGTTATCTGCAGTGACATGGTATGATTGCAGTGAAACGAGGAAAGGAGTAATATTTTCTGCTATTGCAGGTGGAGCATTTTGTTTGACCAATGCAGCTATTGGTTTATCAAGGTCCGACGGATCTACTCCCGGCTGTAGTTCTACATAGTTAACAATTGATGGGTTATCCCAATCCATATTCCTGGTGAAGAAGCTGAGGTTAGCTGCTGAAATATAAATCTGATTGTCGTTATTACTATTAATATAAGTAACAGAATTTCTTTTAGGCATTTCCATCACTCCACTGATAACAAAATCTTTTTTTGAGCCGGAAAAACTTTCTATTGTAAGTGTTTCACCAACTACATCTTCCCTGCCAAAATATTTTTTTGCTTTGTCAGTTGAGATGATAACACTGTATGTTCCATCGAAAGCGGTGTTTGGGTTTCCGTGCCTGAGAACAAAGCCATACATGTTTAATAGAGTGCTGTCACAAATCTGTATACCTTCCCTGAATGCTTTGTCTCCTTTAGAAATATTGGATGTTATGCCATCCCATCTAAAGTAATTGGCTACCAGTGAAGGGTAGTTGTCTTTTAATGATTTTGCAAGCTGGCCCAATGTAGTCAGGCCTAAACCCATATTCTCATCTTTCCATTTACTCTGGATAATATACTGCCTGCCGGCATTTTTTAAGTGCCTGTTCACCTGGTATTCACTCCATGC
This sequence comes from Chitinophagales bacterium, assembly GCA_031425315.1. Taxonomy (GTDB): domain Bacteria; phylum Bacteroidota; class Bacteroidia; order Chitinophagales; family Chitinophagaceae; genus Pollutibacter. Next base: position 2,630 of record JANPJC010000199.1, read on the forward strand.
ATATGCAAGAATGATGAAAGTAAATGCTATGCCGGAAGCGAGACCAACAATATTAATAATGGAGAAAGAAATATTGTTAATGATATTTCTCCATGCGAGTTTTATATAATTTGATAGCATTAGCTTTATATTTTTCGATCTTTGGGCATATAAGTTTCACCAGGTAACCTTTGTTCGTTTACTGTTTATAAGTAATTAGCGTGTTTGATTTTATCCTAAACTAAAGACATCAGACAATTTAAAAGTTTAAAAAACCTTATTGTTTCAGCACATCTACAGGTTTAGAGCGGATTGCTTCCCGCACTTTAATAGCAACAGTTAAGGCGGTTATTACAAAAACCACTATAAAAGAAATCCAGATGGTGATTAAATTAATCCCGCTGTTGATTCTGAAAATTGAGTCCATTAACAGGCCTGTTAACAGGTATCCGAAATAGGATCCTAAGATGCACGATACAATAAACACCCAGAAATATCCTTTATTCATTAAGATTACAATGTCTTTTAATGAAGCGCCTACGATTTTCCTGATCGCTATTTCTCTCATTTTCTTCAGGAGTGTCAACGACACCAATGCAAAAAAACCTGTTGCAGTGAGCAGTACTGATACTATTGCAAACCAGAAAAATATCGTAGCGACACTCTTATTCACCTTTGTTGTTTCCGCACTCACTTCATCCTGGTAAAATGCATTGAAAGGTTTTAATGGAAACAATGTCGTCCATGCTGTTTTACTCTGGTTGTACATTTCTGTAAGATTACCTGTTTTAGCGCGAACAATCAGGTGCGAGTACTGTTCCGATCTGATTAGTTTAAGCGCAACCGGTTCCAGCGGATCAAACAAATTATCCGCATGGAAATCATTTAATACACCCACAACCGAATACGTGGCAGTGTCTACTTTAATTTGTTGCCCGATAGCTTCAGTTTCCTTCCAGCCAAACATATATGCAAGATTCTGAGTGATCAATATTGAATGATCATAGTCAGATTCAAACGCAGTATTAAAATATCGCCCGTTAGAGAGCTTCAGATTCATTGTAGAAGTGTACTCCGGACCAACTGCCATAAAATTGGCTTCCTTCTTTATTCCTTTGGATTCGAAAGTTAATGTTCGATAGCCGAAGCCGATATGATGGCGTGTGCCAGCAATCGATTCTACGCCTGTGATTTTTTTGATTTCATTGTAAAGCGGTGTTACTGAAGCCGGATCATTGACACTGATACCGAACACATTTTCCTTTGTATATCCATAATCATAATCGCGTTGAAATTGCGCGTTGCGATAAAATCCTGCTCCGGCAATTACAGTAATCAGAGAAATGATAATTTGAACGCCTAATAGAATCCGTGAGAATAAATTATTGCCACCGAATTTTACAGAACCTCTGAATATTTCTGTTGAGTTAAATCTGCTGATATAAAATGCCGGATAACCTCCTGCCAGGAGTGTTACAAAAAATAATATAAACAGGAGGAAAACCTGGAGGGTGCGGTCGCTCAGGTACTCAACTTTTACAGATATAAATTCAAACATCGCATTGAATTCCGGTAGCCACCATATATTGATTAAAGCTGATAGCGCGATGCTCATCAGTACTATAAAGCCACATTCCAGGAGCTGTTGACGGATGATGGAAGCCTGCGTACCACCCATTACTTTTCGGATACCCATTTCCTTAAGTCGCCTGTTCGATTTTGCAACTGTTGTATTTGCAAAATTCAAGCAGGATGATAATAATATGAGTATGGCTAGTGCCAATGGCGCGATTGCTGCACTGTCTTCAGGCGGCTGGTACAATGCATTGCTCTGTATTTCGAGCTGCGCCCTAGATGAAAGATCTTTCATTGTTTCCAGCTCAAATGAAACCAGTTTGAAATCTTTTCGTATTTCGTTTTGAGGAGGAATATATTTATTGAATTCTTTTTCCAGTCGGGCGATTGCTTTTTTATCTTTTACACTTATGAATGAGGCATCAGAGAAATATCCCCAATCGTCTGGAG
>JANPJC010000200.1:0-4101 GCA_031425315.1 Chitinophagales bacterium
ATTTTTAAAACGGGGATTGAGAAACTCAGCAGTACCAAAGAGATTACCGATGAGGAGTGGGTGATCTATCAGATGATCAAATACACCCCGCTTAAATTCTGGGAAAACCATTTTGAATCAACACCTGAACAGGTTATCAACTTATTTCAGAAAGACACAATTGGAAAGAAAATGATTCCTGCATTGGTGTTTGCCATTCAAAATTTTAATGATACTCAATGGGCGGTATATTTTATGCAATACAGTGAAGTTTTTTATATTGATATCATACCCTTGTTACCAATGCAACAGCAGGAGTATTATTGTAATCAACATTTCGAAAAGTTTCCTGAAAGTATAATTGGTTACGCAACTGATAGAAATCAGGAATGGGGAATGGAATTAGCTAAAAAATTATTTAAACATGCTGCAAAAAATCCTTACCAGTATCCCCGCACATTTTTCGCAAAAAATATTGCATTGATTCCGGTGCAGATTGTGGGTGAATTGGAAAGATGCACTCCTCCTGAAGAGTCGTATAGAAATTCATGGAGTAATGTAACTGACTATATTACCAAACTGATCAATTTGAAAATTCAAACTATAAAGGCTTTTAATCAATAAAATAAATACATGGCAACTATTCTACGTCAACATGCCGAACAACTATATCAGCAGGAACTGGAAGAGCTGAAAAAACACGATGATGAAAAACAACCAGTCAACTGGAAACTGTCACCGCAGTCGGTGGTTAAATATTTGCTTGGAGGAAAACTCAAAAATGGCTTTGAGGTCACTCCGAAATATATTGGTAATAAAAGGTTGATGGAAATAGCGGTCGCCACGCTAACTACCGATCGGGCCTTACTGCTTTATGGCCTGCCGGGTACTGCTAAAAGCTGGGTAAGCGAACATCTCGCTGCCGCGATAAGTGGTGATTCTACATTGATAGTACAGGGTACCGCTGGTACCGGTGAAGAAGCCATCAGGTATGGATGGAACTATGCCAGATTACTGGCTGAGGGGCCTACAGAAAAAGCAATTGTTGAAACGCCTGTAATGCGGGCAATGAAAGATGGTAAGATTGCCAGGATTGAAGAGCTCACCAGAATTGGCGCTGACGTTCAGGACGCTTTGATTACCATACTCTCAGAAAAATCGTTGCCCATTCCCGAATTGAATACGGAAGTATCAGCAGTCAAAGGATTTAATATCATCGCTACAGCAAACAATCGCGACAAAGGAGTAAATGAATTGAGCAGTGCATTAAAACGGCGTTTCAATACTGTGATTCTCCCGGTCCCCGATTCAATAGAAGAGGAAATAGACATTGTGAAAAGAAGAGTGGAAAGTTTTGAAAAGATTATGGAACTCCCGGCTGAACCTCCAGCCCTGCAGGAGATCAGAAGAATTGTGATAATATTTCGCGAATTGCGTAATGGGGTAACAGAAGATGGGAAAACCAAACTCAAAATTCCCAGCGGCACTTTAAGTACTGCCGAAGCTATTTCGGTAGTAAATAATGGACTGGCAATGGCTGCATATTTTGGTGATGGTCAGCTCAAAGCAAATGACCTTGCAGCAGGGATAATGGGAGCAATTGTAAAAGATCCTGTACAGGATAAAATTATCTGGAAAGAATATCTCGAGACTGTGATAAAGCCAAGGGACGATTGGAAAGATGTATATAGGGCATGCAGAGAAATGCTTTGAAGTGGGAAATGGGAAGTGGGATGTGGGAAGGGAACAGCCCCCATGATAGAATTCAACTTATTTAAACATTAACTCAGCTAAGAGAGTAATTAAATTTTGATACACTATTTAGGCATACGACATCATGGTCCGGGTTCGGCACGGAATGTGAAGCAGTATCTCGAAAAGCTGCAGCCCGATATCGTATTGGTTGAAGGTCCGCCTGATGCTGATGGGATACTGCAATGGGTAACGCATAACGACCTAAAGCCGCCGGTTGCAATTTTATGTTACCAACCAGATAATCCAGATCAATCCTGCTTCTACCCATTTTCGGAATTTTCGCCTGAATGGCAGGCCATACAATATGCGCGTAGCAAAAATATTCATGTACGGTTTATTGATCTTCCCAGTGCTAACCAATTCGCAATTGCCAATGAAAAAGCAAAAGCTGTAATCAACAGTGATGAGCCGTCGGGAGATACAACACCCATTGCCAATGCTTCACTGCTTAGTAGTGTAATAGTTGAAACCATTAAAATAAAAAGAGATCCCGTTAGTTATTTAGCAGAAGCCGCCGGTTTTGAAGACGGAGAAAAATGGTGGGAACATATGTTTGAGCATCGTAAAAATGACGAAGCGGTGTTTGAGGCGGTTGGTGAAATGATGAGTGTGTTAAGAGAGTTTTTTCCTGGTGAAGATGATCAATTGGAAAAGTTGCGTGAAGCGCATATGCGCAAAATGATCAGGCAGGCGGAAAAGGAAATGTTCCGGGAGATAGCAGTGGTTTGTGGAGCCTGGCATGTACCGGCACTAAAGGCTAATATCAAACAGAAGGATGATAATGATTTATTGAAAGGTCTTCCAAAAGTAAAAGTGGATTGTACGTGGGTACCATGGACTTATAGCCGCCTGAGTTTTTTCAGCGGATATGGAGCGGGTATCAGTTCGCCGGGATGGTATGAACATATATGGAAATATCCAAACGATAACGGCACGTTATGGATGGCCATGGTAGCCAAGTTATTCAGAGGTAAACAAATGGATACTTCTGTTGCCCATGTAATTGAGGCGGTTCGATTGGCTGAATCACTCACTTCGTTGCGCCATCTGAATAAAGCTGGTCTTGAAGAATTAAATGAAGCAACGCTCAGTATTTTGTGTCATGGCGAAAGCATCATGATGAATTTGGTGCACCATGAACTTGTAGTAAGTGACAGGATTGGTGAGGTGCCAACTGAAATACCCAAACCTCCACTACAATTGGATATTGAAAAACTCCAGAAAAAGCTGAGATTACCACCAACGGCAGACTGGAAAGACTATGTGCTTGATCTGAGGAAAGAAACAGACCTGGAGCGAAGTATTTTTCTGCATCGACTGCAGTTATTAGAAATAAAGTGGGGATTTCCATCGGCTATTGCTGGCAAGGGCACATTTAAAGAACAGTGGCGTTTGCAATGGGACCCTGCATTTTCAATTGATATCATAGAAAAAGGAAGCTGGGGAAATACAGTTGAAGAGGCAGCCGGTAAATATGTGAAACATCTTGCTGAGGAGCATGGCACGTTACCTCACATTTGCGAATTACTTGAAAAAGCTATTCCCGCTGAATTACCACTATCAGTGAGCTTTCTTATCAATGAAATTAATAACCTCGCTGCAACAAGCAGTGATGTCATTCAATTGATGGAAATAATTCCCGGGCTGGTTAGTACAAGCCGTTATGGTAATGTGAGAAAAACTGATGCTGATATGGTTTCTGGAATTGTGGAAAGCCTGATCACACGAATTTGTGTGAGCCTGCCTTCAGCATGTTCAGGCATTGATCAAAACGCATCAGAGCTATTGACTGATTTGCTAATGCAATTAAACCAGGCCGTAAATACTATTCAGCTGAAAGATATCAGCGATCAATGGCAGCAGGCACTAGGCCAGGTTGCGCATGGAAAAAATACGTCACCTGTAATTGCAGGATACACCACAAAGCTTTTAACTGATTACAAAATATTACAAGGTGAAGAGCTTTTGAAGATATTCTATTATGCTATGTCTTCTGTATCATCACCGGATGTTGCGGCTGCATGGCTTGAGGGATTTTTGAAAGGCAGCGGAACGTTGTTATTGATAGATGAAGATTTTTGGTCGGTGGTGAATAATTGGGTCGATCAGCTTGACGAGGATGTTTTTATACAGGTACTACCATTGCTGAGACGTACATTTTCCGGTTTTTCAAAACCGGAAAGGAGAAGGCTTGGAGAAAAAGTAAAATCTGGTAAGTCAGGAAATACTGCTGTGAAAACCGACAGTAATATTAATACGGAGAGGGCAAAGCAAGGAATAGAAGTGGTGATGAAAATGTTGGGTTATTAAAAAGAGGGAGCTAAGAAAAAAGAGAATGAAGTTATTTTGAAAAGCATTGGATACTTT
>JANPJC010000201.1:0-8852 GCA_031425315.1 Chitinophagales bacterium
CACATATTCACTTTTCCTGAGACTCTTTCGATTGACAATTGAAACGCAGCGGTGCTACTCTGCTTTGATAAATTTGAAAATGATTAAATGCAATCACCAAAAGCACCAACCGTCCCTCCGGGACGCGGACACTGGCGGCGCTATTTTTTTCTACCCACCAGATGTCCCTATCGGGACAAAACAGCCAATACAGGTTGTTGCAGGTTTTAGGAAACAGATGCAGAAGCCAAGATACAGCAAGGTAATACAGGAGATACACAGAAAAGATTGGAGGCGTATCTTTCATCTGGCTGGCTGTTCTCTCATTCACAAATTGACCCATTCACCCATTATCTTTCTTGGGGGCTTTTTCGATTGACGTTTCACGATTCACGATTCACGCAGGAGACAGCTGTTGATTCGCGATTCACGCTGGTACTTCATAATCAAATCACAATAAACAAAGATTTCCTTTTTGCCGGGATGATGTTTTTTGTACGATGACCCTTCCCTGTTGTGTCCTCCAACAACAATACCTCGCCAGCTTTAAATCTTCTTACTTCGTGCAAGGAAGTTTCAATTTCAATTTCACCATCAAGTAAAACGAGATATTGCCTGTCAGGCGCATTATGAAAATCATAATTATACGATGGCTCCACCTCACGAAATTTCAATCCACTGACTGGTATTATTTCTGATAAAACACCAATGGTGCCGCCATCCTTCATCGGAATGGATAAATCTTCAAACCTGCTATCTCCGTTTTCATCACTATATATTCTTGTGATTGGAAATGAATTTTCCATTTGTTCAATTTTGAAAAATTAACCGGTTCATTTCATTAATCTCATCCTGGCTGATAGTATGCCCCATTCCTTTATAAATTTTCTTTGTCACGTTTGCATTCATCTTCGTCAATAAATCTGCAGATTCATCGACCCTTGTAACAGGTACATGCGGATCAGGATCACTGGTGCCAATAAATATGGGTGTACCCGCAAAGTCACCCTGATAATTTTCAACATTCAATTTCTCACCAATCAAACCTCCGGTTAAAGCTGCGACTCCGCCATATCTTGCTGCATTTCGCGCAACAAATTCAAGGGTAAGACAAGCGCCTTGCGAAAAGCCAAGAAAATAGATCTTCTCCTTACTTATACCTTTTCCCTTTAATTCATCCACAATACTTTTCAATACAGTCAATGCAGAACCAAGCCAGGGCTCATTCCTGTCAACAGGTGAAAGAAAAGAATATGGATACCATGTATTATCTGTTGCCTCGGGAGCGAGCATACAAAAATCTTTTGTGTTGAGATATCGGGCAATGGTTAAAATATCTTCTGCACTTCCACCCCTTCCATGCACCATGATCAGCACTGCTGCGGCATCCTCCGGCGTTTTCCCTTCAGTTATATATTTTATCGAATGCATAATTTATTATTGAACTAATTGAGGTAATATTTTTTCAATCTCAGCTCTCTGCGTTTCGTACTGAACTGGCAATTTTAAATGTGTGCCCAATTCTTCTGCAGGTTCATCAACATCAAAGCCCGGATTATCTGTGGCTATTTCAAATAACACGCCACCGGGTTCACGAAAATAAAGGGAGTAGAAATAGTTACGATCAATTTTCGGTGTGATCTGAAAACCTTTCGACAACACCTTTTCCCTGTAGGCCATCAACACTTCTTCATTTTTCACGCGAAATGCCACATGATGATTTGTACCCCCGGCATTTAATCCAGGCTTACTTTCCGGTTCTTCTATAATATCCACTATAGATGCACTTTCTACTGCATCTGTCACATATCGGAAAACATTCCCTTCCTGGCTCAACAATCTATAACCCAAAATTTCAGTCAGCACTACAGCCGTAGGTCTATTATTCCTAACAGTAAGGGTTACACTATGAAAACCTTTGACTGCATTGGCGGAAGTAATATCCTTGGTTTCCCATGGCGTGCGGTTATCAGGAGTAGCAGAAGCAATCAGCCTTAATCTTAATCCATCAGGATCTGAGAATGCAAGAGTCGATTCACCAAAACGAACAATAGGCTCATCAATTTTAAGATTGTATTCTTTGAAACGATTTACCCAGAAGTCCAGGCTATCTTTATTTACAGCGTAACCTATCTCTGTCGCCATACCTGTACCGTTACTTCCTTTACGTACATTTTTCCACGGGAAAAAGGTGAGGATAGTACCCGGACTACCCTGCCCATCTCCATAATAAAAATGATATGTTCCGGGATCATCAAAGTTGACGGTTTTCTTTACAAATCTTAAACCAAGCAATTTTGTATAGAAATCGTAATTCGCCTGGGCTTCACCTGCAATGGCAGTGATATGATGAATACCCAATATTTTTTGTTCCATATAATTTCATTTAATTGAATACACAAAGTTCATTTATGCATGATGAGGAAAGAATAGCCAAATCAAGGTTGATATTGTATAAATCAGGGTATGGAAGTTTCGTTAACAAGGGATTAACTATTTGGTTGAAACTTCAAGCATTTTAAATGTCTAAGAATGAATTTTTAGAGGACTGCCCTATGAAATACCTGTTCAGCATTTCTCTATTAACAGTGAAAATCTTAAAGAAAACAAAAAATCAACAATTGGAATACACCGATAAATCAATTAATCAATAACTGATATATCTCCTGTTGAGAACGGATTAGCGGGCCATCTTCACGGGTTGGATATTGGTTATTGTCACTGTCGATATTCACTGCGCTCGCATTATCTTTTAGTTGCAGGGAAATAATTCTGCAAATTTCATCAACCAGGTTTTTGTTATAAACAGGGAAGCAAACTTCTATCCGATGATAAATATTCCGGTTCATCCAGTCGGCCGAACCCATAAGTAGTTGAGTAGCGCCGCCATTGGTGAAAATAAACACACGCCCATGTTCAAGATAGCGGTCGACTATACGTCGAACAGAAATATTTTCGCTCAACCCCTTAACCCCTGGAACAAGCCTGCAAATTCCGCGTACAATTAGTTTTATAGTAACTCCTGCTATTGAAGCCTGGTATAATTTATTGATCAGTACCTCTTCTTCCAGATTATTAAGTTTGATAATAATATTCCCGGGAACGCCTTTAGCGACATTTTCTATTTCACGATCTATCAGCTTCTGAAAATCATCTAACAAATTAAACTGGGATACGAGCAGGTGTTGAAATGCAATCGCATCTTCCTTCGCAGGTCGCTTCTTTTTACTTAGAAATCCAAAAAGCTCACCAAGCTCCGAAAGCATTTCCTGATGCGCAGTTAACAGAACATGGTCGGTATAAAAACGTGCAGTGGTTTCGTTGAAATTTCCGGTTGCAAAAAGGCCAAGTGCAGGAAACTGTTTGTGCCTTCGTTTTACGAGCGCTACTTTTGCGTGCACTTTCAATTTATTATCTGAATAAATTATTTTAACTCCGGCGGGCTTCATTTTTTTTGCCCATCGGATATTATTGGCCTCATCAAAACGCGCTTTTAATTCAACCAGCACAGTTACTTTTTTGCCGGATTTTGCTGCAGAAATCAATGCCTGTGCAATTCTTGAATTTCCAGCCACCCTGTACAATGTTGTATAAATTTCTTCCACATCCGGATCAATCGCGGCTTCATTAAAAAAACGGATAACAGTGTCATAGGAATGATAAGGTGTGTGGATCATGCAATCTCCTAAAACAATTTTATCAAATAAAGTCGAACTGTCGTCATTAATAAGACGCGATGTAACAGGCTTCCACAATACATACTTCAGCGCTGGATTTCCGATTGGCAGGTCGACGAGATCTTTCAGGTTGTGATGCATTCCACCTTCCACAACAGAAGCTTTTGATAAATTGAATTTATTGATGATAAACTGAAGATGTTGAACTGGTATCCCTGGTTGATACAAAAATCGGGTTGCAAAACCCATATCCCTTTTCTTTAGCTGTTTTTCAATTTTTTCGGCGAGATCCTCATCGTATTCATTGCCAAGGTCAAGTTTGGCATCCCGGGTGATCTTTATATTATATGCCTTTATACCTGCCTGCCTGAAAACAAAACCAAGGTTTTTCTTAATAATGTCTTCCAAAAAAACAAGGTAAGTTACTCCGTTAAATGCGGTTGCATAAAAACGAGGTAACACATCACAGGGAATATTAACCAGGTACATCTGTTCATCCCTGCCTTCCGCCTGAACTGCAACTGCGAGGTATAATAAATTATTCTCCGGAAAAAAATCTATGCGTTGAGTCAGCAGCACAGGTTGTAATAGTCCGGCAACATGAGTAAAAAAATATCGCCGCAGATCAGCTTCAATAAACTCCGGAATTACTTCATTATTTAAAAATATAAATCCGGATTTTTCCAATTCCGGAATCAGTTGAGTATTAAAGATTGACCCAAACAGATTCAACTGCCGCTGTATTACTGAAGTTACCTTACTGTAAATACTACCGGGGCCTTTTTCTTTTTTTATCCTATCAACGGCCATTATTGCTGGCATTCTCACCCTGTAAAATTCATCAAGGTTAGAAGAGTAAATCGATAAAAATTTAAACCGTTCCAGCAACGGAACGCCGTCATTTGCAGCTTCCTGCAAAACTCTTTCGTTAAACGAAAGCCAGCTGAGATCCCTGTCAAAATATTGTAAACCGGCGTTCATATTGATGAAATTATATAATTGCAATTACGGAAATCCCGAATGCCAGTACAGACAATATTATCCCAAACATAAATATATTGTATGCCACTCTCAGTAACCTGTACTTCCTACCTAAAACAATTCCTTGCGCGTACACATCACGTGTAAGACTGCCATATAAAAATTCATTGTCCTTCATCATTTTATTCATTCCCTCCTGGTAATCTTCATAATTCATTTTATAATAGTTTCCGAAAAACAGCAGGTTCACTTTTTTTTCATCGATATCTTCTTTGGAAAACACTCCTTTTGGCAATGCAGGTCTTGTGGCTAAAATCGAAAATACTATTGTGGTTACACATACTGCAAGCAGTATCATCGTAGGAAAAACAAGACTGGTATTGTCGCCCAGACTTTGTAGCAACATACTCAATACAACTGAAAAAATAATGGAGGAAATTGTAATCATGATATTGGCTTTGTTATCTGCCATATCACTTAAGCGGTGATTGTTACCTGAACTGATACGGAACATGGTTTCAACGCCACGACCAGGCCCTTCGCGTGATGTCGTTTTCTTTTTAAGTTCAGTTGATACAATAGTTGTGATTTCTTCTTCTTGTACTAATTCAGTTGAAGGCAAAACCGGTGAAACAACAGCGTCGCTATTTTCTGTTTCTTCATCCTTTGATTTCAGCAGTGATAAATTTTGTTGCTTCTTTTTATCGAGAAGGTTTTGTGCATAAGATGTAAAGAAACTGTGCTGGCTTAAATTCGAAATCAATAAGGTGCGCCATTCTGATTTCTTTATTTTTTTATCATGTAAAACTGCGTCTTCCTTTCGCAGTGATTTACTTACTGATTTAATATTCTCGTCTCCAAAATGGAAATATGCCGCGTCACAAAGAATTTTTTCACGGGTCGATTGAGGATTGCCTGGAAATTTCGCAGCCATGATACATTCCCTCACTGATGCTATTAATTCCGGAGCAGCATCGCGGCTACTTAAAAATGCACCAGCGAAATCCGCCGCCTTCATTTCGCGATTTTCGCCATTCCTTTCCAGATAACCCGTATCAATAAACCATGCAGCAATCAGCAGAATCGCCTGATCCTTTTCATCCATTCGGAGTGCTTTTGCCATTTCTGCCGATCGCGTCACTACCACTTCAGTATGCGCAAAATGATGGAAAGGCAACGGCTCCTCTTTGTATGAATAAAACAGGTCACGCACCTTAAGCTGTGCGGCAAAAATCAACTCCTCATAGCTTAAAAGCCTGTTTACCATGATACTTTCGAAAGATAATTAATCCTTCGAAAGTATCATTTATTTATCAGCCTGGCGATGGACGAATCAGGTTATTTGTTGTTGTAAACATAACCTGAACCTAACAGGTTTACGAAAACCTGTTAGGTTCAGGATAACAAATCGTCGATCCTGATCGCATCAAGATAAGGCGTAAGGTGCCGCGTTCCCTTAAATGCTACAAATTCCTTCACAAGTTTGCTTTCCAGGTGACAATGTGTTTCGACGTAGAAATTTTCGAGCTGGAATAAAAAAACTAAAAGATTAATCTCAGTACGTTTTGCAATTAAAATTCCCTGGTGAAGTACGGTGGAAGTTTTATCCGCCTCATTCAACAAAATAAAATCTGATAGTTTCATAATAGCAAAATTTTAAATGAGTTACCGAATGAACGATTACCAATTAACTTCTGACTAATACTAAAACAGTGATCAAATCAATGAGGCATGAAAATCGAAAGGCTTACTAACGGACTGCAACTACGAGCTGATGCGTATGAAGAATAGAACCTGCAGTCACTTATCTAACGAACAGGGAATAAAAATAGTATTTTTTTTTAAATCTGTTAGGTTTTTAAAAAACCTAACCCGTTTAAAGCCTGGCAGCAGCAGCTTCGTCGAGGAACCAGTGACCTGCGCCGGTTCCGGGCTTGATCAGCTGTCCGGGGAACCTGGCGGCGTCTCTTTCCCCTTCCATAACATTAAAAACAGCTTCTGCTTTGTCGGCTCCAAATACCAAAAAAGCGATTTCATTTGCGCTATTAATAGCCGGAGCGGTAAGTGTTATCCGATAGGCTTTTAATTCATCGACATATATTGATTTCACTAACGCTTCCGTTTCATTTAAAACCTCTGTGAAAGGGAATAAAGATGCCGTATGCGCATTACTTCCTAACCCGAGAAGGACCATGTCGAATTGAACGGGTTTGTTCATAAAAATCGACCGGACTTTCAACTCATATTCTTTTGCTGATTCCTCCGGCGGCAATGCGGTATTAATGTAAAAGATGTTCGTTTCCTGTATTTGTAATGGATCGAAAAGTAATCGTTTAACCATTGCGCCGTTGTGGTCGGCATCAGTAAAGGAAACATATCTTTCATCTCCGAAAAAAAAGAAAATTTTTGACCAGTCGAGCTGTTCCCTGTATTCATCAGAGGCCAACATACTGTACAATTTTTTTGGAGAATTGCCACCGGTCAATACAACATATGCGTACCCTTTTTCGGTTACAGCATTATGTACCGATTGAACAAAATAATCTGCGACACTCCTGATCGCCAGATCGACTGAAGAATAAATATGTACTTCCATATAGTTAGCTTTTACCGTTTACCGGCAAGGTAAACCAATGAAATCCATCCTTTGCAATTAGTGCTTCAGCCAATTCCGGACCCCATGAGTCCGAAGAATAGTTGGGGAAATTGAGTGAAGGCTTGTTCGCCCAGGCATGTATCACAGGCATCAGCAATTCCCATGCCGCCTCCACCTGGTCACCCCGCATGAATAAAGTCTGATCGCCCAGCATGGTATCTAATAATAAGGTTTCATAAGCTTCGGGTGTATAACTGGCGTAAGTGGTTTTATAATCAAATACCATATCCACCGTATTCAACACCATTTCCAGCCCTGGCCTTTTTCCCTGCACCTGTAAACGGATACTCATTTCAGGCTGAATACTGATGATAAGCCGGTTTTGCTGCCAGCTTTCAATTGCTTCTGCAGGAAAAACAAAATGCGGGAGGTCTTTAAATTGTATTGTAATTAAAGAAGACGATTGGTGGAGCCTTTTCCCTGTTCGTACATAAAACGGGATGCCTTCCCAGCGCCAGTTATCGATAAAAAATTTTATAGCGGCGAAAGTTTCAGTGTTCGATTTTTCATCGACTCCATTTTCTTCCCTGTAACCAGGCACTTCTTCCCCTTTAATCCATCCCTGCCCATATTGACCTCTCACAACAGACTTCCTGATATCCTCAGGTTTAAATTTGCGCATGGCATTCAACACATCCAGTTTTCGGCTATGGATTTCCGTTGCCTTAAAATTTACCGGAGGTTCCATGGCAATAAGGCATAGTAACTGTAGGATATGATTCTGTACCATATCGCGCATGGCGCCCGAATGTTCGTAATATCCGCCACGCCCTTCCACACCCAACTGTTCTGTTACAGATATTTGTACGTGCTCAATATAATTCCGGTTCCATAACGGTTCAAGTATCGCGTTGGCAAATCTGAAGGCCAATATATTCTGCACCGTTTCTTTACCGAGATAATGATCAATGCGATAAATCTGTTCTTCGCGGTAATTTTCGTTGAGAATTTTATTTAACGCTTTTGCGGATTCAAGATCATGCCCGAATGGCTTTTCTATTACAATCCTTGAATGAGATGAGCCTTCTATAAGATTATTTTTCGCAATATTTTTCGCTATAACAGGAAACAACTCCGGTGCAACAGCGAGGTAATGAATAATTGTAGGTTGCTCATTCCATTCTTTTGATTTAGCATCTACAATTTCACAGATTGTTTTATAAGTTTCCGATTTGCCCGAATCTGCGGCTGCATAAACGATATGTTGTGAAAATTCAGCCCACTGTTCCTCTTTAGCAGCCCCGTTTCTAGAAAATTTATTAACCCCTTCTTTGAGTTTATTCCTGAACTCTTCATCGGTCAGCTCAGTTCTGCCTGTACCAATAATTGCATAGCGGTCAGGCATCCATCCATCTAAATATAAATTGTATAAGGCAGGCGCCAGTTTTCTCCAGCATAAATCACCGGTGGCTCCAAAAATGACAAATATTGTTGGCTGAGCTTTAATGGTTTTCAACGTAATTATTTTTCAATTGATAAGAATAAAAAATCTGTTCAACATGAACTCACGGCGTTACCCACTCTGTATGAAAAACACCTTCTCTGCCTTTAAGTTCATA
>JANPJC010000202.1:0-7892 GCA_031425315.1 Chitinophagales bacterium
GTTATCGGCCCACTCTGCACAGTACATCAATGGTCCGCGTTGCAGCGCCACTTTGCCGATATTATCTTTCACATTTTCATTGGCCGTCACCGTCCTTACTTCCATCGGTAATACCACTTCCACCTTATCATTTTTCTTCCATGTTCTGTTGATTACCGCATATCCTTTTTCGATCGTGTATTCAAATGGCTGGCCATTCACTTTGATAATCGCTTTTACGTTGCTTATATTTTCGAACTGGTATAATGTGGATGGAATCGCAACATTTTGTGCCCAGCCCGGAATGCGTACCATCAATCCAAAAGGCATTGTCGATTGCGGATTAACGGTGAATGACAATGCGCCATCCCATGGATAATTATTCTGCTGTTGAATATTTACATTCTTTTTTCCTACAGAAATATCAGCGGTTCCTGCAATAAATAGGTTCACATAAATATTGTTGTCTTTCTGTGCATACATATAACCAGGTACAGAAGGCAATAACCTTGTAAGGTTCGTTGGACAGCATGAACATTCAAACCATCCTGAACGCCCTGCTTCCATATCTTTATGCGAGTGACCATTTCTGATCTGCATTGCATTGGTATAGAAGAATGATTTGCCATCCAGGCCAATACCTGATATCAATCCATTGTATAATATCTTTTCCAGCAGGTCAATATATTTTGAATCGCCATGTAGTAAAAACATGCGCTGATTCCAGTACACATTTGAGATCGCTGCACAGGTTTCGTTGTAAGCTGTTTCATTTGGCAGTTCGTAATTGCCGCCATAACGTTCACCGTTGCCAATAGCGCCGGTACCGCCCTGTACATAGATTTTTTTATCTGCTACGTTGGTCCAGATTTTATCAATTGCCATTAACAGACTATCATCTCCGGTGAGTGCAGCAACATCGGCAACTGCAGCATACAAATAACCTGCTCTAACGGCATGGCCTACTGCCTCATCTTCATTAACAACTCTCTTCGCATCCTGCCAGTAAGCGCCGTTTTTCCATACATCGTCGCTGGTTTTGTCGTAGCCCTGGTATTGTCCGCGGGCTTCAATAAAAAATTTAGCGGTATTGAGGTATTCGGTTTTGCCGGTGATGCGGTATAATTTTACCAATCCCATTTCCACTATTTCATGGCCTGGTGCAACAGTGAGTTTGCCGGGGCCATATACAGAACAAACAAGATCAGCGTTTTTCAGAGCGATGTCAAGCAGGTTTCTTTTTTTAGTGGCCAGGTAATGCGCTGCTGCGGCTTCATACAAATGACCTGCGTTATATAATTCATGACTCAACTCTCTTTCTTTTTCCCAACGTTTTAATCCGGCCCATTTATGCGGATTGGAAGGATCGATTGTGCGTGCTGTGTACAAATAGCCATCCGCCTCCTGCGCCTTTGCTATCAGAACAATCAATGAATCTACATAACGCAACAATTTTGCATCAGGATGGACTGCCATTGAAAATGATGCACCTTCGATCGTTTTATAGATATCGGTATCATCGAAAGGAAAAGTTGTACAGAACTTACCCTGTTTATCTGCGGCCATGGTGAAATTTTTCACCCTGCCGGTATTTTCGCATCTTTCAAAAGATGCGGGGATGGTTACAGTGCGATTGGTTTCAATACGCGGCAACCAGAAATTATCGGTGAGTTTGATTTTGGTGAAATCAACAGCCTGGAAGGGATAGTCTTTCAGCTGGGCAAACATCGCAGTGGATATCAGCAGCAGCGCCGGTAATAATAATTTTTTCATATGCAATCTGTATTGAAGGTTTCTAGATAAATAAAAATGTTATGTACGGAATAGTTTTTGGTGTTATTCAATTTGATCGCTGCAATATTGGGTCTAAATTAAAGTAGTTTAATAAAAGCGAAACGCACGGCTGACTTAAGACTAAAGACTTTTGACTCTGTCTTTCTACTGTCCATAATACGAATCAGGCCCATGCTTTCTTTCAAAATGTTTTTTGATCAGCGCGTCTTTCAATCGTGGTGCTGATGGATTGATTTGCTGCGTTAATAAAGCCATATGGGCCAACTGTTCCAGCACCGCACTATTGTACACTGCCTTTGCAGCATTTTTACCCCAGGTAAATGGCGCATGATTGCCGACCAGTACCATCTCCACTTCTGTATAGTCAAGATTTTTTTCTTTGAAACAATTCATAATCTGAAATCCTGTTTCATATTCATAATTGCCTTTAATCATTTCGTCACTCATCGGTGGTGCGCAGGGAATATCTACTGTATTGTGATCAGCATGTGTGGTGCCAAAAATCGGAATGTCAAGTTGCGACTGTGCCCATGAGGTTGCATAGGTGGAATGCGTATGTACAATGCCACCAATTTTTTCCCAGTGTTTGTACAGTACTGCATGCGTTTTTGTATCTGAAGAAGGCCTTAAACTTCCTTCAATTGTAACACCATCAAAATCGACTATCACCATTTTCTCAGGTGTTAATTCTTCATACGGCACACCACTGGGTTTGATTGCAAAAACGCCGAGACTTCTATCTGCTGCACTTACATTGCCAAATGTGAAGAGTACCAATCCAAGTTTTGGTAATTTCATGTTGGCGACGAATGCTTCTTCTTTTATGTGATGATATTTGCTCATAAGAGAATTCTACGTTTTGGAGTAATCAAATTTTTGGACACAGAGGGCCACAAAGGGACAAAGGACACAGAGAACAGCCAATACAGGTTGTACGTTGTAAGTTTTACGTTATTCGTAAACAGCCACTGATCACTTTCAGAATTCACCAATTCACTCATTCACTTATTCACCCTTTTCTCACTGCTCACTTTTTCCAAAAATCCTCCCAACTCTATATATTTCTGATATCTCTTGTTGTATACTGCTGATTTTTTTCCATCAGGATGATAAGTTGCATCGAAACCTTGTCCCATGGCCTGCATAGCATCTTCCACTTTTGGAAAAATGCCGGCGGCTGTTGCGGCAAACATAGCCGCGCCTAATGCACAGGTTTGTTCTGATTTTAAAATTCTGATCGGCATGTTGATGATGTCAGCCATCATCTGCATGATAAATGGAGATTTTTTTGCTACGCCGCCTAATCCAATCAACCCTTTCACCGGAATGCCCTGTTCAATAAACCGATCCACAATTGCTTTTGCACCAAAGCAGGTGGATTCTGCAATTGCACGAAACAAACGCACTGCATCTGTACCTAAATCAATGCCGGTGATAGCTGCAGTGAGCAATTGATTTGCATCAGGTGTTCGACGGCCATTGAACCAATCGACGGCGAGTTCTCCTTCTTCATCCAACGTGAGTTCGGAAGCCTGTTTGCTTAGTACCGGAATTATTTTCGCAGATACCTCTTCCAATAATTTTTCTGCCGTTTGTGCATCAATAAGCGTCGAATCTGCCAGCACATTTTGCATGGGCCATAGCAACAATTTTCTGAACCATGCATAACTATCGCCAAATGCACTCTGACCTGCTTCCATTCCCAGCATACCTGGGATGATAGAACCGGGAACCTGTCCGCAGATACCACCCACCAATTTATCACCCACTTCATCAATGGGAGCAACCAGCATATCGCAGGTGGAAGTACCCATTACTTTGCTCAGGTGATAAGCTTCTATCTGTCCGCCTACCGCACCCATATGAGCATCGAATGCGCCTACGCCGATCACTACATCTTCAGGAAGGCCAAGACGATTTGCCCATTCCTTGCTGATGAGGCCTGCTGCTTTATCAGCAGTATATGTTTCTTCAAAAAGTTTTGCTCTGAATCCTTTCAACACCGGATCGAGTGTCGCGAAAAATTCTTCCGGTGGCAATCCGCCCCATTCCTTCGCCCATAAAATTTTATGACCTGCTGAACATACGCCTCTTTTCATTTGATGAATATCACTGCCACCCGTTAATAGAAAAGGTATCCAGTCACAATGCTCAACGAAAGAATAAATGTTTTTTCTCACCAGTTCGTCTGCGCGTATAACGTGCAGTAGTTTGGCCCAAAACCATTCTGATGAATAAATACCTCCGACAAACTGCAGGTAGTTTGTATCGAATTTTGTTGCATGCTGATTGATTTCTGCTGCTTCTCCAACACCGGTATGATCTTTCCAAAGCACAAACATCGCATTGGGATTCGATTCGAATTGCGGTAGCAAAGAAAGTGGGGTTCCGGTTTTATCTACAGCGATTGGCGTTGATCCCGTTGTATCTACTGATATCGCTTTTATTTTTTCTGCAACACCGGGACCGGCCTGGATAACGCATTTTTTTATCGTTTCTTCCAACCCTTCAACATAATCCAATGGATGCTGCCTGAATTGATTTTCTGAAGCATTGCAATACAACTGGTTTTTCCAACGGGGATAATAATAAACAGCTGAAGCGATTTCATTGCCGTTGGATGTATCGGCGATTATGGTTCTGACAGAATCAGTGCCATAATCAACACCTATCACGTAGGAGCCGGAAGCAATCATTGTAATCTTTTTAAATATTCAATCGTTGTAACAAAACAAGTTTTCATTAGTTGATACAGACTATTTTTCAAAGGTGCACTAAATTTTATATATCTGATTTTTCGTTGTTTCAAGTCGCCAGATTTCCTCAATATCTTGTACTTCTGAACAAATCACAATTATATATTTGCATTTCTTCCCGTGTATTCGTTCCCGCTTTCACCGACTTCCCGGCAGAGAATGTCATCAGCTTCATAAAGCGAAGCGCCTTTCAAAAACTTCTTTACCGCCTCCCCGCCTTACCGGCAGATATTTTGTATTGCCTTTCTTTAAAAACTATAATTAAAAAATGAGTGTCAAATTAACACTTATCAATTGATCAACAAAATGAATTTGCCTTTATAGCGGCTTAGAGCAGGTGCGAATTCGGTATAATATTCAGAAAAGCCTGGAAATCTGCTTTATAATGTTTTAGGTTCAGTTTATAATAAAACGCCCCGCGTTTAGAACCCGCTTTATCTTTTTGAGTTAATCTGACCAGCAGATTGGTGGATAGTACTTTCCGGCTGAAATTCCGTTTATCGAAACTGGTTTCATAAACCGATTCATACAATGTTTGCAATTGCGGAAGTGTAAATTTAGGCGGTAACAATTCAAACAAGAGGGGATGAAGAGCTGCTTTGTATTTGAGTTTTTCTTTTGCCACTTTTACCATTTGTGAATGGTCGAAAATGAGCGAAGGAATTTTGTTCAAAGGAAACCATTCTGCGTGAAAGTCTCTGCTGATCTGCTTTTTGTACTGAAGGATGTCAATCAGTGCAAAATAAGTAATCGAGAGTGTTCGTTCAACCGGGTCCCTGTTCGGCTCGCCGAAGGTGTGCAGTTGTTCCATGTAAATTCCCACAAGACCAGTTAGTTTTTTGAGTATTCTTTTTGCGGCAGCGTCCGGACCTTCTTCCGGCTCAATAAACCCACCCATGAGACTCCACTTGCCTTTTTCCGGTTCGAAACCCCGTTGAATGACCAGGAGATTTAAGGTTAATCCATCAAATCCAAAAATGATGCAATCGACAGCGGCGAGTAACCTGGATTGCTTTTGGTATTTCATCATCGTGATTCGAACTTATGTTGAATTTTTTAATTGAGCAAAGTGGGTTGATGTATTCCGGAGTTTTATAATTTGTGTGGACACTGACAACAACTACCATCTTTGTCTTTTGGCTGTTCCCTATTGCCTTCTGCCTACTGCCTTTTTGGACACAGAGGCCCACAAAGAAATAAAGAGCACAAAGGAACAGCCGGTACAGTTGTACGTTTTACGTTTTAAGTTTTAGTTTGAACGGCCTGGAAAACTAAACTCATTCTAAACACCTCTCCGTTTTCCCAGCAAAATAAAAAACATGCCTGCAATCACAGATCATTAAAATCATCAATAAATTTAATCACATTTGGGAAAGCATCGAATTCTTCCGGCTGATGCATAGTCTTAATCACCACACAATCCATTCCTGCGCGCAAAGCTGCATCTACACCTTTGGGCGAATCTTCAAATACCAGACAATCCGCTGATGCCACGCCAAGTTGTTTCGCACAACTCAACCAGGTTTCAGGATCGGGTTTGCTGGCACTAACATTATCTGCGCTCACCAGCACATCAAAATATTTCCTGATTTTTAATCCATCCAACACAAAATCGATATTAAACATAATAGCAGCAGAGCCAATTGCCATTTGAATTCCCGCAGCATGTGAAACGATAAGCAATTTATCAAGTCCGGCGATGAGCTCTAATTGCGGTCTGAATTCATGTTGATATTGTTTCTCTTTTTCGAGGCTCATATGATTCTTCTCCTCAACACTGAAACGCACGGGAAACATTCGCTCAAGTAGTTCTGCATTTTTGCCATAACATTCTTCCTTCATTTTTTCCATTGTGATTGAAGCGCCGAGTTCATTGAGTATCCGGTGCCAGGCTTTGATGTGATAGTGCATATCATCAATCATCGTTCCATTGAGATCAAACAGGTAGGCCGAATATTTTTTCAAGTTCAATTAAAATTTGTGCAATATTCAGTCAAAATATTGACCACATCAATAACAAAAAATATACCTATAAAAGTGAGGTAATATATTTCTTCGTTTCCAACAGCCCTTTAATGATCAAATCCTCACTACCTTCAAAATTTTTATCTTCAAATTCAATCACTACCGGTCCTATGTATCCAGATTCTTTTAATGTAGTAAAAAATGAAGGCCAGTTAACATCGCCCAATCCGGGTAATTTAGGCGAATGATATTCAAGCGGCGTGGCCAGGATACCAACCCGATCCAGTTTATCTCTGAACAGTTTTGCATCTTTCAGATGAATATGAAAAAGTTTATGGCTGAATTCTTTTAATGGCAACAGATAATCCATTTGCTGCCAGATCATGTGTGAAGGGTCGTAATTCAATCCTAAATTTTCTGTTCCGGGTACTGCAAACAGTTGTTCCCATATCACTGGACTGATCGCCAGGTTTTTTCCATTTGGCCACTCATCATTAGTAAAAAACATCGGGCAATTTTCAATGCCTATTTTTACTCCTTTTACTGCAGCAAAAGCGATAATCGGTGGCCACCTGGACTTGAAAAGTGCAAGATTTTCTGGAAGGGTAGCCATTTGCCGCCTGCCGATAAAGGTGTTGACAACAGGTACACCTAATATCCCCGCAGCTGAAATGACTTTCTTTATATGTGCAAAATAGTATTCACTTTTTTCTTCATCAGCATCAAGCGGGTTGGGGTAGTATCCCAATCCTGAAATATAGACTTTCTTTGATGCGAGATATTCTTTGATGTAGCGCTGTTTTTGTTCATCCAACTGATCCACATCGATATGTGTAACACCTGCATACCTGCGTTCTGCTTTTCCTTTTGGCCAGCACATCAGTTCCACACATTGGAAACCATTTGCGGCAGCAAAGTCTATTACTTCTTCAAAACATTTTTCTGCAAAAATGGCGCTTACAAATCCAAGGTCGTACATAGCAATCGTGTATTAAATAGATGACAAACTTCAATTTACAAAAACAATGTTACTGACAAATTGGAGAATGGATATTCAAAAAAGTTTTTCTTCCCCTGTATTCGTTCCCGCTCTTACCGTTTTACCCGCCTGCCAGAGTCTTGCGGGCAGGGCGGCAAAAAAAGAGCGAAGCATTTTCCCAGACGATGCGTCTTTCAAATACCCCTTCCTGTATTTTTTAAGAGCGCTTCGCGCTTGTAAGGCGTATTTAGCCGGGGAGTCGGTGGGACGGGAAGAAAACAGGTTGGAAATTATTTTAATGACCTTTGCGAATTTCCCGCGTGCCCGAGTCTTGTTGGCAGGCCGATAAAAAATACAAAGCGAACCGCGCGCCCTTCAAAGCGAAGCGCCTTTCCTAAACTTCTTTACCGCCTCCCCGA
>JANPJC010000203.1:0-2710 GCA_031425315.1 Chitinophagales bacterium
ACATTAGTGAAATCTGCTTCCGGCCTGAGTATATTGATTGCCTGTATGGGACTTTTTGGGTTGGTGACTTTAACTGTAGCTAAAAGAACAAGAGAAATTGGTATACGCAAGGTTTTGGGATCGGGAGTTTATGAAATCGTAAAGCTTATTTCAAAAGAATTTATTCT
The DNA here is from genome assembly GCA_031425315.1 of Chitinophagales bacterium. Classification (GTDB taxonomy): domain Bacteria; phylum Bacteroidota; class Bacteroidia; order Chitinophagales; family Chitinophagaceae; genus Pollutibacter. Next base: position 168 of record JANPJC010000203.1, read on the forward strand.
GCTGATTGGAATTGCAGCTTTGCTGGCCTTCCCCGTTGCAGCCTGGCTGATCAGCGACTGGCTTAAAGATTTTGCATATCATACGATTGTGGGATGGCAGGTGTATGTGTTTGCAGCAGTTGTTACATTAATGATCGCAATGCTTACCATCGCCTGGCAAACGATTAAGGCGGCGCTTATGAACCCGGTAAAAAGTTTGAAAACGGAATAAAAGTTCATTAATTAATTCTTCAATCATGTACAAGAATTATCTGAAAGTTGCCTGGCGAAATCTGCTAAAGAATAAAGCTTTTTCTTTTATCAATATTCTTGGGCTTGCGATCGGCCTTTCCGGATTTATTCTGATCACATTATATGTGGTGGATGAATTGAGTTTCGATCGGTTTAACAGCAACGCAGATCGAATTTACCGGGTTGATGGCGATATTGCTTTTGGTGGCAATGAATTAAAATTGGCTGTGGCACCAGATCCCATGGGCGCTACATTAAAAAAAGATTACCCCCAGGTAGAAGAATATGTCAGGTTTTACAGGAATGGAAGTAAAACAATTCAGAAAGGTGAAGAGTATATCATAGAACACGAAGTAGCATATGCCGATTCCACACTCTTCAATGTTTTTACCTTACCCGCTATAGCAGGCGATACAAAAACCGCGCTCAACGAACCCAACACCGTTGTGATCACAGCAAGCACTGCACTCAAATACTTCAGTACAACAGATGCAGTAGGAAAAACTCTTCTGGTTGACAAAAATCCTTTTAAGGTTACAGCGGTGATCAGAGATATTCCTAAGCATTCGCATTTCAGATTCAATATGTTTTTCTCTATGGATAATGCAGATTATCAATGGGGCAATTATCTCAGCAATAATCACAACACATATATTCTGTTGAAGGAAGGAACAGATTATAAAATTTTCGAGAAAAACTTCGACGCCATCATTGAAAAATACATCTTTCCGCAGGCTCAGCAATTTATGCAGATTTCAAGTATGAAGGAATTTGAAAAAGCAGGTAACAGATTGCAATACGAGCTGACGCCTCTAACAAAAATCCACCTGAACTCCGACCGGATGGCTGAGTTGGGTGCAAATGGTGACATGCGTTACGTATTACTTTTTTCAGTAGTGGCCATAATCATTCTTTTACTGGCCTGTATCAATTTCATGAACCTGTCTACAGCACGGTCGGCAAACCGCGCCAGGGAAGTGGGAATCAGAAAAGTATTGGGCACAGATAAAAAAAATCTTGTTACACAATTCCTTGCTGAATCTATTTTGACCACCGCGTTGGGTTTGTTGCTGGCCATTGGTACAGCAATTCTTGCTTTACCATTATTTAATGAGATTGCTGCCAAGGAACTCACTATCAGTGAAATTTTTAAACCCTATTTTATCGGTTTTCTGATCAGCATTCCTATCGTCGTGGGAATAATCGCGGGCAGCTATCCTGCATTTTTTCTTGCCCGTTTTCAACCGATCAAGGTACTTAAAGCTAATAGTGGCAGCAGCGCAACGAGGAAAAGCAGGATCAGAAGTGGTTTGGTAGTCATTCAGTTTACCATGTCTGTATTATTAATCATCTGTACAATTGTTGTGTATCAGCAATTACATTTTATACAAACACAAAAATTGGGTTTCAATAAAGATCAGGTGTTGGTAATTGATGGAACAGGTGAGTTGGGAACAAATGCAGAAGCTTTTAAAAATGAAATGTTGAAATTGCCGCAGGTGGTTAGTGGAACATTCAGCGGCTATCTCCCTGTTAATTCAAGTGCAAGAAGTGACCATTCTTTTTCCAAAGAAGCTGTAATGACTCCTGAGAACGGCTTCAACATGCAAAACTGGGAAGTCGATGAGAGCTATGTGCCTACAATGGGAATGGAAATGGTAGCCGGCAGGAATTTTTCGAAAGATTTTCCAGGTGATTCATCAGCCATTATCATCAATGAAACTACCGCCCGTCTTTTAGGATATACCAATTCAATCGGTCAAAAAATTTACTGGGGTGATAACGGCCCTTCAGACATAAAAGCCATGGAAATTATTGGTGTGGTGAAAAACTTCCATTTTGAATCGATCCGGCAGCAGGTAGGGCCTTTGAGCCTGGTGCTTGGCAGAAATACATGGACCGCCTCATTCAAACTCAAACCTGGCAATACCAGTGACGTGGTGCAAAAAGCGGAAGAATTATTTAAATCGATGGCCAGGGGAATACCTTTCAGCTACCGTTTCCTTGATCAGGCATTCGACCAGATGTACAGAACAGAACAACGGTTTGGTATAATCGTAATGACTTTTTCCATACTGGCTATTTTTATTGCCTGTCTTGGATTGTTTGGACTGGCCGCTTATATGGCAGAGCAGCGTACTAAAGAAATAGGAATCAGAAAAGTACTTGGTGCTTCAGTCACTTCTATTACACAACTGCTGTCGCGCGATTTTATATTGCTGGTTATTTTATCATCATTGATTGCATTTCCGTTGGCGTGGTGGGCTATGCATAGCTGGTTACAGGATTTTTCAATAAGAGTGGATATTAAA
>JANPJC010000204.1:0-4180 GCA_031425315.1 Chitinophagales bacterium
CGTACTGTCTGCAATATTTTCAAGTGCTGTTTTGGTCAGAAATGCCTGGTGACTGGTGATGAGCACATTGGGGAATGTCATTAAGCGGGCAATCTTATCATCCTGCAGTATATGTTCCGAATGATCCACAAAAAACAGACCGGCTTCTTCTTCATACACATCCAGACCTAAATATCCGATCTGACCACTTTTCAAACCTGTAATAACATCTTTTGTATTGAGCAGTCCCCCTCTGCTGGTGTTGATGATCATTACGCCTCTTATCATGCTGCTGATAGCGGATGTATTTATCACATATTTGGTTGTTCTCTGAAGTTTTGCCATGGTTAACCAAATAAGCATCGCAGCTTCCGGCCCGGAAACTGCTTGTTTCTCCGGCTATAATGTATCCGCCATCAAAGGTTTGCATGAATGAATATCCAAGGTCTTCATTGGAACCTCCAAAGGTTTTTTGAAATGTAGTTTGGGCAGAAGAATGCAATTTTGGACCTAACAGAATAATTAACATGAAAATTATTTTTTTCATATTGGTTGAAATTAATTTAGTTTGTTCCCTGCACAAATCTAAGCATTAAACACTGTCCCCACGAATGAGGAATAGTAGAGTCGATTATCCATTCGCAGCATACGCTACCATATACACTACATACTCCGCAAAGAAGAACCACCAGAAACGTTTATAGAATTTTTTGATTGATTCGTGTTCCCCCAACCTTATAGAAAAAGCATTAATAATAAAGAGTATAAATAAAAGGAGATGCCCGTAAAGAAGAACTATAGTTTCGAAAGATGGAACTTCTGAAATAGTAAAATCTACACAATTTATGTAAATGGTGAATAAATATGCCAATCCTACCAGTAGATTACCTGCGATCAATGAGGATCTTGGTGAATACAGGATAGCGAATGTTTTAATATTGAATTTCGCATCGCCTTCCATATCCGACAAATCCTTGAACCACGAAATAACTATACTGAACGCGATAATGAATATGGTGAGTATTTTTACATTCGCCGGCATCTCGAGGGAGTTGTTCACCAGGTAATTAAACACCATGAAACCGCCCGCATTGAGTAAAACACCGCGTACAGATGATATGGCCAACGCTGCAGTCACATGGTGTTGCTTCAGATAAAAAGGGGGCATGGAATAAGCCCAGCCGATCGTCGCAGCTAATGCAATAATGCCGAAGAGGTAAGGGGTTATATATAAAGACAGGCCAAGACTTATAAATATAGCGGTGAACACAATAATCTTTGCACGTTGCACACTTAACTCGCCGGATGGAATGGGCAGGAAGGGTTTGTTGATTTTATCAATATTCACATCTGATATCTGATTGATGCCTACAATGAAAATATTACAGGAGATACCAATGATTAATGCAATTATTAAGTATGAAAGGCACGGTGTTTCCGTCTTGCCGCACACGATAAAATATAAGGTGAAGATGCTGATCACACTTCCAATGATGGTATGCGGCCTGCTGAATTTCCAAAGAGTGAGGAGCGGGTTCATTTCTTTGGTTGAACCTGGATGACGGTAAGCGGACTTAAACCGTTTTTGAGCTGGAATATTTCTATTGTATTCTCGTAGCCGGCAAATATTTTTTGGTATTGTTTTACTGAACGTGATTTTAAAACCGACACGATGCCATCAAAGGTAATGGCAAGTATATTGACGGGAAGTATATATGTAAAGAACAAACGTTTAATTGAGAATGGCTGTATAAACAGAGGTAACAGGAAACTGCCAACTGTTGTTGTCAAAAATACTTTCAAAAGGCAAAATATATTTGGCTCGAGTATCTCCACTAAAAAGGCAACGGAACCGGAAGCCTGAATTTTTTGTGCAATCTTTAGTTTGTCTTCATCCCTGAAATGATGGAAAGCATTAAACATGGTATAACAGGTTCCAGGTTTGAATTCCATGTTAAGAACATCTACGCTTCGTGGCTCATAAAATATTGTTTCATCACCTAATTTCAACGGACTCGGATATTTATCAGTGAGGGTAAGACGGCTGAAACAATTGCTTTTTCTGAAAATGCTGATAGCAGGTTCCCCGCTACCTGAGCATAGGTCATACATAACTTGGACAGACAGTGACATCGTTTTAAGGTGATCTACAAAAACATCATAGACATTGAACCTGACGACGACGAAGCCAATAAATTCAGTTTGAAAATTTCTTATATCGGGCGGAAACCAGGCATAATCTTCAAGTTCTTTCATGAGTTAAAAACAACATTGGTTTAAAGATGTTAGGCTGCTTAGCCCGAACCACAATCACATAACATAACGCAGTCTGTTGCAAATGTGGTGTTATTGATAGCAAGTGTGTTCGCTAAAGTAGAAGAATTCAACGAACACTACAGGCGTTGACAAAAAAGAATGCCACTTCCGATTGGAAGTGAAAGAACCCTTAAAAATTATGGTCATTGGAGTCACCCCAGAGCACTCCCTTGAATCAATCAAAGATTGCTTCTTAGCGGAAATCAGCAGGTGGAAATCTACATTCTTATTTACCATTTACCGAATTGTGGCATCATTATTAATCGAGCTAAGGGAAGGTGAATCATTTTTTTATCCATAGTAGTAAAGGATTGGCTTAATAAGGTCTCAGTTTTAACCCTAGTAAATCAGTGATTCTTTTATTGTTCATACCCAATTCATATTTGATTGAGTATACTTTGTAAAATAAAAAAATCGATATAATTTACTTCACTTGGGATATCACCCCAAAGCTTTTACAGAGAAGGCAGGATTGAAGAAAAAAAGAACTTACAAAAAAGCTAAGGGCCAGTAAGAATATATTTTTCATACTATTTTTATTAATTAGATATACAAAACAAAGAAGTGGTATAAGTTTTTAACATTGTGTGGATCAGAACCGAATCCTTATTCAACTCTTGCAGTTACGTCGAATCCTATTTTAAGTTTTTCCCAGGCTAGAGCAATTTTCCCTTTCCCACTTCCCATATCTTCAACAAAGTATTGAAGTCTTTCTGTATGCTTGTTAGGCTGCGGTTTTGTATTGAATCTGAGGACATCATCTTTCGCATCATATTCTGTAGCCAGGTGCTGTTGCCAGTGTGTATTCAAAATGACGGTCCATTCTTTCTTTCCGGGGATGGTAAACAAAGCATATTTTCCTGCAGGAATTTCTTTCCCACTGATCACAACGAACTCATTAAACTCTATCGTAGTGGCATCATGAGCCCCTGTCACCCATACTTCATTAAATGGAACGAGGCCTCCCCAAATAATTCGCTTCCTAACTCCAGGAGAATGATAGCGAATTATAATGCTGTCGCCATCTACAATTCCAATGGCCATCGATTTAATGCTTTTTTTGGTAGTGTCGACCACCAAGTTAGGATTGTAACAAACTTCAGTCGTCTTACTTTGAGCTGAGCTGGTAAAAAAGAAGAAACTGAAAACCGTAAAAAGAAAAAGAACCTTCATCTATGTGCTTTTATTGATTTTACATCTGACTTACTAAAAGAATTCATCATAATAGTTGGCGGTGAAAAATACTACTCTTGGAAAAAACGCGTGCTGCCAATGAAAGTACAACTATACTAGGGTCTGCCGCCCATAGTATGTTCTAAATCATTTTTTTGTGTGTATCATTCCCAGATAAGGTAAGATTGACCACGTCTATCGATTACTATTGACTCGCACCACAACGCCGTCCCTGCTGCCTTATAACTTCCACTCCCCAAGGCAATTCCAATCTTCGCCCATGCTATTGAAGGGGCATCATTGACTCTATCGCATTAGGTTCCTTTCCGTCCGATTGAGATAAGGCAGCAGCTTTCACAGCTTTTAGCAGTGTCGTTCAGCATTTTGGACAATTACCAGGTTTATCCTGAATAATTTCAGGGTGCATGGGACAAGTAAATATGGTATCCGTTGGTTGACTCTTTGTTACATGCTGATGCTCCATTCTTCTTTCCGTATGTGGGATAATCACCAGGCTGGTAAAAGTTCATTTTCACACACAAGTCCTTTCTCAAAACAATCCAGGTTGTGCATCGTACTGTCTGCAATATTTTCAAGTGCTGTTTTGGTCAGAAATGCCTGGTGACTGGTGATGAGCACATTGGGGAATGTCATTAAGCGGGCAATCTTATCATCCTGCAGTATATGTTCCGAATGATCCACAAAAAACAGA
>JANPJC010000205.1:0-12412 GCA_031425315.1 Chitinophagales bacterium
CGAAAGTGAATCCACTTTAATTTTACCAGAACTGATATGGTGAATATTATCTGATATTTCTTTGAGTTTTGTGTCCGAAATTTTTTTCAGATCCTCATAAGGAATACCAGTGATAGGGATCTCCGAAAGAGAAACGGGAATCTGAAAAGCATTAAAAAGAAATATATCAGATCCTGTTTTTTCAGCCAACTCTATTGCATAATGTAATGCGTTTATTGAAACAGAAGAAAAATCGGTAGGGACAATTATTGTACTCATTATAGCTATGCGTCTTTATACTAAATTATTGATTCTGTGTTAATCGGAAGCATTAATGATTTAAAGTATAATTGTTTTTCTGAAAGTACTTTATTCGCCTTGCAACATCCTCTCTGATATTAACATAGAAGAGGTTGTAGTCGCCGATATGATAGTTTTTTTTGAAGTAAAATACTCCACCTTTAAATTTTGGCTTGCTGATAAATAATGCATTTCCTTTTAGAGATGTTTTGTGCGGATGTTCAACGATCCTGTTGAAATCGTACAGGATCGCACCGCGATGATCTTTCTGCGGGATTGTACTCACTTCACTATTCCAGGTTATGGGATTTACAATAATCAGACTGGTATCTTCTGTTGAGTAATTCTTTTCGGAATAGCCGCTTCTGACTGTTCTCCAACTTACCACGCATCCTGTAGAGGTGCTGTCTTTGCAACCATTAATTGTTGAATAGAGTTTCTTTTCGACAGGTATCCCTATGAGATAGGCGCAGACAAGTTGATTCATTAAAGACTGAGATTCGAAATATTCTTTAAGTAAACGTTTTGCATGTGTTGTGCCCTGGCTGTGAGCAGCAATTATTATTGGCCTTCCGTTATTAAAGTGTTCCATGTAATAATTGAATGCTGTTTTGATATCTGAATATGCGAGGTTGAATGCTTCCCTTGATTGAATTGTATCTGAAGTAAAGTACATGGAAAGGTTGGCTTGCCGGTATCTTGGTGCGTATATTTTACAACTTGCATTAAATATACTTGCCTGGTATAATATTGTTGAGTAGTCGGTTTTCCTGTTTATATCTGAATCATTAATATCAGCATTTGAAGACTCAGCATTTTTGTCTGTAAAGGTAGTAGGGTGAAGAAAAAAGACATCGGCATTTTCTTCATGAGGTTGATTGGCAAATGGTTTTGGCATACTATCCGAAGGGTCTTTTTTATCCGGATGAGCCGCCCAGTAGTTTAGCCTCGTGTAATCAGGAATTCCATCTTCAGTGTTTGATTTGATGCTATTGGTTAATGCGTGCTGTGGTTTACATGCGCTTTGAAGTAAAATCAGCAAACAGATTATTAGTGTGGTGTTTTGTCGGGTATTATGTAGGTTCGGCATAAGTTTTCTTTATACTCAAAAATATGTTTTGTAAATTTTGCTGTTAATTAAAATATGATGAATATACCAGCAGTTGACCTAGCCATGTTTGTTTCGGGAAATCCAGAGGAAAAACAACAGTTTATTAGAGAGTTGGGAAGAGCTTATGAAGAGGTTGGTTTTGTGGCTGTAAAAAATCATGGAGTAGACGAAGGTTTAATTTATAGATTGTATAAAAACGTACATGAGTTCTTTTCGTTGCCACTGGATAAGAAACGGAAATATGAAATAGAGGGTTTGGCCGGGCAACGTGGATATACCTCGTTTGGCAAGGAACATGCAAAGGGTAGTCAGGCGCCCGATTTGAAGGAGTTTTTTCAATATGGTCAAACTGTTTCGGATGCTTCGGATTTGCATGATGAATATATGGTAAATGTTATGGTTAATGAAGTGCCGGGATTTAATGAATCCTTCTATGAATCATACCGCGCATTTGAAAATTCAGGGGGATATCTTTTGAGAGCTATCGCTTTGTATCTTGGTTTAAAAGAAAATTATTTTGATGGCCCTATACATGAAGGTAACTCAATTTTAAGAGCTATTCACTACCCGCCGATTAAGAGTGAGCCGCAATCGGCTTTACGGGCTGAACAGCATGAGGATATTAATCTGATAACATTGTTGGTTGGTGCTTCTGCTGAAGGCCTTGAGATTTTAACAAAAAAAGGAGATTGGGTTCCTGTAACAGCACTACCGGGTCAGATAGTTGTAAACGTGGGTGATATGCTGCAACGGTTGACGAATAATAAACTGATGAGCACTACACATCGGGTGGTAAATCCCCCGAGGGATTTATGGCACACCAGCAGATTTTCAATTCCTTTTTTCCTGCACCCGAAAAGCGCTATGTCATTGGCGTGTCTGGAAAGTTGTATTGACGCGGAACATCCTAAGGCGTATGAGGATGCCACTGCGGGTGAGTATCTGGACGAAAGGCTAAGGGAAATTGGATTAAAGAAGTGAAGTAATAGAATATTGTTTTTATTTGTCTGTCCTCCAGGTTTTTAAATACTTTTTGCCCTTGAAGTTTTTACGCCATATCCCATTTTTAAAAGCTGTTTTTTTCCATAGCATTACCGCTTTTGGCGGACCACAGGGTCATCTGGGAATGATGATGAAAACCTTTGTCGACAAACGCAAAGATGTAACTCATCAGGAGCTTCTTGATTTTAATGCTTTCTGTCAACTTTTACCGGGGGCATCATCAACACAAACATTAACGTTAATTGGTTATAAACGAGGCGGGTTTTCCCTGGCTATCTACACACTGTTAGTATGGGTGCTTCCTGCCTGTTTTATTATGGGAGCATTGTCCTTCCTGGTAGGTTATATTGGTAATAAGGATATGGGAACAAACTTGTTTCGGTTTGTTCAGGCAATGGCAGTCGGTTTTCTTGCTTATGCAGCATTCAGGGCTTTTACCCTGGTAGTTAGAAACCGGATTGCCCGGATGATAATGGTTTTCTCTATGTTGATTACTTACAGGTTTTTTAATAATCCTGTGATCTTTCCAATTGTAATTGTTCTGGGAGGAATCATTTCTAACTTTACTGAGTCCAGAGAACCTAATTCAGAAACAATTCCACGCCGCAGGATAAAATGGCTAAATCTGATTGTATTTATTGCAATTTTTTTATTGAGTGGAACGCTTTCAGAACTATCGAGAAAACAGGAATGGCAGAACAGAACAGCGTATAACCTGTTTGAGAATTTATATCGTTTTGGCAGTTATGTATTTGGTGGAGGAGATGTGCTGATTCCTATGATGTATGAGCAATATGTGGTTCGTCCCAATACAGAGAGAGTACAACGAAGAAACCCTAACGTAATCAGAATTGACCGTGAGGATTTTCTCACAGGTGCCGGAATGGTAAGGGCTATACCGGGTCCGGTGTTTTCGATTGGTGCTTTTACTGGTGGCCTTGCGATGAAGAACATGGGCACATCTTATCAGATCATAGGATGTATTTTAGGTAGCATTGCCATTTTTTTACCAAGTGCATTACTTGTACTTTTCTTTTTCCCCATCTGGAATAATCTTCATAAATACAGTGCGATTTTCAGATCGTTGAAAGGGATCAATGCAGCGATAGTTGGGATCATGGCTGCATCAACCATTTACCTGACACGTGATTTGTCGCTGAGTGGAATAGTTGATGGAAGGGCAGTTAGCTTTTTAAATATCGGCGTAATTACCGGTACCTTTCTTTTGCTTACGTTTACGCGATTGCCCGCTCCCGTTATTGCACTGCTATGTTTATTGCTGGGTTGGATTTTTTAATTGTTTGTAATAACTGTTTCTTTCGATTTCTTCTTTAACGCTGTCGGGTACCAGATACCTTATGGATTGCCCTTTCTGTATCATGTTTCTAACTTCTGTTGCTGAGATTTGTAACATAGGGGCTTTCAGCACTGTAAATTTTGCAGGAAGATCGTTTCTTACAGGAAATCCCGGGCGGGTGTATACATAAATGAAGTAACGCTCCATGATTACTGCAGCATTCTTCCATTTATCAAGGTTCTGATAGCTATCACTCCCCATTATAATGACAAATTCATGTTCAGGATATTTTTCGTGGAGATAACTAAGTGTGTCGATGGTATAAGATGGCTTTGGTAATCTGAATTCAATATCAGATGCCCTGATTTTTGTTTCGCCTTCGAGAGCGGTGTTAACCAGCGCCAACCTATGATATTCGTTCAGTAGGTTATGGTTTGTTTTGAATGGATTTTGTGGTGATATTACCAGCCAAACCTGACCGAGATCGCTGTTTTGTAAGATAAAATTTGCAATGATAAGATGCCCGTGATGAATTGGATTAAAAGATCCAAAATAAAGACCTATCTTCATAAAGCGTGGATAATCAGGATTTAATGCATATTAAATTTCTACTATAATTTTGCTGGCCTCGTTGAGTCTTAAGCTCACCTGGTATCCTGCAACTGTTATGGATAGCGGATCACCGAGGGGTGCGATTTGTTTAATTATAACTTTTTCGCCGGGGATGAAACCCATTTCCATTAATTTCAGAAATATTTCATCTTCCTCAAACTTCCGGATAATTGCAGCTTGACCAATTTTCAATTCCGATAATTTCTTCATCATGATCGACGTAAGTTATATTGAATTGTAAAACTAAACAGGTTATACAGATAAGATGAATTAATAATCATAACTAAATGTCAATGGTGAAATTTTATACCCTGGTAAAAGTGCCTGAACTGAAATCCAGAAGAAAGCTAAAGGTGTTTATTTGTGATTTGATCGCTAAAGAAAAAAGGGATTTGTCTGTATTGACCTATATATTTTGCTCAGATGATTATCTTTTAAAGATGAACCTGGATTTTCTGAAACATCATTATTATACCGATGTTATCACTTTTGATTTAGGATCCGAAGTAAATGGCATAAACGGGGAGGTTTACATCAGTGTCGACAGAGTTCGTGACAATGCCCTTTTGTTGGGAACGAAGACTGTAGCAGAATTACACAGGGTGATGTTTCACGGGGCTCTTCACCTTTGCGGCTATAAGGATAAGTTAAAAGCAGACAAAGTATTGATGACTAAGAAAGAAGATTACTATCTCAAACGTTATAAGGTCTAAATGTTCCACGTGAAACAAATAATAATAGGTTTTTTTCTATTCTGCTCCGTACCCGGATTCTCACAGGGTACGATGTCTTTGGAAGACAAAAGCTTTTCTTATAATAAGGCAAGGGTGACTGATGTTGATGAGTTTCTGAGCAAATTTGCAGAGCTCACAAATTTGACTGCGCAGGAGAAGGAAGTATACTACTGGGTAAATGTGTTAAGAGCAGATCCGCAGGGATTTCTTAAGAATTATGTAATGACTTTCCTGAACCAGTTTCCTGAGGCTAAGGGTAGCAGCGCGACTTCCTTGATTAAAGATTTGAAAGACCAGAATGCTTTGCCTTTATTAGCACCAAAGGGCAACTTACTTAAGGCGAGTAGAATCCACGCGGTTGACTTGTCAAAACAAAGCAGAATATCACATAATGCAAGCGATGGCCGCAGTTTCAGGCAGAGAATGGAGGCTGCGGGAGTAACGACCTGTGCTGGTGAAAATATCCTGGAGGGCAAAAGTGATGCTTTGAAAGCGGTGATCTTGCTGCTAATTGACGAAGGCGTACCTGATAGAGGTCATAGAAAAAGCTTGTTAAACCCTCGATTTGATCTGTTAGGATGTTCATTTTACCCCAAAAAAGATAGGGAATCATACATTCTGGTTCAGGTTTTCTCCTGCTCATAATGTTCCACGTGGAACACGGGTTTGTATATCGAACTATTTGCCCTTAAACCAACACGGATCGCTAATTTTGCGACATGTTTCCTGAGTATGATGTAATTGTAGTAGGTGCCGGCCATGCGGGCTGTGAGGCGGCTGCGGCTGCGGCTAATATGGGCAGCAAGGTGTTGCTGATAACCATGAACATGCAGACGATTGCGCAAATGAGTTGCAATCCGGCAATGGGTGGTATTGCTAAAGGCCAGATTGTTAGAGAGATAGATGCGATGGGGGGTTACTCTGGAATCGTCACCGACCAAACAATGATTCAATTCAGGATGCTGAACCGATCCAAAGGTCCGGCAATGTGGAGCCCAAGGGCGCAGAGTGATCGCATGTTATTTGCTCAGAAATGGCGCGAAATGCTGGAACAGACTGCAAACGTTGATTTTTACCAGGATATGGTATTGGGATTACTGGTTAAAGAGGGGAGATGCTGCGGGGTGAAAACCGGGTTGGGGCATGAGATAAAGGCTGGTGCGGTAGTTTTAACCAATGGAACCTTCCTGAATGGCATCATTCACATCGGTGAAAAGAACTTTGGAGGAGGGCGAATGGCAGAGAAAGCAGCCACTGGAATAACTGAGCAGCTGGTTTCTCTTGGTTTTGAAAGCGACAGATTAAAAACCGGGACGCCTCCAAGGGTAGACGGAAGGAGCCTCGATTATTCGAAAATGGAAGAACAGCCCGGAGATGATACAATTACCGGCTTCTCTTACCTTGACTTCCCCAAACTCAAAGCCTCGGAACAGAAAAGCTGCTGGATTACCTACACTGATGCGGCAGTTCACGATACCTTAAAAACCGGTTTTGATAAAAGCCCCATGTTTTCCGGAAGGATCGATGGCGTAGGACCAAGGTATTGCCCCAGTATTGAGGATAAAATAAACCGCTTTGCAGAAAGGGAAAGGCACCAGATATTTGTTGAACCCGAAGGGTGGAATACGGTGGAGATCTATGTAAACGGATTTTCGACTTCCTTACCAGAAGACGTTCAGTTCAAAGCACTTACGAAGGTGCCAGGATTTGAGAACTGCAGAATGTTCAGGCCAGGTTATGCCATTGAATATGACTATTTCCCACCCACACAGCTTCAGTACTCGCTTGAAACAAGGTTAATCAACCGATTGTTTTTTGCCGGTCAGATAAATGGTACCACCGGATACGAGGAGGCCGCTTGCCAGGGATTAATGGCTGGAATCAATGCACATCTGGCTGTTAAGGAAAAACAACCGCTCATTCTTAAACGAAGCGAAGCATATATCGGCGTGCTAATCGATGACTTGATTAGCAAGGGCACACAGGAGCCTTACAGGATGTTTACCTCAAGGGCTGAATTTCGTACGCTACTCCGGCAAGATAATGCTGATATAAGGTTGACGGAGCTGAGTAATAGCCTTGGACTGGCGTCAGATCAGCGGACTGCAGCAGTGCAGGCTAAAATGGATGCTGTGACATCAATTTACCAGGTGATGAATAGCATGTCGGTTAATCCGGAAAGTGTCAACCCTTACCTCGAATCAATAGGGTCGGCTGCATTAACCCAAAAGCAGAAGCTATCTCAAATCATCTTACGCCCGTCAATCTCAATAAAGGATTTAATGGCCAATGTGCCTGAAGTAGCCGCAGCACTTTCAACTTTCAATACCGATGCTCTGGAACAGGCAGAAATTCAATTGAAATACCAGGTATATATCGATAAAGAAAAGGAACTGGTATCGCGCATGAACCAAATGGAAGAGCTGGAAATTCCCTTCACGTTCGACTATGGTAAAGTGCAGGCGATCAGTCATGAGGCCCGCGAAAAGCTCTTCAAGTTAAAACCCAGAACGCTGGGTCAAGCTTCCCGGATTTCAGGCATCAACCCCAGCGATGTACAAATCCTGATGGTCTATATGGGCAGATAATCTTCTAAATTGTTGATTATTAATATTTTGTGAGTTCTCTTACAAGGTGTTTTCAAATTGATAATAATATTCTACCTTAATTTTTAGTTGACTTATTTAACGACATCCAATGACTGTCGGAACGGTAAATAAATTGTCACACAACTACGGTTCATATTGTCATTTACCCATTAAATTCTCCATTAAACCAAACTTCAATGCAAATGAAAAGAATGTCTGTAATTCTGTCAATCCTGTTTTTGTCTACTACAGCTGGCATTCTGCCTGCCTGTAACCCGAAAGAAGAAAAAGAGGTATCTGCGGAACCGAAAACTGATTCACTCAAACTAAGCCAGGAAAGGGGTAAATATCTTGTTACGAATGTTGCTGTTTGTATAGACTGCCACAGTACAAGAGACATGAGTGTTTTTTCAGGACCGGTAATTCATGGAAGTGAAGGAAAAGGAGGCGAAAAATTTGGTGCAGAGTTAGGGTTGCCCGGCGAAATCTATGCGAAAAATATTACCCCCGCAGCATTAAAAGACTGGACGGACGGCGAAATTATCAGAGCAATAACTGAAGGCGTGAATAAAGACGGCGACACCCTGTTTCCGCTTATGCCATACATGGCTTATTCAAGATTGCCAAAGCAGGATGTCCTCGACATTGTAGCATATATCAGAACCCTTACTCCGATTGAAAACCAGGTTCCTGCCCGAAAGTTATTTATTCCCATCTCCGCTGCTGTTCCACCTTTACCACCTGTGGATTTGGAAAAGAATCCCGTTCCGGACCCTTCAGATCCTGTGAAATATGGTGCCTATCTGTTTACTGCGGCATCCTGTTCTGATTGCCATACTCCCAGAGAAAAGGGTGCGCCAGACTTTACAAGGCTTGTAGCAGGAGGAAATAAATTTTCTTACGAAGGATTTACCGTATTCTCCCCTAACATTACTCCCGATTCTGCCACCGGAATTGGAAGCTGGACAGAAGAAAATTTTTTGCAGAAATTCAAGCAAAACGCAGAACGCGCTGCTAAAGGAGAAATACCCGGTAAAGCAAACTCTGTAATGCCATGGACTTATTATGCAGGTATGAAGGAATCCGACCTTAAAGCGATATATGCTTTTTTAAGGACAGTAAAACCAATTCAAAACAAAGTTGACAAATGGCCTAAGTCTTAGATAATAAAAAAGCCGGAAGATTTTTCTTCCGGCTTTTTTTAAATATTCACTCATCACGTTAAGCAGCAGCCATTTTCATGAAAACACGGGCCTGGCTATTTTCCTTGCCAAATGACCGACTCCGCGCTATTTTATTCAATTCCGAATTGAGCCATGTATTTTTTACAACGCTACCCTTGGCTAGAAAGTGATCCAACTCATTGTCACCCATGCTTTTAAAAATCCATTCTTTAGGCATAACGATATTGCTAAAATCCAGATTCAACAGCAATGCTTCCTCGAGTTCATTCATAATTCCTTCACCAGATGCAGAGTCAAGCTCTTTCAGCATTAATTCCATCCTGCTCATATACATTAAAACGGCGCTCATCAATTCATTATAAACCTGCTGAATACTGAAGCATGTTGCATTGTGATAAGCATCTGTTCCGGGTTCAATATAATAACCAATAAAACCCCGAAGCTGATCCGTAATAGTCCGAATCTTCCGATTTTCTGTATCCATTAAGTTTACAAAAAAGGGCGCCTGCCTAACCAGAACGGGAAATACAAATGTTTCATCTATTGTCGATTTCCTTTCAATCACCAATATTATTTTTCTTAAGTCGTCCGCTAAATCTTTTCCTTCTTCTGTCTGTAAAAAATCAGTTTCCTGAATTTTAATTCCCGTTTCAAATAGCCAGGTTCGCAACCCTTTGTGCATCCTGTTAATTAGTCCTGCCTGTTTCATTTCCGTTCGTTTAGTCTTATCTTTTCCTTGCTTGTACATATATAGACGCAAGACAAATAAAGATGTTACACAGCAGCCCCATTAAAAACCAATACAGCTATAGGTTTCACACCTGTGGTAATTGTTATGGATAAATGGAGAAGATTGTTAACAGCTATCGTCTTGTTTTAACATCATGCAACAAAATAAACGCGTTGGAGAAGAATTCAATCTCACCGATAATAACACTAATATCCCCGAAGTAAAGAAGTTGAAACTTTGATAGCTTAAATTCAGACCTTGCTGTCCATGGGAAGATTTTCCTGCGAAAGCATTGATTTCATATGTGTATATACTGCCCTGATTTCAGCATAAGAGTATTCATCACCTAGTATTTCTTTCACAGACTTCATTGAATTCCCCTCTATTTTATTCATCGCCTCAGTTATAAATGGAATTTTTTCTTCAGCAACCAGTTCTTCCAATTTGATTTCACCGGTTTCAATGAAAGCAACCAAATGACCCTCTATGGTTGAAATGGCCAGGTTACGTTCTGCAGCGATTTCATTAACCGGCTTCCCCTCCCTGTACATCCGTAAACTGATAGAACCAGAATGAGTTTTATCACCGGTATTTTTTTCCTTTAACGTTGACGAATAGCCGAAACCAGAGATATTATCAGGAACTATTCTTTGCCCGGAAATTTCTAAGATTTCTTCTCTTTGTTTTCCATTAATCATTGCATCGACAATATTTAACGATTGTTGAATTTGCTTTTCTTTGATTGATACTGAAATCAGCAAATGCTTAAAAGAAGGGATATGTTTTTTAGCAATTTTATTTGAGGAAAACTTTTTTACATTTTCTTCGACTTCATTCCTGAATGTTGTGAGAAATAGAGAAAACCAATCTTTGGCAGCCGAAATTCTATTTTTTATCAGCGCTATGTCAAGTTCTCCCTCCGGAGCCATTACACGATCTAGTTGCAGCATAAACTTTTCACTTACCTCTTTTTTTTCATCCAGCAATTTTATCAGCGTCCCGGTCCATTTGAAAATTTCATCTTCATCGATCAGTCCCCTATCTGCCATCTCTTTGTGTATATCCACAGTATCTTCATAGAGCTTGAGCATACTGAAACTATTGATCAGGTTTTTACGGACATATAAATTCTGGCCTTTGGTTAACTGATCATATAAAATCTCTTCATCTGATTTTTGTTCAGAGAACCGAATCACTCTTACATCAGTGGAAATACTGCCGGGGTGTATTCTGGAGTGCAGCACCAGTTTATCGAGACTGGTTAACCTGCTTAACGCAACGTATACCTGCCCGGGAGAAAATGATTCGCCCGCATCGATGATCGCTTTCTCGAAAGTTAATCCCTGGCTTTTATGAATAGTAATGGCCCATGCTAATCTCACCGGATATTGTGTGAAACTTCCAAGTTCTTCCTCTTCGATGATATTCTTTTCTTTATTTAACTGGTATCGGATGTTTAGCCAGGTTTCAGTCTCCAATTCAAATTCATCAGCTTCGCCTTCAAATCGGATAAATATTTTTTCTTCATCATCAATCCTTATTACAGTACCTATCTTTCCATTATAATATCTTCTGGCTTCTCCTTTATCATTTTTTGTAAACATAATCTGTGCCCCTTCTTTAAGGCACAGAATTTCGTCAACCGGAAAAGAACGCGGAGGGAATTCTCCAGTTATCGCAGCATGAAAATATCGGGCAGTATTTTTCAATTCCTGTAATGCACGTTGATTGATCACATCAGCTTTTGCATTATGGGTAGTGAGCGTAATATATGTTTCTCCATCATCCGCTTTAAATAAAGGCTGATAGAAACGGTTGAGAAAATCAAGTTGATTTTTTGAAGTGATATTATTTCTTACTGCATTTAACAGGATGATAAATTCATCGTCTTTCTGACGATAAATTTTTTGCAATTCAATACATATCGGTTGATTTTTTTGAATGACCTGTGCGTCAAAAAAGAATGGGCTTTGATAATATGATTTTAATATTTCCCATTCGTCATCCGGCATTACCGGGGGAAGCTGAAAAAGGTCTCCAATAAACAGTACCTGGACACCACCAAATGCTTGATGTGGTGCCGACCTGATCCAACGCAGAATGGTATCTACCGCATCAATTGTATCAGCTTTTACCATCGACACTTCATCAATAACAAGCAGTTCGAGCTCCTTTAACAGATCTCTCTTCGCCTTATTATACCTGATACTTTTCAGCAGGGAATCTTTGTTAAATACCCTGAAGTCGGCATGGAGCCAACCCTGATAGTTACCTGGTACGAAGGTTCCGGGAGCCAGCTGAAAAAGAGAGTGAATGGTGACGCCGCCTGCATTGATAGCAGCAACACCGGTTGGCGCCACTACCGCCATTTTTTTTAATCCCTTTTCCTTAATGGATTTGAGAAAAGTTGTTTTTCCTGTTCCCGCTCTGCCGGTGATAAAGATATTGCGATCTGTTTGACTCACAAATTTCTGAGCCAGCTCAAAATGTATATTTTCAGGATCATTATGCATGAGAAAACGAAATTAACAAAGGAATGATTGGCATTCAAGGACAAATGCACCCTGTTAAAATGTTTTTTCCTCATTTTGTTAAGAGTATAGCCTATTCTAACGGGTTTACCTGATATCCTGCTTTACGTAATAAATCTATCACCCCATCATCACCGGGCAAATGACCTGCACCAACAGCAAAAAAAGTACTCTGCTGCGACATGTTTTTTTCCATTATCGGGATCCAGTTTTTATTTCTGTTTACCAGTAGTATATCTTCAAAGCCGGCCATATCAGGCGATGAA
Source organism: Chitinophagales bacterium (assembly GCA_031425315.1). Classification (GTDB taxonomy): domain Bacteria; phylum Bacteroidota; class Bacteroidia; order Chitinophagales; family Chitinophagaceae; genus Pollutibacter. The sequence continues at coordinate 12,335 of JANPJC010000205.1, forward strand.
CTGATCATCTTTTGCATTGCTACCAAATCCTTTGCCTTATAGGCATCAACCATTTTTGCAAATTCAATTTTTTGATCG
>JANPJC010000206.1:0-25043 GCA_031425315.1 Chitinophagales bacterium
GCCATCGGCGCAGTCAACATACTAATTCTTTTTCCTAAATATTTTACCCCTGAAGAAATTGGGCTTACCAGAATCATACTGGATGTTGCTCTCTTATTTTCCACTGCATGTACCCTTGGCAGTATCCCCATCATCCTGAAATTTTTTCCATTTTACAGTGCCTATCTGCCAAAAAATAAAAATGATCTTCCGTTCCTTACCCTTATGCTTTGTTTTATCGGATGCGCACTGCTTTTAATCATTCTACCTCACTTTAAACCCTTCATTATTAAGAAGTTCGGCGCACGGTCGCCCCTTTTTGTTGACTACTTTGACCTTGTGTATCCGTTTACAATCTGCCTGGTCTTTTTTAGTTTTTTTGAAGCCCATGCCTGGAGTAAAATGAAGACAGTTTTGTCTAATGCGCTAAAGGAATTTTCTTTCAGATTATTCACCAGCCTCCTGATCATTCTGTTCATTTTTAAAGTTTTTAATTTCGATGTGTTCATCACATTGTATGCCTACGTTTTTGCCATTCCTGTTTTGATTTTTGTTTATAGTTTGTCCAGGGATAATAATTTTCCGATTCACCCGAAAGCCAGTCATGTTACAAAACGACTGAAAAGTAAAATGTTCGCTTTTGCGGCGTTTGTTTTTGGTGGATCACTATTAAACATCATCGCCCGCACCAACGACACTATCATTATTGCCAGTCAGTCGCCCGGAGGGCTGGCTGATGCCGCAGTCTTCACTATCGCAACATACCTTGTTACCGTAATGGAGGTACCTCAACGCAGCCTGATATCCATCTCAACACCATTTATCGCAGAAGCCTGGAGAAACAGAAATATTGTCAGCATAGATACCCTGTACAAAAAAACCTCCCTTAATTTACTCATCGCGGGGCTGGGGATTTTTGGATTGGTATTAATAAATGTCGGAGATGCAGTCACATTTCTGGGGCCAGCCTATCAGGCATTAGGTATGATTGTGCTGATAAGTGGAATTGCAAAATTGATTGATTTGGCTACCGGACTTAATACTCAAATTCTGCTGCTGTCAAAATTCTGGAAACTTGAGTTTTTAACCAATATGCTGTTAGTCGCCCTCAGTATCCCTCTGAATTATTGGTTAACGAAAAGATTAGGTATCATGGGCCCAGCCTGGGGAAACCTTATTGCGCTGACTGTCTTCAATGGACTCCGCTTTTTAATGATATACCGTATTTTTAAACTGCAACCTTTTTCATGGAATAATCTTATAGCGCTTGGTATAGGCCTTGTAGCATTAGCCATCATCTATTTTATTCCTTTAACCGGAAACATTTTTATTGACATTGCAATCCGGTCAACAATATTCATTGGCATTTACAGCGGTTTAATTTTAAAGTTCAAAGTTTCACCTGATATTGATAGTTTATTTGAATTGGTTTTATCAAAGTTTAAAAGATAATTCAAAGCAGTTGGAATTTCAATTTTCTTCAGATAGATTGACCGAATCCGTCTTATCCTCAGCTGCTCACATTTGTATAAATTGTATATTGCTAGTTAAACCGAAATTATTTCATGCTGCTTAATTGGATGAGCCTCGGGCGTGGGTTATTGGGAATGGTATTTCTATTGGGATTATGTTATCTCTTTAGCAATAACAGGAAAGCAATTAACTGGCGCCTGGTCAGCATTGGAGTTGTTGCGCAGATTGCATTCGCTTTGGGCGTACTGTCAGATGGCAAATACAATGTGTTCAGAATGCTGATCCAATGGACTTCAGACAAGTTTGTAGATCTTATCAATTTAAGCCATAAAGGCATCGAATTTTTCTTCGGCAACCTTGCTGATGCATCAGGTAGCTGGGCCTATGTTTTTGCAATTCAGGTACTGCCCAATATTATCTTCTTTGCAGCTTTGTCTGCTTTGCTTTATTATCTTGGACTACTTCAGAAAGTGGTTTATTTCTTTGCTTTATTATTGAGCAAGTTGAAGGTTTCCGGTGCAGAAAGCGTTTCAACCGCCGCAAATATTTTCCTCGGTCAAACTGAAGCTCCGCTGATGATACGGCCTTTCCTTGAAAAAATGAACCGAAGCGAAATCCTCTGTATAATGGTGGGCGGCATGGCTAATACTGCCGGTAGCGTTATGGCTGCTTACGTAGGCTTTCTGGGCGGAACAGATATCATTCAGCAAAAGTATTTTGCACTGCATTTACTCAGCCAGTCGATTATGAGCGCACCTGCCGCGATCGTGTGTGCCAAAATGTTGTTTCCCCAAACAGAAGAAATTGACAAAACAATACGAATCAATAAAGAAAAGCTTGGAGACAATACACTTGATGCAATTTCACTCGGCACGACAGATGGATTAAAATTGGCTGTAAACGTCGGTGCAATGCTGATTGTTTTTACTTCACTAATGTACGTGCTCAATTATATCCTCGGATCTATCGGATATCATACGGGATTAAACAGCGCGGTTAAAGAATTCAGTAATGGTCGTTATGATAGTCTGTCGTTCCAGATGATTCTTGGATATCTCTTTGCCCCAGTTGCCTGGATGATTGGTGTAAATGGCAATGAAATGGTACAGGTGGGTCAACTGCTTGGGGAAAAGACTGTAATAAATGAGTTTCAGGCGTATATCTCATTCGGCGGTATGAAATCCAATGGATCAATAGTTGATCCTAAATCCATTCTAATTACTACATATGCCCTTTGTGGTTTTGCCAACTTCGCTTCCATAGGAATTCAGATCGGAGGAATAAGTCAGCTTGCACCTAACCAACGTCGCAACCTTACCGAATTAGGTATGAAAGCGCTGCTTGGCGGTACCATTGCCTGTTTGATGTGTGCCTGTATCGCCGGCGCACTCTCCTGATCAACGACATGCACATTCTCTTAACATGTATTCATTACAAATGCAAATCCTCCTATTTTCATGAGAAAAACTCATACCCATAAGTGAAAATAACCTTTGCCTTTAAAAATAAAATCGAAAATTTTGCTATCGCCTTAGGTGTCAGACACCTTCGCAGGATTTGATCATACAATACGCTTCGAGGTGTCTGACACCTGTTTAAACCATAATTTTGCAGAAACGTTATAACGGTATGAAAGTGCAGAACGAAACAACTTTGTTAACAGGATCAACCATTTCGGCAGACTTAAAAAGAATCGGTGAAAAAGTGCGGAATGGAGAAAGGATAAATGAAACTGAAGGGATTACTCTTTTCGAAAAAGCGCCTATGGCATTTGCCGGTCATCTTGCAAACTTCATCCGCGAACAAAAACACGGCAACAAAACTTATTTCAACCGCAATTTTCATATCGAACCTACTAACGTATGTGTATTCTCCTGTAAATTTTGTTCTTATTCGAAACTTTACGCAAAACGCGAGGAGGGCTGGGAATTGAGTATGGATCAAATGCTGGATAAAGTGAGAGCTTACGATGGACAACCTATCACCGAGGTTCATATTGTTGGCGGAGTACATCCGAAAATGGACATTTATTATTTCGCTGAGCTGCTGCAAAAAATTAAATCTCTCCGGCCGGATTTGCATATCAAAGGATTTACTGCAGTTGAACTTGACTATATGTTCAGGAAAGCAAAGCTGTCCAGGTACGACGGTATGAAACTATTGCATGAAGCCGGGCTTGATTCTTTACCTGGTGGTGGTGCAGAAATTTTTGATGCTGAAATCAGAAACCAGATATGTGCAGACAAAGTTGACGGAGAGGGGTGGCTTGATATTCATGCAACAGCACACAAGTTGGGAATGCATAGCAATGCGACGCTGCTATATGGGCATATTGAGAAATACCATCACCGTATCGATCACATGAGCCAGCTGCGAAACCTGCAGGATGAAACGAAAGGTTTCAACACTTTTATTCCTCTCAAATTCAGAAATCATGATAACGAAATGAGCCATATAACTGAAACCACCACAATTGAGGATATGAAAATGTATGCTGTATCACGGATATTCATGGATAACTTCCCACACCTCAAGGCATACTGGCCAATGCTTGGTCGTCAAAATGCACAGCTTACCCTTTCTTTCGGAGTGAATGACATGGATGGAACGATCGACGATTCCACAAAAATTTACAGTATGGCAGGAAGTGAAGAACAAAATCCATCTATGTCTACTTCAGAACTGGTTGCGCTGATTAAACAAGCCGGACGTCAACCAGTGGAACGTGATACCTTATACAATGAAATAAGAGACTATAGTAGTAATGAAGCAGCCTCCAGAGAGTCATTAAATTAAATGCGTGAGTTTAGCGCAACTGACCGGTAGCCGCCTGCAGCCCAATATATGTATTGAAAAACTTAGTTTTAAGCTCAGCTAATTTCTGCCTTGCCTCTAAAACTTTGTTCTCGCGTGTATTTAATAAAAAAAGTGAACTCTCGCCCACACGAAACCTGGTTTCTTCTCCGCGAAAAAGACGCTGATAATTGTCCAGATTGCTTTCGGCTAATGCTACCTGTGTTTGAAGGTTGGCAAGATTATTAAAATTATATCTCACCTTATTCACTAACACCAGTCGTGTTTGTGCAAGGTCCAGATTGGTTTCACTGATTTTTATTTTAGCTGCACGGTATTGTCCCCGCCCCTGCGATAAACGAAGTGGCATACCGATGTTGAAACCAAATTTGTAATTATTCTCATAAAAACCCATGGATGCACCTTTTAAAACATTATACCCACTGTTCAATAAATTATAATTCAGGTTCACCATCGGCAATAGTTCCTGAAACTTTAATTTTCTATCTATTTCAAGTATCTGCAGTTTAAAATCAAATTGCTTCAATTTCGGATGTTCACTTAAAGTAATTTGTTCAAGGTCTTCTATCAAGGGTAATGCGATAGATGATATTTGAGCTTTGTTCCATGAAGAATCAGGTACGACCTGGGGTGGAATAAAATATGAACTGTCACCCACTGTCCACATGTAATTTGACAATTCGAGTCCCGCATTTCTAAATCCGACCCATGCATCATTCCTCGCCATTTCAAATGACTGCAATTGTGCCAAAGCTTCGGTAGTGTCTATCGCCGGCCGGTCACCCTGCTCATAACCAATCCTGATTAAGCGATATCTATCCTTGTTGATTGAAATTGCATCCTTCATAATCTGATAAATCATATACTCTGTCACCCAATTCCAATAAGCATCGATTGATTCCGCCAATAAATCATTTACAATTTGCAACCTTTCAGCTTTACTCTGTTCTCTAAAGATCCTTGCCTGTTGAAGAACCGCCCTTCGTTTATCCATTAATAAATTTCTCGCCAATGGAACCGAAACCCCCAAATAACTTGACTTACCTGGCGTTACCGAATTATTCAGATTGTCCCCATAATTTTCTTCAAGCCCAGCCTTGAATTCTATTCCATACCAGGTCGGTATTTTTAATTCAGGATTAAACCAGTTGTAGTAATTTTTACCGTCAAAAGTTTTTCTTTCCGCATCCGCATAAATGACCGGATCAAAACCAGCTCTTGCAGCAATCAGTTCTGCTGCCGCCCGATCAACTAAAAGATTTGCCTGCTTGGCCACTGGATGAAAGGACCTTACAATGTTTAAAAATGCTGATTGGCTGAGGTACAAAAGAGAATCGGGTAATACCTGCGTTTGTGTTTTGCCATTAAAGGCGAAAACAAATAAGTACGACAGTATAACAGGAACTATCCTTATTTGCGGCATCAACTTCATTTGTTCTGATTATCTACTGTTGTTTTTTTAGGGTCAGTAGAAGTTTTGTAATATTCCGGCGGGAATCCATTAATATTCCGCCATAATTCGTACCAGATGGGAACGTCTTTTAATAGTGCTATACCCTGCGCACCAGTGCCCATACTAAGCGCCTTTGGCCATGGTTTATACGAAGAATCTTCTTTGATTAAAACCCTGAATAAACCGTTATCGCTAAGAGAAGTTTCTACGGCGGCAATAGATCCAACAAATGTGCCATATGATGCCTGAGGCCATCCGCTGAACACAATAGCCGGAAATCCATCAAATAACAATCTCACATGCTGCCCTTTCTCCAATAACGGTAAATCCACCGGCCTAACGAACATTTCAATAGCATAATCAATATCAACTGGAACAATTTCAACAATCATATCCCCCTCTTTTAACATCTCACCGATACCAGCTTTCTTTGCTTTCACTATTTGTCCGCCCTGAGGGGCCCTGATAGTATATAACCCACTTCGAATATTATAATTTGAATACTGATTTTGAAGTTTCGCAATTTCGCCTTCACCAGTTTGTATTTGTGACAATGATTGAAACCTATCTCCTTCCGCTTTAGAAATCTTTTCTATATACGATTGCATCTCTCCGTTTCTCTCAATTCTTAATCTGGAATATTCCTGTCGCGCATTATTGTATTTTATTTCTGCACTTATTTTTTTTGCTGAAGATTCCTGGAAGGCCTGGTTACGCTGCTCCAGTTGTACTAAAGAAGCAAGTCCTGAATCATACATTACTTTTTGCCTTCTGAACTGTTCTGTTTTGATTGACAAATCATTCATTGCGGCCATTAATTCCATGCTGTCGCTGCGGATTTTCATCAACTGCTGATTGATCTTATTATCCATGTCCAGCAATTTGAGATCAAGCGCCTGTCTTAAAGCTTCAATTTGCTGGGCTGTGGAGGAAGCCTTGCTTTTATAGCTTTCCACTGCCTGAGATTTTGCAGTAAGCTGTTCTTCTGTTCTTTTCAACAATTGTGGATCGAGATAATCATCCTTCACCTCAGCGATCAGTACAATAGTATCTCCGGCTTTTACAAAATCACCTTCCTTGATATGCCATTTCACAACCCGACCAGGGATGATACTATTCAATTCCTGGGGACGCTGCTCCTGTTTTAAAGTAGTAACCACACCCCTCGCCCGAATATTCTGTGTCCACGGTAAAAATAAAATCAGCAAAATACCTATCACCAATCCTACGATCCACTTACGAATATTACTATGACGATTTATCATGTAAATATTGTCATAGGCGGTAATATCCAATTCACGGCACTGCGTTTCCATATCCCGATTGATAAAATCTGTTGCCATATTTATTGGATAGGTTTAATAATTTCCGGATCAAACTTTCCAAAATAGGTAAGTTGACCATCTTCCATGTAAAGGATATTATCGAAAAGAGGTGCTATTGACAGATCATTCGATTCTGCAATAACTGTAACCTTTTTATCATTAAGGAGATAGTCAATTATTTTCTTTTTCGTTAAAGGTTCAAATTCTCTCCAGGGCTGCTCCAGTAATAATAAACCGGGGTCATTAATTAAAGCACGCAACAATAGAATTTTTTGGATCACAGAACGAGATAATCTTTTACCTGCAGGATCCAAAATTGTTGCAAATCCGTTTTCCAATAAGAAATCTTCCAATCCAATGGCTGAAGCTAACTCCATTATATGTTCAGGTCTGATATTTTCATCACCCATAGTGATATTTTCCAACAGACTTCCAAAGAATATATCCTGCTGACTTAATAAAATACCTGTTCGTTTCCGATAACTTTCGTGCTGATAATTTCTAACAGGAATATTATTGAGTAAAAACCCTCCACTGTAGTTTCCATATGCACCACTCAATACCCTCAGCAATGTTGACTTTCCCGAACCATCAGCGCCGATAATTAAATTCTTGCTGCCGGGTTCAGCCACGAAGCTTATGTTTCTGATTATAGCTTTTCCGTTGTATCCAAAATTCAATTCATTTAATTCCACTTTTATTGGATTGTCCCCACCATTAAAATATAGATCTCCTTCTTTTTCAAGTGGCTTATCGGTCACTTTACTAAGTTTATCGACGGCAGTAAGTACGTCATAAACCTTGTCAAGATTGATGATTAATTTTTCAACAGAATTCAGTACCAGAAGAATTACGATTTCTGCTGCAATAAATTGGCCCAGATTCAACTGCTGATCAATTAATAACACACTCCCCACAATCAGCATTGCCGCAGTGATCAGCACCTTAAAGCCGATCAACGTCCAATATTGCAAAAGCAGTATGTGAAAATGATTTGTTCTTGCTTTCAGGTAGCCATTCACCAAAGTATCAGTGCGCTTAATGTTGAGGTTGCTCCCTTTCGAAAATTTAAATGAACGTACTACCCTCGCTAATTCTTCCAACCAACCTGCTACCCGATACTTATATGCACTTTCAGTAAGTGAAGTTTCTAATCCTCTTGCTCCGGTGTAGTACATGATGATATAAACGATAGATATCAACAACACCGAAAAAACAATAAATATGGGATGATAGAAAGATAAAAGTAATAACCCGAAAACAATTTGAATGGTTGCCGTCGGAAAATCAAGCAATAATTTTGAAATACCCTTCTGCAGTGAAATGGTATCAAAAAATCTATTAACCAACTCTGGCAGATAATAGCTGTCGACGCTGGTTAGTTCAAGTTTGGGAATGCGGTGAGCATATTCTAACGAATACCGAACAAAAATTTTCTGTTGAACCTTCTCGATAAGTTTCATCTGGTTTACAGAAATTAATCCGTTCATTAAAACACCTAATACGACAAGTATGATCAGTATGACCAGTGATGTTGAGATCGATCCGCCAAGTACAAAACTTATGATACTTTGAATTCCCAATGGAAGGGAAAGTTGTATCAACCCGTTTAACGCAGCATAAAAATATACAGAGCTTATCTCCCTTTTTTCCAGTCTTAAGATCTCAAAAATTCTGCGTAATGGACTTTTAACCGCTACCGCTGTTGGTGTCTCCGTCATGAACAAGCCCCTTTTTTATTCAAAGAAAGTTCAAAAAAATCTAGATTTCCGCTTTCGGATCAGAATCTGACTAATTACAAATTACAAGCAAATTTGTTTCGCGAAAATGAGATTTTTTAAAAAAAATAATCAACATTCACTCAATGATAATGGAATATGAAGTGCGAGTCCGCCGTCAGAGGTCTCTTTGTACTTCCCATTCATATCTTTTGCTGTTTCCCACATGGTTTTTATTACATTATCCAATGAAACTTTAGCATAATCAGGTGAGCTTTGCAGTGCCAGTTGTGCAGCGGTAATAGCTTTTATGGCACCCATCGTATTTCTTTCAATACAGGGCACCTGAACCAGTCCGGCGATAGGATCGCAAGTGAGACCCAAATGATGCTCCATAGCAATTTCGGCTGCCATTAAAGCTTGTCGTTGACTACCTCCTAAAGCTTCTGTAAGAGCTGCTGCCGACATCGCCGAAGAAACGCCGATTTCAGCCTGGCACCCACCCATAGCAGCTGAAATGGTTGATCCCTTTTTGAAAATGCTTCCTATTTCAGATGCGGTGAGAAGAAAATTGAGAATTTTATCTTGATGATGCCCGTCACAAAAGCAAATAAAATATTGTAAAACCGCGGGGATAACACCTGCGGCACCATTGGTAGGGGCAGTAACCACCCTCCCAAACGATGCGTTCTCTTCATTTACTGCCAGGGCAAAACAACTTACCCAATCAATCGTATACCTGAAATCATTACCTCCCTGCCTTATTGTAGCTACCCATGCCGCATAGTCGCTATATCTTCGCCCTGCTGTAAGTCTTTTGTTTAAATCGGCGGCTCTTCTTTTTACGTTTAACCCGCCTGGTAACAAACCCGGTGTATGGCAACCTTTATAAATACAGGCTTTCATAGTGTTCCAGATTCTAATCAAACCCTCCCGGGTTTCGTTTTCAGGCCGCCAGGAAAGCTCGTTTTCTGCAACCACTTCGCTGATGCCGAGACCCGTTTTCATACACCAATGCAATAGATCGTCGGCAGTATCTATCGGGAAAGGCAGCGACACCCCCTGTTTGCTGTCAGTCCGATGTCCCTCCTGCTGAACAAACCCGCCACCGACGGAATAATAAGTTTCGGCAATCGACTCCCCATTTTCCAGATTCACTAAAAAACTAAGTGCGTTTGGATGAAAGGGAAGCGACTCGTTATACAAAAAATGGATGTTGAGAACAGGGTCAAAGATGAGTTCCTTTTCACCCGAAAGCTTTAGCTTCTTTTCGCTTTTTATTGTTGTTATTGTAGCATTAATTGCCTCAACATCAAATGTCTCTGGATTTTCACCTAACAAACCCAGCTGAACAGCGATATCTGTTCCATGTCCAATACCAGTTTTTGCGAGAGATCCATATAAAAGGATATTCAAATCTTTTACAAAATTGATCTTGCCGTTTTCCTTCAACTTATTACAAAACCATATCGCCGCTTTCCATGGTCCTAAAGTATGTGAACTGGATGGGCCCACACCAATTTTAAACATGTCAAATACTGAAATAGCTTCGTAATGCAATGGAAGAGATTTATGTAAAAATAAAAAGGCCGCCGCATAAATACAGCGAGCCTTCCTATATTTTAAATGAAATTATAATATGTCTTTCAGCTCAAGTTCAAAAATCAGGATTGAATTGGCAGGAATTCTTACTACTCCGGTTTGAGGATCTTTTATTTCATTATTGCCGTAGGCTAATGTGGGTGGCAGAATCAGTATAATTTTACCACCTTCTTTGATCAGTGGCAGCCCTCTTCTCCATCCTTCAATCAATTGCCCTAATACAAAGCTGGCAGGATTAGTGGTGGTTTGATCGAATACAGTACCATTAGTTAATTTGCCTTTGTATGAAACTGAAATGTTATTACAAAGAGAATAAGGCGTTTCACCGGTACCCAGAGATTCAATAATGTAGTAAAAGCCAGCATTGTCTTTCACTGCACCGCTATATGCACTATTAAATGAAACAAAATCTTGAACTGCTGTCACTTCTGCATCAGGAACGGGTACATTATTTATTGAATAGGGACATTCACTTGGGCTGTTATCTTTCATACAACCTGAAAACACCAAAGAAAACACAATAGCACTTAATAACAACGATGTACGCATGTAAGGTAGATTTTTAGAATTCTTGCAAAATTGAATAAATGACAAAATTTTAGACACAGAATATGGTAAGGAAATCATAAAATCTAAATCTCTTTATCTTTTAGATCGGTCGACAATTTCTCTTTCGCCTTAAGCTCGAGGTAAAACTGCTCATTTTGATCCCATTTGAACTTCTTATTGAAAACCCCAATGAAGACAGCAATCAATACAACAGCCACAACTAACACCATTGGATTAAACTGGCTCACGCCAACAGAATCGGCCCGTTTATACCAGAATCGGCCCATGAAGAAATTTATTAATATGGGTATGGCAAATAACAAACCCAGCGGAAGGCCAATTAAAAGTTGATAAAACAGTTTCTTCTGTTTATCCCGGTTTGATTCCCAGTACTCAATAAATTTCTGTTCCTCCGTAGTAATCATAACAGGGTGCAAAATTAAGCATTCGGAGTATTCCCACGGAATAATACACTAAGGTTGTGATTTATATACGATTATAAAATATTCGGGCCTGGATCGTCGTTATCTGGATGATCCAGGCCGATTCATATCCTGATTAAAAACCCAGACTTTGAAAGTAGCCCAACTTTTATACCCATATTTATTAAAGAACAAGCGCCTTGTTTTACAGGGCCTGGGCACTGTTTTATTGGAAGAAACCACTCAACAACCTGTTATTAGTCCGCGTCGCGACATGCCTGTAAGCCCGGGTATTATTACATTTATCCACGACAAGAAAGCACCTGCCGACGAGGCTTTTATCGCCTATATTTCAAAAGAAACAGGGAAAATAAAACCGTTGGCCACTTCTGATATAGAATCATTCATTGAAACGGGTAAACAATTAATGAATATCAGTAAGCCATTTGTATTGGATGGCGTTGGTGTACTACAACGCGACATACATAATCAAATAGAATTTGTGCAGGATGAATTTGGGCCTGCAGACAATGATGAGATGCAGGGGAAAAAATTCAATAAGCCAAAATCAAATGATGGTATCCAATTTGATGATGACTATATGCACCCTGCGGAAACTACTTCCACCGCCAGCGGTTCTAAAGTCATTATGTTTACGTTATTACTTGCGGGTTTAGGCCTGATTGCATACGTATCATTTTTCTTCTACAACCAAAGTATAAAGGATGAAAATATAGTCAAAGAAAATACCGGAGCACTGGTGTTATCCTCACCACCTTTAGACTCACCTTTGATCAATACAATTTCTGATACCTTAGAAAATCCCGAGCCCCGGCAAACTGTTACAATTCAGGATACACTTTCCGTTTTACCCACATCTACGATTGAAAATTTTAAACTGGTTTTAGAAATAGCGGGTAAAAACAGAGCTTACAAAAGATTTGCAGATCTTAAAGAATGGGGCCACAAAGTTGTGATGTCCACATCCGATTCCGTCCAGTTTAAACTTGCCATACCGGTATTTGCTCCCTTGTCAGACAGCTCGCGACACCGCGATTCACTCAGCCGTTTTTTTGGAAAAAAAGTCTGGGTTGAAACCAACTAGTCGTTGCAGTTAGTATTTTTGTACCAGCGAAGTTCTACATTTACAGCAGGCTGATGCATAGCATCGCTCTAACTTACTCAACCATCGCCTGTAATGAAAAAATTCAATGCGCTGTCATTGTTGTTCTTTATTGCCGTGATAGCCGACTTATATGTTGTGATCAGTAACAATAATACTTTACGGTATTTCACCAAGCCATTATTAATGCCGCTTTTGCTCGCAGCATTTTACATTGAAGTCAAACCGCTTAATTTTTATTCCCGTTTAATTTTCTTAGCGTTACTTCTTTCCTGGGCTGGTGATTCACTCTTAATGCTGGAACCATATGCGCCTGTTTTTTTTATTTTTGGACTGGTCGCATTTTTGTTGGCACATGTCACATATATCGTTTACTTTTTTAACACTAAATCATTACATCCCTCTTACTTCCGGCAAAGACCAATAATGTTGTTGCCCGTTGCGGCAATCGTTATCGAATTGCTTAATGTATTATGGTCTTCACTTGGAAATATGAAAATACCGGTTGTAGTATACGCCGTGGTTATAGGAACGATGTTTGCTATGGCGATTTGGCAGTATAAGAAACTCAACCATCCTGCGGCTGCATGGTTTATTGCAGGTGCTTTCTCTTTTATAATTTCTGATTCAATATTGGCTATAAATAAATTTTCCCACCCTTTTGAAAACGCGGGCATTTATATCATGGTCACTTATTGCTTTGCTCAATACTCAATTGTAAGGGGCAGTATCAATCATCTTCAATTAAACCCAATTAATCAACAAGTAAACCTTATTGTATAAAACCAGAATGAAGTGCTATTTCATGAATGCCGCAATCAGTCTGTGAAAATGATGCGTTCCCTGTTCCCTGTTAACGGAATATCTCCCATGCTTATAAAATCGCGACCGGACACCGGTTTGCACCGCTTCCACTATTTCTTCATCTTCCATTTCAACCTGGTTAAGATCAGATCCCGCACCGGTATTAAACAATTCTTCTTTCCATACAAAAGTTAAAAACTCAACTACAGTTTCTTCTTTTGAAACAGGCCTTACAATGTTTAACGATAGTCCCCATGGATAAAAATTGAACATCATATTCGGAAATACCCAGAAGTAATAAGCGGCCACTTTTTTACCATAGTCCGGAGAAGTTGATGGGAGTTCAAAACATAGTTCATCATCCTTTGCAATACCTAACTGCAAATTAGAATATGGAAATACTTCAGTGGTGTAATTACCGTAATCTATTACAGCATTTAACCCGGCATGTACAAAAGGAATATGAAAACCTTCAAGATAATTTTCGCAGTACAATGCCCAATTGGCATGCACAACATATGATTTTGAAAACTCCGGCCTTGCTTTGAATTTTTCAATCGGAAGCCAACCTACCCTGTTGATTATATCTCCCAAAAAACCAGATGCAGGAATGGAAGGTTGTAAACTGGTAAACAAAAGATTCCCCCACTGAAAAACCGGAAGTTCAACCAAATCATCTTCAGCCGTGGGAAAGTTTTTTACTTCTTTAAATTCAGGCATCGACTTATATTTTCCATCAACTGAAAAAAGACGGCCATGGTAGCGGCATTTGAGGTTCGCAGCAACACAGGGCTGGTCAACAATTATATTCCCCCGGTGGGTACAAACATTCGAAAGGCAATGGAGCTTATTTTCATTATCCCTTGTCAGTAAAAGTGGTTCGCCGATATAAGGTTTCAGTAAAGAAAATGGGAAACAGGCTCCGGCCTTTGATACCACATCTGCGTCTGCAATGTACTGCCATGAGGGAGCGAAAATCTTTTCACGTGCTTTTTCGAAATAATCTAGATTTGTATAGAAAGCGGAAGGAATTGTTTTCGCAACTGAGATATCTTGGTCAATCTCAAAATCGGCCATAGTTTTTCTTCTTAAGATATTGCATTTTTTTGATCAGTTTGTGGTGAATTCAATTGTGCCCTCCTGTCATCAAAGATTGCACGAATAAAATATAAAATGATGCCCGGAAAAATAACTATGCTGTCGATTTTAGCAGTATTGAGCTTTCTGTCCTGCAAAAAAGAAGAGAACACGCCGGAACATACATTAAAAGAAAAACTCGGCAAAGTGGAATGGCAACTCTATGGTGTTTTCCTGCAAACACTACCTGATCCTTTAATTGCAGAAATTACAGAGAGTACCCGTTACGAATGTGAAAAGGATGATCTGATAAAATTCAGAGCTGATGGATCTTTTGTAGTCGAAGACGGCGCAAACTCCTGCAATGGTGGAGGTAAATCAGTTTTTTCCAGTCTTAACAATGGTGGCTGGGCAACCAGTGAAGCTGATTCATCAATTACTATTTATATGGGTTTTAATACCCAAACTTTCAAAATAAAAGAAATCACGAACAAACTGGTCTTTACAAAAAAGGAGCGCAACTATTTTAACGAAGAGAATATCTACAGTTACTATTTCGCTCCCAAATAAAAAATCCCGTCTCGCCTGAGGCAAGACGGGATCTGTATCTTAAGAAGGCAGCGATTAATAATCCATTCCACCCATTCCTGGAGCACCACCGCCATGGTTATGAACCGCTTCTTCTTTCTTAGGTTTTTCTGCGATCACACACTCAGTGGTGAGCAACATACCTGCAATTGAAGCTGCGTGCTCAAGCGCAACACGGCTAACTTTGGTTGGATCAATTACACCTGCAGATAATAATTTTTCATATACATCTGTACGGGCATTGTAACCATAATCACCTTTACCCTCTTTAACTTTCTGGATAACGATAGAACCTTCAACACCTGCATTTGCTGCGATGATACGAAGTGGTTCCTCAATAGCGCGGCGAACGATAGCGATACCTGTTGTTTCGTCTTCGTTGGCACCTTTCTTTTTATCCAAAGATTCGATTGCGCGGATGTAAGCAATACCACCGCCAGGTACGATACCTTCTTCAACAGCAGCGCGGGTTGCATGCAAAGCATCGTCTACGCGATCTTTCTTCTCTTTCATTTCAACTTCAGTAGCAGCACCGATATTCAGAACAGCTACACCACCGCTTAATTTAGCAAGGCGTTCCTGTAATTTTTCTTTATCGTAATCAGAAGTTGTTGATTCAATCTGGGATTTGATCTGTGCAATACGTGCGTTGATTTCATCTTTTTTACCTTTTCCACCAACGATAGTTGTATTGTCTTTGTCGATAGTTACTCTTTCAGCGCGGCCAAGATAAGTAAGGTCAGCGTTTTCAAGTTTGTATCCCTGGTCTTCGCTGATCACCAATCCTTTTGTAAGAATAGCGATATCCTGAAGCATTTCTTTTCTGCGATCACCAAAGCCCGGAGCTTTAACCGCCGCAACTTTCAAAGTTCCCCTGAGTTTATTTACAACCAGGGTTGCGAGTGCTTCCCCTTCGAGATCTTCAGAAATGATCACAAGTGGCGCGCCCTGCTGAGCAACTTTTTCGAGGATATGAAGAATGTCTTTCATTGCAGACACTTTTTTATCATAGATCAGGATAAAAGGATTCTGCAGTTCGCATTCCATTTTATCTGCATTGGTAACGAAGTACGGAGAAATATAACCACGATCGAACTGCATACCTTCCACCAGCTCGATGCTGGTTTCAGTACCACGGGCTTCCTCAACAGTTATAACACCATCTTTACCAACTTTCTGCATGGCAGAAGCGATCAGTTTACCAATTTCCGCATCGTTATTTGCAGAAATAGCAGCAACCTGCTCGATTTTTTTAGTATCATTTCCAACTGTCTGCGACTGTTTTTTCAAACTGCCAACAACCAGTTCAACAGCTTTGTCGATACCACGTTTGAGGTCCATTGGATTGGCACCTGCAGCAACGTTTTTCAAACCTTCTGTGATAATAGACTGAGCCAATACAGTAGCAGTGGTTGTACCATCACCTGCTACATCAGCAGTTTTAGATGCAACTTCTTTAACCATCTGAGCACCCATATTTTCAATTGGGTCTTCCAGTTCAATTTCTTTAGCTACAGTTACACCATCTTTTGTAACAGAAGGTGAACCAAATTTTTTCTCTAATACAACATTACGGCCTTTGGGACCTAGTGTTACTTTAACAGCGTTAGCCAGGATATCAACCCCTTTCTTCATCTTGTTGCGGGCATCGATATTGAAAAACAATTGTTTTGACATAAAAGATTATTTTAATTCTTTTAATTGTAAATAAATGACAGGACTATAAAACCGGGATTAAACAACAGCCAGGATATCTGATTCTCTCATAATGAGATAATCAGCACCTTCAATTGCAATTTCAGTTCCGGAATATTTACCGTATAAAACAGTATCACCTGCTTTAACAGACATCGGCTCATCTTTTTTACCAGGGCCGGCAGCGATTACTGTTCCACGCTGGGGTTTCTCTTTAGCTGTATCCGGGATAATGATTCCTCCTGCTGTTTTCTCTTCGGCAGGAGCTGGTTTCACGATTACCCTGTCGTGTAGTGGGGTAATGCTTAACTTCTTAGCCATAGCTTGTTTGTTTTAATTTAGATTGATTGGTAGTAATAAAAATGCTGCGAACCCGCATTTACCAATATGAGATGGTAGGTATGACAGGCGAGCAAACACGTTACTAAAATTGGACCATTTACTGTTTCAGGGAAAACTTGACATGAAATAAGAAATTTTTTCGCTATTTGCTATAAGATGGCAGTTAAAATGAGTGACTTTATGTCAAATTTTCATCGCGCTGATTAATTTTACATTGTGGTGGGATTTCGATCTATATTTGCGCGCCAAATCAGTTCTTTATCATGATCAGCAGAAGAAATATCAGGGTTAAAGTGATGCAAACCCTTTATAGTGTGGAAACGACCGAGCCACCAATCGGTATAGAAAAAGCCCTGAAAATGCTGGAAAGCCAGTTTGATCTCAGCCGTCGGCTTTTTACTTATCTGGTTTATTTTATTGGAGAAGTGGCGAGATATGCCGAAAAAGATTCCCGGACCAGGGCATCTAAGCATCTGCCTACTCAGCAGGATCTGGAAGTGAATATCAAAATAGCCGGTAACTCATTATTATGGCAATTATTCGAAGCTCCGGGTTATGCCAAATCCAAAGAAGATCATCATGTTTCGCAGCTCGACAATCCTGAAATGACCCGCAGACTGTATAATCAACTTACCGGGACCGCAGAATACCAGGAATATATCACTAAACCTTCGCGTGATAAAAAAGACGAAAAAGCAATCATAGAGCTTATTTTCAACCAACTGATGTTACCGAGTGATGACTTTATCGGATGGCTTGAAGAACATTTCATTTCGTGGGACGACGATGCTGAAATGATGCAGCAAATGATGCAGAACTTTTTTCACAAACCATCATCTTATCAGTTCGATCAGCTGATCAGCGCCGAAAAACTAAAATTTGGCAGAGATCTTCTTAAAACAGCCATTGACAAAAAAGAATATTGTCTTGACCTGATCAAACCAAAGCTGAAAAACTGGGATTCGGAAAGAATAGCAGTTTTAGATATGATTTTAATGCGCCTTGGAGTGGCAGAATTGCTATTCTTTGAAACCATACCAACCAAGGTTACTATTAATGAATATATTGACCTGGCGAAAGACTATAGTACTACCCAGAGCGGACAGTTTGTCAATGGAATTTTAGACAGTATTCATAAAGAACTGGATCAGGACGGAAAGCTGACAAAAGTTGATTACAAAAAATAGCAGTGAATCCTTAACTTTGACGGCTTCAATAATTACACAGATATGAAAGCAGCTATCGGCATTTTTGTTGCATTTTTATTGGCAGCTTTTCTACTGCTCAATTCAAAAAAAAATTCAGCTTCCACTACTCCCCCTACCATTTCGGCTTTGGATCAACATGCTCCCTCTGCTGATGATGTAAAAAACCAAACCACCATTCAATGGATTGATTCGGTGAAATCTGTTGGTAAAATAAAAAATGGTGAAAAAGTTCAGATCAGTTTCCGGTTTAAAAATACAGGAGATAAACAGCTTGTCATCAACAGCGTAATTGTTTCGTGCGGATGTACAGTTGCTGAAAAACCCGAAAGGCCTGTAGCCCCCGGAGAAGAAGGTGTTATTAAAGCGGAATTCAATAGTTCAGGAAGAATTGGAACGAACCACAAAACAATTACTGTACAGTCTAATACACCAGGCGGACTGAGTACACTCAACTTTGATGTGGAAGTGGTTGAAAATATTTAATGACGATTTTTAATAAACAACAATAACATGTATTCAATTTCATTTTTACTGCAATCAGCACCTGCCAACGCCGGTGTGATGCAGTTGGTTTTATTAGGAGGTATGATTCTGGTGTTTTATTTTTTTATGATCCGTCCGCAGGCACAAAAAGCCAAGAAAGCGAAACAATTCCAGGAGAAATTAGAGAAAGGTGCTAAAATAGTTACCATTGCGGGTATCCATGGCCGTGTGAACAAAGTTAATGACGACGGCACAATTGATATTGAAGTAAGCCCCGGCAGCTATTTGAAAATAGAAAAAAGTGCTATCAGTATGGAATGGAGCGATCAGCTGAATAAACCAGCTGCAGTAGCTACCTCTTCTAAATAATAAGATTTGTTGCTTAGGATAAAGGTCCGGATTTACTCACTGAGAAATCCGGATTTTTGTTTCATGCATTAAGGAACTAAATCACTTCATCGTGCTTAAAGTTGGGTTAACAGGAGGAATAGGTTCTGGAAAATCGACTGTTGCAGCAATATTTGAATTGCTGGGCGTACCTGTTTATTATGCTGACGCAGCGGCAAAAAAGCTAATGAATGAAAATATTGCCTTAAAACAAGCGATTATTGGTCTTTTTGGAGACCATGCTTATAAAGATGACCAGCTTAACAGAAAGTTTATTGCTGCGAAGGTTTTCAGTGATACAAAAAAATTAGACGAATTAAATCGACTTGTTCATCCAGCCACCATCAGCGACGCTGAACTTTGGATGAACAGGCAAAATAGTCATTACGCAATTAAAGAGGCAGCAATTATTTTTGAAAGCGGCTCTGTAAGTGACCTTGACATTATTATCGGCGTATTTACACCGGAACCGATCCGCATCCGGAGAGTCATGGAACGGGATAACACGACAGAAGATCTGGTGAGGAAGAGAATGGCAAACCAAATGAACGAGGAAGACAAGATACGACTATGCAATTACGTTATATACAACGATGAAACCCAATTTCTGATACCTCAGGTGATTGCAATACATAGGCAACTACTTGATGTAAGGAAACCACTACCCCATGAATAATTTCCCCGTACTTACCGACCACATTCTGATTTTTTTATATGGCATTGTTATCCCCTTTTTTTCGGGAGTAAAAAGTCGTGAAAATTTTGAAGAAATTCAATTCACCGAAAACATCAGAAGACGGTTTTATCTGGCAAACAGTCTTTTCCTTGGCCTAGCGGCAGGAGTTATAATTATTACCTGGTGGATATATGATCGACCTTTTTCTGCTATGGGATTTAAAGCCCCGGTTGGTGGCGAGCGCAATACCTGGGCTATTGCTATCAGTGTACTGCTTGGCGTACTGTATATAGCAGATTTAATTTGGGCGGTGCGCAAAGCTGTCAAAAACCCGGACACACAAACCGAACAAGATGCAAGTACACCATTCCTGCCACATCATATGAGGGAAATTCCTGCATACATCGTGATGTGTATTGCTGCGGGTGTATTCGAGGAGATCATGTACAGGGGATATATGGTAACTTATTTTCTACCGCAATATAATCAGAGTAGTGGCTGGCCAATACTTGCGGCCATTGCGCCTGCCTTCCTTTTCAGCCTCGCACATTATTATCAGGGCTGGCAGGCAATGATGAAGATATTGCTCCTGTCTATGTTACTCGGATTAATCTTCATCGTCAGTGAATCGTTGTATATAGTAATGGGCATACATTTCACAATTGATCTTGCAGGCGGTATGCTGGCGATGCGTTATTTAAGAAAAGGGCAATAAATACTATTCTTCAGAATTTGCTTTGTTTACCAATTCTTCTATTACATTCATTACAATAGTGGAAGCTTCTTTTCCAACAGACATGCTGCACAGATATTCTGAATGTGGAATCTTTTTTTCTGGGTTGAAAAAGTAGGGTTTAACAATATATCCCAGAGCATCCATTCCAAGCCCCAATACAAATTGGGGGCCGTCATTTGGAAACAATGCTTTGGTGGCAAAGCCCATAGCAGGTACAGTTTCGCCAGGATGTGTGGCAAACCATGCATTTCCAATATTGAAAACAGCAATTTCAGTTATTACCCCTTCCGTCATGTTTCGGGTAATTACACCTGCCGCCGCAAGCTGTTTAAAACCCGCATTTTCAACTGGCATCTCAAAAATCTTACTGGTGTAATTAACCCGATCATTCTTTATAACAAAAGGGTGTTGAAAACCTGCAATTATCTTTGCACCTAATTCTTCTCCCCGGAAAAGTGCCTGTTCAAATGTCTTTGGTTCATCTTCAGGTTGTATCCACCCACCAATTGATCCCTGTAAAAACAAATTTGTACCTCCCCATTGTGCATTTAATCTTCTGTACAAACCTGCTACATAATCAGCACTCACTTTGTTTTGAACACCATCCACAAATGTTGGATGGCAGGCAAAATTGGTTAACGAACCAATGACAACTTCATTTGCATCCCGAAATCTTAAAACAGTTACAGAACGGTCGAGTTCTGCAGGTTCTGAGATGTTTTGTACCCATGTTTCTCCATGAGTAGTTGTAATATAATCGGCGCTTACTTCCACTTTGCTTTTCCACGCTTTAACTACCTGTCCGGCGGCAATGTCAGTAAGCGATTGAATGTAAGCCGTGTCAACGCCGGAATGAAAAACATCCGGGCCCCAAAGTCCAACCACATCCGGTCCTGCGTGTGTGTGAGTGGATGATAATACAATATGATTGGCATCGAACTCACTACGGTCTATTAATGCCGAAACCTTTTGCCTTATGGTCTGCAATTGCGGATACATTAACCCAATACAATCTACTGTGATGATTGCTATGGCATGTCCTTTACCCTCAACAACCAAAACTTTTGCGAACAAGCTGTCATGTACACCTGTAAATTTTCTATTGTGAGAATGCCCGGCGATATAGGAGCCAACAGAAGGGTTAATAACTGCGGAAGATGCACCTGCCTTTAACTGAGCATGGGTTTCATTACTGAAACCCATGCTAAACGAAATGATAGATAATAAAGAGAAAATATTTCTAATGATTGCGATGGAATATTTATCCTTCATAAACAATCTGTATTTTATTAATTACATCATTATTTCAATTTCGCCATCGCCTCTTTTATACGTGCCATAGCATTTTCGATTTTATCCATACTATTGGCAAAGGATATTCTTATACAGGTGGGCTCACCGAATGCACGGCCGGTTACTGTTGATACGTGTGCAGTATTCAATAAGTACATACAAAGATCATCGGCATCGTTAATCATATTTGTACCATCTGATTTTCCAAAGTAACTGCTGACGACAGGAAATATATAGAATGCACCATCGGGTTCAGCAATTTTTACGCCTGGTATTTCACTCAATAATTCTAATATCCTTGCTCTTCTTCTGGTGAATTCTACATTCATTTCCTCTGTTGGACGCATATCGCCGGTTAACGCAGTAATACCACCACGCTGCGTTACAGCATTGGCACCGCTCGTAAACTGTCCCTGTAATTTTTCACATGCTTTTACAACTGACGGATGCGCGGCGATATAACCTAACCTGTATCCGGTCATAGCATATCCTTTACTTAAACCATTGATGATAATGATGCGGTCTTTAAGATCACTAAACTGAGCGATGCTTTCATGCGCACCTACAAAGTTGATATACTCATAAATTTCATCTGAAATAATAAACACCTGCGGATGCCGGCGAAACACTTCAGCCAATGCAGCCAGTTCCTGTTTGGAATAAACAGAACCGCTCGGATTGCAAGGAGAAGAAAAAATAAACAAAGACGTTTTTGGTGTAATTGCATTCTCCAGTTCCTCAGGTGTGAGCTTGTATTTATTCTCAATACTTGTCCTGATCAATATAACATTCCCTTCACTTAGTTTTACAATTTCTGAGTACGTTACCCAGTATGGTGTTGGAATAACAACATCATCCCCTTTATCTACGATAGCCATCACTACATTGGCCAAACTCTGTTTAGCACCGTTAGATACCAGAATGTTTTCAGGGAGATAATCAAGATTATTATCCCTTTTCAATTTAGCACAAACTGCCTGACGGAGATCAGGATAACCGGCAACAGGTGGATAATGGCTCCAGTTGTCATCCACTGCCTTCTTTAAAGACTCTTTTATATGCACCGGCGTATCAAAATCCGGCTCACCTAATGACAGGTCAATAACATCAGCACCGCTGGCACGTAGTTCACGGCCGAGTTTAGCCATTTTGAGGGTTTCTGGTTCATTGAATAAATCCAGCCTGGAAGACAGTTTCATTGTTTAATTATTAACGATTTTGAATAAAGTTTGCAAATGTACTTATAAAAGGGGACAAAAAGGATTTCTTGAATCGCTCCCGCTTGCATGGTTGATTAAAAGTGAATATGTGAATAGGTCAATGAATGAATTCAGAAGTGGGAAAGGAACTGCGGGCAGGAAGTCGCGCCGTTGAACCACTATTGCAAAGTGATATTTGTCACTTATAATGTGGGGGAAGTTCGCCTGGCTACCAATCGAGTATAACAATTAATTCAATATTCATGGTTGAGGAAATATCGGTTTATACTTCTTCTTCCGCCCTTTCTCATATTGATAAATAAGTTCGCCAAGATATTTCATGAAAGGAAATCCAACTTCATCATATTCATAATTATTATCGTTCAAAATCCCATCTTTATTACAATACATCACCGCACTCAGCATAAACTCCACGCCTGCTTTGCTATCTCTTATATATGCGATATCCAGCAAAAATCCATAGGCGTCGCCGACTTTATTGAACATTTTAGTATGCTGAGGTATTTTTAAGGATTGATCAGCGCCGAATAATAAAAACTTACAGTAAGTATCATAATAGGCAGCAGTATCATAAGTTGGGTAATCAGTCTCCGCAGGTAGTTGAGACATATACTGTCTTACAAACCTGTAATCTTCAGTACTTAAATTAAATCGCTGATATGCAGGAACGGATTCCGGAAACATAACTGACTTGAGTATGTTATGAAGAGTCAAAAGTGATATCCTGTTTTTGATTGAAAAGTCGAGTGGCGCGTTAACCAGACTATCTCCTTTCATATACCCCTTCCCTATCTTATCATTTCTGACAGCAAATTTTTCTGTATAAAATCTTCCCGGTGTGGTATATAATTCATTGCCTTTTACGCCATAGAAACTAACAGGATTGGTATGCCTGTTTTCATCTTCAGATAAGGGGATGGAAAGCCTGTGAATAATTTGAGTTTCGGTATATCCTTTCTTCTTTAACTCATTATTGATATACCAGGGCCCCAAAAACTCATACAACCGGTTGTAGGCATCGTTGTCACTTACCAGGAAAATCTTCTTAATATAATGGGCAATATTAGGCTGTCCATTAAAAGTAGTGGGATCATTGTAAACAGGAGTTTGGCCGCTGTAATCCGCGCCGGTGATCATTGGGCTGAATTTATCCAACCCCTTTATTTTCAATTCATTCAGCCGCTGCAAAGCCAGGAATGCGACGGGCATTTTAATCGTTGATGCAGGATAGAAATATGCTGAAGGCTGGTGGTTAAAAAAGAAATCCTGAAAATGCGGTTTGTTTTGCTGATCGCGGTCGATGCGCGTATAAACGACCTGCACCTTATAATTACCTGGATTTTGAATCACACTACCAAAACTGCCTTGATTCTGAAGCAACAGCTGTTCCAGAAAGGCTTTTCCCTCTTGGGGTATCTTTAAAGTATCTATTACAGGTGTAGTAACAGGCAGCCGGGTATGTGCATAATTTGTGACCGGCAGAAAAGCAAAAAACAGGAAAAACAGTCTTTTTGTAAAGGTCATTTTCCAAAGTAAGCAATAAATACATTCTATTTTTCGAAAAAAATGCGATAGATGCCTTAAAAATCAGGGCCTTTACACAATAAATTGAATGCGGGAAATTGGGGTTTTGACCTGGAAAAAACATTATCTTTGCACCCCTTGCCAAAAAAAATAAACAGCGAAGGCAGGGGTATTCAAAAAGTGTAAACCCCGATATTGTATGCAATTCAAAGGTTTGGTTCGGTTTTTTGCCGTAGCTCTTATCATTATCTCCCTCTATCAATTACATTTCACATGGGTGGTGCGCAACCATGAGAAAAAAATGGAGAGCAAAGCGAAAGCCTTTGTGAACACGAATTATGCCACCGCGAATCCGGAAGAGAAAGATAACGAATACCGGAAAAGATTAAGACGCTTACTGGACAGCACCAAGGAGGTAACCGTTACATACGGCACCACCGGAAGTATCAGTTATCAGAAAGCAAAAGAACAGGAGCTTAATCTTGGTCTGGATCTCCAGGGTGGTATGAGTGTAACACTTGAAGTTGAACTGGAAGACATGCTCCGTTCGCT
>JANPJC010000207.1:0-17570 GCA_031425315.1 Chitinophagales bacterium
CGCCGCTCTAATACAGCAACTGTAAGAACATATACACCAGCCGCAGGTGCCACTCCTGAAACAAGTCCTGTCCTTTCATTAATTGAAACCCTGGTACCCATGGGAAGCAGCGGGGAGAAACCGAATGAATAACCAAGTGACGGATAAGGTGGTGGTGTAGAAAATGTTGGTTGAGGATTATTTTGCGTTCCGCCATCATATGCTGCTGCGAAAGTATAAGTCAGATCATCATTGTCTTTATCTACAGCACTGAAATTGTAAAGAAATGGATTGTCTTCGCAAATAATTACAGTATCACTGGTATTGAAAACGGGTGTACTGTTTTCGTAGCCTTTAGGTAAAACGCTGGTGCCTGGAATGGTTGCAGTATAAGTTGCTCCCGCATTGGTTGAGTTAACAATATTGGCAATATTATCTATACGGCAACAGCGCTGATAGGATATGGTATATCCCGATCTGTTAATAGGTAATTCAATATTTGTAAAATATGAACCTACCTGGTAACATACAATAGGAGCATTGTCGATACAGGGTCCGGGGTTCACTAATTGAATCAGCTGAGTATTGTTGAGTACGACAGAAAGATTTTGAAATATGGCTTTTGTTGGATCGTCATTATCATAAATAGTAATAGCAGCAACCGGATCTAATTGTGCACCGGTACTCTGGCAATCCCGATATAGTTTCAGTGTAATTTGATAACTGGCGGTGGAGCTGTTTGCTCCCGGACCGAGGTATGAATATGACATTTCCCCGCCTGCAATATGGCGGGCTTTTAATGACAAAAATGCAGTAGTAAAAAATACTAAAAGAATGATCGTTTTTTTCACGCTAGTTTTCATTTACATGTCGCAACAGATCATTTCCGTGCGGTATTGGCTCAATTTACCTGATATTCATATCCTTTGTAAGTATACGGGAAATGACATGCCCAGGTGGCTTGGATAGACGCGTTAGTAAATTTAATCTTTTATCTTTTGCCTGTATAATAAAAGGCCGATGAATTGTTAAATATTGTCAAATCTATTCAATCACTGTCGATTCCAGCTTCATTTTTCAATATCAACGGTAGTAAAATAGTGATTATCAGTTATGCAGCAGATTCTTTGAAATGATCCAGCTTCGCCAGGCCGCTATCATCACCCATGGAATCAGTGCAATATTTAACTGCTGCGGCAATATTAGCCAGCTAATCAGTAGTACAAGGTTGATAATTGCAATGAACAGGAAATATTTCCTTGCTGCATTACTGTTTTTCCTCACAGCAAACGCCATTACTATATGGATAGGAAGTGCCCAGATGATATTGAAATTGTTTTGGGTTGTATTATGATCGGTACCATACCACATGAAAAGCAAAAAGCATCCAAGCAATCCGTTCAAAAAAAAGATTGCAAAGTCAATACCTGCGGTAAATTTAATTGCGGATGGCCTTTTTGAAAGACCTGCAAGTAAAACAAAAATGGCAAACAATGAAAACAGGAAGACCGGCCTTGAAAAAAAGCTACCTGAATTATTTTGATTGGAGTTCCTTTCAAACAGGACATTTTTTTTCAGTACTAAATTGACATTTGCAGATCGGCTGCTATCTATTCCCTTTTCCAGATAATCAGGTAAAAACATGGCCTCATCGTTTGTCATTTCACGATCCATTTTGCTGCCCAGCAAGATGTCAATTCCAAGCTTGCTCCAGTATTGTTGATTATTGTCAAGGTAATAGTGAATATGGTTTCTGAATGTAGCTCCTTGAAAAGGTATCACTTTGCCGGTAGTGTAAGTAGTTCCTGATTTTTTTAGAATTAGTTCTCTCAATCTCGTTGTACAATTATCAAAAAGGAAGTCGTAACGGTACCGTTTATTTTCTTCCTGCATATTTACAAAAAGCGCCTCCCGGATCGCCTTTTTTTCACTGCAATCCAACGCGAGAACCTGCTCTCTTACACTCCTGTTTTCCATCATATAATCACGCAGGAAACCACCAAAGTCTTGCTGGTCAAGATAATACAGTAACTGGCCGCGCGTGAATTTTAAAAGAAAAGCGGGATCGTAAAAATCAAATGTTCCATAGTTATAAATGATATCGGTTCCGGTTTGCCTGTCGGTTACCCGTAATGCACTATGTCCAAAAGTAGAGTACAACTCAGTCCCCGGGCTGCAGGTTAACAGGCTGATTTGCAAATCACAGGAGTCCTCCTGCGTTTTTGCCGGGATTCCGGCAAACGTCAGCAGGAAAAGCAGTATAAAAAAAGTAAATGATTTGCTACACATCAGCGGCTATAGTTCGGCGCTTCTTTAGTAATGAATATATCGTGAGCGTGACTTTCCTGCATTCCGGCATTAGTTATTTTGATAAACTGCGCTTTCTGTAAGGCAGCAATATCGCTGGCTCCGCAATATCCCATACCGGCTCTTAATCCACCAATGTATTGAGCCACTACTTCACTCAGATTTCCCTTATATGCCACACGCCCTTCAATGCCTTCCGGTACCAATTTTTTAATGTCATCTTCCACATCCTGAAAATAACGATCACTGCTACCTTCTTTCATGGCACCCAGAGATCCCATACCCCTGTATTGTTTGAATTTACGCCCTTCATATATAATCGTTTCGCCCGGACTTTCATCAACACCGGCAAAAACACTACCCATCATTACTGCGGAAGCACCGGCGGCCATTGCTTTAACGATATCGCCTGTATAACGTATTCCACCATCAGCGATCAGTGGAACATCCATTTTTTTAAGCACCGAAGCTGCTTCGAGGATGGCGGTGATCTGCGGTACACCAGCGCCGGCTACAATCCTTGTAGTACAAATAGAGCCTGGTCCGATGCCCACTTTAACGGCATCTGCTCCGGCCTCTGCCAGGGCTTTTGCACCTGCAGCTGTACCTACGTTGCCTGCCACCACCTGTAATTTTTTAAAATTCTTTTTCACTAATTTAAGCGCATCAATAACACCACGGGTATGGCCATGCGCAGAATCAAGACAAACTACATCAACACCGTTATGTTGTAGAGCGGCGGTTCTTTCGAGCATGTCGCCCGTTATGCCCAACGCTGCACCCACCCTCAATCTTCCAAATTCATCTTTAACACCATTGGGGTAGCTTTGAACCTGCAGTATATCTCTGTAGGTAATCAAACCAATCAGCTTGCCATTTTTATTTACAACCGGCAGCTTTTCTATTTTATGCTTTTGTAATATTTTTTCCGCCTTTTTAAGATCTGTTCCTTCAGGTGCGGTAATGAGATCTGATTTGGTCATCACTTCACTGACTTTCTTCTTATAACTCACTTCAAATCTAAGGTCGCGGTTAGTGAGAATGCCAACAAGATTTTGTGCGCTGTCAACAATGGGAATTCCTCCGATCTTATTTTCTTTCATCAGCTTCAATGCATCACCTATCGTCGCGTCCACTTTTAAAGTGATCGGGTCGATGATCATTCCACTCTCACTTCGTTTCACCCTGCGCACATGTTCGGCCTGCTTTTCAATTGACATATTTTTATGCAGAATCCCTATACCACCTTCCCTTGCCAGTGCAATTGCCAGCTGAGCCTCAGTAACAGTATCCATCGCAGCTGAAATAAGCGGCGTATTTAATGTAATGGTGCGGGTGATTTTTGAACTGATATTAACTTCGCGGGGTAAAATTTCTGAATAGGCAGGAACCAATAACACATCATCGAAAGTGAGCCCCTCGCCGAAAAATTTAGAAGATAGATTGCCTGAATAAGAACTATTCCGTGTTGCCATGCACAAAGATAGGGAAATCAGTTTCAATTGAAAAATCGCTGCTGCCACTCGTTCTTACTAACAATTAGAAATTATGCTGGCCTGTAAAATCGACCTGGCAGCTGTATAATTACTCCCTGCATTTCAAGTTTCAATAGCAGCGCCGCAAGTTCACTGGCTCTTAATTGGCTTTGCATGCTTATCAGGTCTATGCCCGCTGGGGAAGCATGACAAATTGTATTAAATATTTCGATTTCTGTTGCATTCATTTCGGGAAACAATACCGGTTGATAGACCGTTTTCGGTTTTTCTTCAGCGAACCAACTCATTGACTCAGCTATTTCTTTTCCCGAGTTAAAAAGTATGGCCCTGTTCTCCCTGATCAGCCAATTACAGCCTTCACTCTTAATGTCAGAAGCCCTGCCGGGCAACGCAAAAACATCTTTGTTGTAGCTGTTGGCGATGTCGGCCGTAATCATACTGCCACCTTTTCTGCCGGTTTCAATTACAATCACCGCATCTGCCAATCCTGCCACAATCCGGTTTCTCATCGGGAAGTTTTGAGCATCCGGAGATGTCTGACTCATAAATTCAGTCAGCAAACCGCCGTTCTCAATCATAGCTCTTGCGAGGTTTTTGTTTTCAGCAGGATAAATTCTATCAAGTCCATGCCCCAGGATGCCTACGGTCGGTAACCTGTTTTTAATAGAGATTTTGTGCGCCATTGAATCAATTCCATAGGCAAGTCCGCTAACAACCAGTGGCGAAAAAACAGATAAATCACGAATGATTTCCCTTGTTTTTTCTCTCCCGTAATCACCAGGTGTCCGGGTGCCAATGATGCTGATTATTTTCTGTGCATTGAGATCAGCATTACCTTTGTAGTATAATAAATGAGGGGCGTCTTCACAATGCAGTAACCTTCCCGGATAACCGCTTTTACCCTGTACAAGCGGTTTGATCCCATATTTTGAAATGAATTTAATCTCTTCTTCGGCTCTTTTAAAATTTCTGAATTGCGCAATACCAGTTGCGCGTACACGCCCAATACCGGGAATTTTTTCCAATTCTGATCGTCGGGCTTTAAAAATTTTTTCCGCGGACGAAAAATATTGCACCAGGGTTTTGGCATGTTTGTCGCCAATATGCGGAACCATATGCAGCGCAATAATATATAGCAAATCATTGTCAGTCATCAATATTCTAAATGAACCTGCATTTTAAACAAATGTATTCAAGTGGTATTGATGTTTACTACAGTCGCCTGCTGTTTTTTACACTATAATTTGTGATGCTTTCCTTTGCCGGATGTAGAATTCAACCGGAGCCTCATACACAAACATAATCGACTCAAGGTGTAGGATGACAAAACATGAATTTCTGCCCGTTAAATTCAAGGATTCATATCAGATTTTCAGGTCTGGCAATGAACGCCATTAGATTCACCAGTGTTTAATTTGCCATTACCTGTAGCTCTGTACGCCTGTTTTGCGCTTTTCCTGCTTCGGTACTGTTGTCTGCAATAGGCTTGGTTGCGCCAAATCCTTTAAATGTCAAACGGATGGCAGGTATTTGTTTTGATAACAGATAAGTGACTACTGCCTTTGCGCGATTGTTAGACAATGAAAGATTATCCGCTGATTTACCTACGTTATCGGTATGCCCGTTAATTTGAATGCGCAGCGTTGGATTTTCAGTTAACAATTCAACCAGTTTATCAAGCTCTGCAGTAGACTGTGGTTGCAGTGTATATTGATTGGTTTCGAAGAAGATGTTTTTCAAAATCACATTTGCATTCACTTCAATCGGATGCAGGGGTATGTCGATATGATGAACTGAATCAGGCGTGTTTCTTGACAATGGAAAATTACCTGAATAGAAAAGATATCCTTTACGATTGACATTAAACAGGTAGTCTTTACCGGTAGGTAACGTGCTAAGGTAGTTTCCGTCTTCATCAGTTTGTAATCTGCTGATTGTATTACCGGTTGAAAGGTCTATCAATTCCACAGCTGACGGTAATCCTTTGTTTGTTTTTGCATCATACACTTTTCCTTCCACCCACAATGTAATAACCGGTCTTACATCTTCCCGCATTTCAAAAGTATAAAGGTCAAGTCCTCCCTTTGAATCACTTTTATCGCTTGCATAATAAGCAGTTTTACCATCGGCAGCAATAACAAGACTTCCTTCATTTTCTATTGTGTTGATTGGATAACCAAGATTCTCCGGTTTGCCCCAGTTTCCATCTGCATTTCTTCTGATTAAAAAAAGGTCATCGCCGCCATATCCTAAATGACCATTTGATGTGAAATATAAAGTGAGATTGTCTGCATGAATAAAAGGACAACTTTCGTCTCCTGCCGTGTTAACACCGGGGCCCATATTTTTTGGCTCTCCCCAACGTCCGTTAGGTAATCTCCTGCTTACATAAATATCACTTCCTCCATATCCACCCTGCATTCGGCTTGCAAAATAAAGATCTCGTTTGTCAGGCGAAAGAGTGGGCGCTGACTCCCAGAATTCTGAATTTAAAGTTCCTCCCATATTTTGCGGCTCACTCCAACCCTGTGGCGTAAGCATCGAAAAATATAAGTCACAGTTTCCCATACCATCAGGGAAGTTGCAACCGGTATAAATCAACCATTGTCCGTCTTGTGAAATAGCCTGTGCTCCTTCATTCTGTTCTGTATTTATTGCGCCGCTCAGACTTTCTGATTTTGCCCAATTACCATTGTTATTTTCACTGATATAAAAATCCTCATTAAAGTTTTTCACTCTTCGGGTATACACTAAGGTTTTGCCATCGATAGTAAGGGAAGGATAATATTCAGATACTTCCGAATTGATACTGTCGCCCATATTCCGCGGAGCAAATATGTAATTGGCAGCGGGATGTTTCTTTTCCTGATCAATTGCAAATAAAAAACTTCTTCTCCTGTAATCAGCTGCCTTTCTGCTATTGTCATTCAAACCTGGATCCATGACAAAATCATCCAATGCCTCAACTGCCTCTTCAAATTTTCCGAGTCCTGCAAGATTTATAGCAAAAGGCAATTTATATTCATTTGTGTAGGCAGAGTCCATTGAAAATGCCTTTCGATAATTTTCAATCGCCGACGTATAATTTTTTAATTCTCCAAAAAGTCCGGCCTTTGACAGATAAGCATCAACGAAGTTCTTATCGGCAGCGATGGCATTATCCAGAATCAAAATCGCCTCCCGGTATGCCCCTGATTCTGCTTTTTCTATGGCATCACTATATAACTGGGCCGCCTTCTTACTTACTTTTTCGGGATTGTATCCCTGGCAAAACGAAGTAATGGCAAGTAACAAAAAGATTGCGGTTTGCAGTGATTTCTTCATATTCAGCAATTAACGTCCGTTTGACTGATATATTACAACGCAAATTCCCCACCAAATATGTTAACTGTCTGTTAATCAGGGGACATTAATATATTTATGGATTTGCAAAGACAGCTCCCATTGAGGATTAAGAAGTATATAATCAATTATTGCGGGGGTGATACTGGCTGCTTTGTCCCACTCCGGCTGCAGATATAGTTTACAACCCGCAGGAACCATTCCAGCAAATTTTTCTGCCCATTCAAAGTCCTTTCGGTTATAAATAACAGTTTTGAGCTCGCTGGCAACCCGCACCACTTCCTGCAATGGGGCCTTAAATTTTTTAGGTGAAAGACAAATCCAATCCCAGGTTCCACTTAAAGGATGTGCGCCGGAGGTTTCGATATGTGTTAAAAAGCCTTCTGATTTTAATTTTGCCGTAAGGGCATCAAGGTTGTGCATCAACGGTTCTCCGCCTGTTATCACAACAATCTGCGCAGATGTGTGCTTTATTTCTTCAACAATTGAACCAATAGTTTTTTTCGGATGAATCGCAGCATCCCAGCTTTCTTTAACATCACACCATACACAGCCCACATCACAACCTCCAAGTCGTACAAAATATGCTGCTTTACCCTGATGATATCCTTCTCCCTGGATAGTATAAAAGGATTCCATTACCGGTAATGTGTCTTCAGAAGTATTCGCTTTTGTTGTTTCAACCATTTTAATCTTTTGCAAGGCAAGCCTTATATGTATTCATCAGCAGGGCAGCAATTGTCATTGGTCCCACACCGCCAGGAACGGGTGTTATGAATGAACAAAGCGGCGCCACATTATCATAATCCACATCACCTTTTATACTAAAACCAGTTTTCTTTGTTGTATCCGGTACCCGAGTTATTCCGACGTCTACTATCACCACACCTTGCTTCACCATATCTGCTTTTAGAAATCCCGGTCTTCCTAGTGCGGCAATGATTATATCCGCCTGCTGGCAAATTTCCTTAAGATTTGGCGTATGGGAATGGCATACCGTAACGGTACAGTTCCCAGGATAATCATTGCGGCTAAGTAAAATGCTGATTGGCCTTCCGACAATGTTACTTCGGCCAATAACCACTGCATGTTTGCCTTTGGTTTCAATTTTGTAATGTTCCAGCAACATCAAAATTCCGTAAGGTGTGGCAGGAAAATAAGAGGGTAATCCCTGAACCATCCGACCCACACTTTCGGGATGGAAACCATCAACATCTTTTCTTGCACTAATGCCTTCAATTACCTTCTGTTCCGAAATATGTTTCGGCAGTGGAAGTTGTACCAGTATTCCATCAACATCAAAATTTTCATTCAATTCATTGATTCTGTGTAACAACTCTTTCTCAGATATATTTTCATCCAGCCTGATCAGCGTGGATGTGTAACCAATTTCTGCGCATGACTTCACTTTGGAAGCCACATAAGTTTCACTGGCACCATTATTCCCTACAAGGATAGCAGCAAGGTGCGGGAGCTTCAAACCCTTGCTTTTTCGAAGGTCTACTTTGTCTTTAAGTTCATTTTTTACAGCCTGTGAAACGAGTTTCCCATCAAGTATTTGCATGCAGCAAAGTTACCGGTAAGAAAAATGCAGCCCAAATCCGTTGTTTTTCACTAGGAATGGCCTGATCGCAAAAGCATATTTGCTTAAAAATATTCTGAAAATCTTATTTGTCATCCTATCCCTCTTTTTCGAAACTGCAGCGACTTCACAGCAGATTGTTGGAGGTGCCCAGTATCGGCAGCAATTGGCGGCGGCCTATCAAAATAAAAAAAATGATTTTCTGGCTGCCAGCAGGCAACAGGGAAAACTTGGGGAAATAATGCATCCGGGTATTGCTTTTTCCGGAATATCTCCATTCGCAATAACCAGCGTGGGCCATTATAATTTAGTACTCGGATACCCTGCATCGACCGGGGCTTTTCTTCTTAGTGCGGATCTAACAAAATTTGGAGATTATAATGCGATGCAGGTGGGTGTCGGCTACGGTATGCGTTTTTCTGAAACGCTTACAGGCGGTATAAAAATAAATTTCTACCGGCAGTCAATTAAAGGATATAATTCATTTAGGTCTTTGCCATTGGAAGCATCAATAATGTATGCACTTACTCCCAAATTAAAAACAGGGATTTCGTTTTATAATCTTGCCGCAGTATTCAACAATAATAATTCGAAAGAAAAGCTCCCGGCAATTACAGGAGTAGGGTGGCAATATCAGTTTTCAGAAAACTTTACAGGAGGGCTACTGATTTCAAAAGAGGAAAAGGGAACAGTTATCCTTAACCCTTTTCTTTCCATGAATTTCCTAAACAGATTTTTTTTCTGTCCCGGGTATGAAACAGGGGTAGGTAATTGGATTCTTTCTGCAGGATATTATCTACTGCCTTTTCACACTGCAATTCATATTGGTGTTCATCCTTACCTGGGACTAAGCGGCGGTATCAGTATACAATGGGTGGCAGATAAATCTCATGATAAATGAAACACTGCCTGATTTTTATTTTTGTTTTGTATTCAATAGCTGTTGATGCTCAGGAAGAAAACGAGGCCCTTGGACAGCAAATTGAAAACGAAACCGCTGCAAATGATCTCACAGAGGTGGAGGCAGATGAAGAACGCCAGGAGATGAAATGGTACACCAAACACAAGGTGAACATTAATTCCGTTTCAACTGAATTCCTGGTAAATAATTTCGATGTACCATTATCTGCAGCAACGCAGTTGAGTCAGTATCGGAAACTCCTTGGCGACCTTATAGATGTTTATGAATTACAGGCTGTGCCCGGCTGGAACAACGAATTAATTGCGAGTATACTTCCATATATAAAGGTAAGCGGAGATGAAAATATTTTACCTCTTTTGAAAAGCTACTATAAGAAAGGAAATTCCTATTTGCAGTTACGGACAGGTAGAGTGATTGAAACATCCAAAGGGTTTTTAACTAACGAAAATGGGCAAACGCCATATGTTGGAAGTCCTTTGAAAATAATGCTGAGATACAGATTTCAAGCTGGAAAAAAGATGCAATGGGGTTATACTACAGAGAAGGATGCGGGAGAAAAAATAATAAGAAACGCTAAACCTTTTTTTAACGACTATCATTCTTTTTACTTTTCGATGGAACAAATTGGAAAACTGGAATCGTTTATCGCCGGTGATTTTGAAATTAATATGGGACAGGGGTTGATACACTGGCAATCGGCAGCGTATAAAAAATCATCTTCTTCAGTTAACCTTCTCCGTCAGGGATATTTCGCAGTACCACATAAAGGTTTAAATGAACAATTATTTCACCGTGGTGTGGCAATGAGCGTTAAAGTAAAAAAGATTTTTGTTGGTCTTTTTGCGGCATACAACCTATGGGATGGAAATTTAGTGACAGGTTCTAATGGAGAATTACAAGTTAGCTCTGTACAATTAAGTGGCCTGCATCGCACAACCAGTGAAATGGAAGATAAGGATGCATTAAGGGTGCTTACTTTTGGAACATCAATAAAATATCAGTTTAAAACGCTACAGGTTGGTTTGAATATGTTGAATTATCATTTCAGCATTCCCATTGAAAAAAAAGCTGAGCCGGCAAACTTGTTTTCGATAAGAGGCAATCACTGGCTGAATTACAGCTTTGACTATCGTTACACTTTCAGAAACTTTTTCTTTTTCGGTGAAGTGGCTCACAATCCCGGTGGCCAACCGGCGATTTTATCCGGTGCGATGGCAGTTCTTCATCCCAAAGTGGATATCAGTGTAGTGTTAAGAAAATTGCCACCATCATTCAAATCTATAAATGGCAACGCATTTACTGAACAAGCTGAACCGGGCAACGAAAGTGGCTTATATACAGGACTGGCCGTTAAATTTTCTTCGAAGTTTTTATTGAATGTTTATAGTGATGTTTTTAGTTATCCCATGGTTAAATCGCGAACGGGAGCTCCTGTAAAAGGAAATGGCCATCTGTTACAACTGGTTTACAAGCCAGACAAAAAAAATAGCATACTACTGCGGTTTACTGAAGAAAGCAAACAAGCTGAAGTTAATGATGCTTTACAGACAATTCAACCTTTAATATTTCAAAGGAAAAGACAACTTAGAATTCATCAGCAATTGGTGTTACTACCTGGTCTTACGCTAAACAACAGGCTGGACTGGGTATGGCTCAACGCTGAAAACCAGCCTTTAAATGAAGGATACCAGGCATATAGTGATTTGTTTTGGAAGCCCAGGTTTACCACATTGAGTTTTGGCTTCAGGGTCGCAAAATTTGATACCGATAGCTATGATTCCAGAATTTACAGTTTTGAAAAAGATGTTCGAAATCTTCAATCGGTTAATCTTTCTTCCGGAAGGGGTTGGCGCCAATATTTTTTATTACATTATAAATATAAATCATGTTATCATTTTTCGATGAAATACATGCGAAGTTATTATACTGATAATCAATCTATTGGATCTGGTTATGATGAAATTTACCGATCATCCCGATCAGAATACCGTCTGCAATTCTTCATCTTTTTTTAACATTTTTCCAATTTAATGCAGCATAAGTACACTGGAATTTGTCAATTTCACTTCAGGAGGTAAATTTTTAAAGAATTAACAAAAAGTTTACCTTTTGAAAAGTTAAGTATATTCGCGGCGTTAAATTTTAAAAAACTTCTTAAGACATGAGAAAACTTTTATCACTGCTTACGGCAGTTATGCTAATTTCTGTATTAGCATTCTCTCAGGCCAAAACCGTTTCGGGAACGGTTACAGATGAAAGTGGTAATCCCATTCCTTTTGCTTCCATTGCTATCAAGGGGCAAAAAACCGGAGTTACCGCCGACGCTGAAGGCAAGTACGCTATTTCCAATGTTAATTCAGGGGATGTTATCGTGATCACTGCTATCGGACATGCACCTAAAGAGGTGACTGTTGGTGCAGCCGGTGTTGTACCGGTATCACTCGCTAAAAGTGCAAAATCCACTCTTGATGAGGTTGTGGTAACAGGTGCTTTTGGTGTTAAGAAATCTCAGCGTACCACTGCATTCAGCAGCCAGGTGATCAGCGGAGAAAATCTCAGCATTGTAAGACAAACTAATGTGAACAACGCTTTGGCCGGTAAAGTTGCCGGTGTACAGACAAGGGGCCAGTCAGGTGCCAAACTCAATTCTGAAGCGTTTCTGCGTATCAGAGGTGGTTTGTTACTTGGTGACGTTGGACCTATCTATGTTGTAGATGGAACAATTGTAGGCTCATATGATGTTAACCCTGACGATGTTGAAGACATCACTGTGTTGAAAGGAGCTAACGCTACTGCATTGTTTGGTTCTCAGGCAGTAGGTGGAGTTATCGTTATCAATACCAAGAAAAGACAGGCTCGCGGTGGTGTTGGTATTGAAGTTAATTCAGGGGTAACTGTAGACAAAGTTTACATCCTTCCCAGGTACCAGAATCTCTACGCTGGTGGATCATTGCCTGATTTAAAAGAATTTACTTACAAAGCCGGCATGCCTACTGAATGGCAGGCGCTTGACGGCAAATTTTTCCACGACTATACTGATGATGCGAGCTGGGGACCAAGAATGAGTGGTCAGGAATATATTCCATGGTACTCATGGTTGCCTAATCATGAAAGGTCATTCCAAACTGCAAAATTGAATGCTCAACCGGATAATGCCCGTGACTTTTTTGCAACAGGTATCACAACTAACAATAATATCAGTTTTGGAAAGAGTGGTCAGGGGTATAACCTGAGGGCTTCTTACACCAATCAGCATATTCAGGGTGTATTGCCGAACTCTTTTTCTAAAAGAAATACTTTGTTCCTCTCAGGTAGCTTTGATCTGAGCGAGCATTTTACATTATCTTCTAACGTAAACTTTTCGGGCCAGCTCCTCCGCGGTGATTTCACTGATGGATACGCCAATAATGCAGCAGGTAACTTTAATCAGTGGTTCCATCGTAACCTTGACATGGATATCATGAAAAGTTTGTCCAATACAAGGTCTCCATTTGGAACATTAGGTACATGGAACATGAGGTTTAATCCGGATGGATTTAACCCGGCATCACCTGAAAATTTTTACAAATCAAATTATTGGTACAATCCTTATTCATACTTCAACAATATAATTAACGACCAAAATCGTAACAGGTTCTGGGGTGATATGGGTTTGACTTACAAACTCAACAACCATTTCAGGGTTAGAGGTACTGTTAGACGTAACCAGTTGAATACTTATAATGAAGGAATCACTACTTCAATCCTTGAGCAGAGTGCATTGCAAACCGGTGTTTTGGGCGGTTACAGTACAAGCTCCACTTCTCTTCGTCGTACTGATTATGAATTGCTTGGATTTTATACGCAACAATTTGGTGATTTCGGTGTGAACGTACAGGCAGGTGGAAACATCTTTACTTTCAAATACAATGATGTAGCTGCAAATACCAATAATGGTCTTAACGTACCAGATCTGTATTCTGTCAGTAACTCAAAAGCAGCACCTACAATCGGTAACAGGAGAGAGGAGCAGCAAATTAACTCGTTATTTGCTTCTGCGGATCTGGAATATAAAAAACTTGCTAGTGTAACTTTTGCTATCCGTAACGACTGGAACTCAACTTTACCGGTTTCACAGGGTAGTTTGCTCTATCCATCAGCCGGTGCTAGTTTTGTTTTTTCTGAGCTGATTGGCAGCAAACCAAACTGGTTCAATTTCGCTAAAGTATTCGGTAGCTGGGGAAAGAAGCCAGTTGCACTGGGAATTTACCAGACGAATTTCACTTATGGTGTTAATCAGTTCCTGTGGGGTTCAAACTTCCTGATGGGAACACCTGATGGATTTAGAGATCCTAACTTGAAAGGTGCTTTGATTACAACTATTGAAGCTGGTTTGGATCTTCGTTTCCTGAGAAACAGGTTAGGATTTAATCTTGTTTACTTTAATGAAACAGCTGATAAAATTCCTGTTGACGTATCAGTTAGTGGTGTGAGTGGTTTCACTACATCAAGTGTAAATGCATCAGTTATCAGTAGAGAAGGTCTTGAATTGGTGATTAATGGTAAAGCAGTAAGTACTAAAGACTGGAATCTTGATTTGAGTGCCAATTTCTCTTACCTGATTAAAAATCCGGTTGAAGAAATCGTTGAAGGAACACCTCAGATCCTTTTGGCAGGTGGTGCCTTCGGAACCCGTTTCGCACGTGCCTTCCAGGTTAAAGGTGAAGATTGGGGACAGCTGATCGGCGGTGGTATCAAACGTAACGCAGACGGGCAGCCCGTTGTTGATCCTGCAACCGGAGCATTCCTTAATGATGTTAATAAGAAATGGGGATCAATCGTTCCTAAATTTACAGGTGGATTTTTGTCAACCCTTTCTTTCAAACAATTTGATCTTGGATTTGCACTTGACTGGCAGATTGGAGGTAAATTCTTCTCTCTTTCTGAAATGTGGGGACATTATTCAGGTTTGTTTGAAGCCACTGCTGCTTTAAATAACAAAGGAATCAATGTTCGTACTGATGTTGCTGATGGCGGTGGTGTGCATGTTGTTGGTGTAAGTTCAGTTGATGAAAAAACAACTGTGGATATGTATGTACCGGCTATTGATTATTTCCGCAACTTCTATAACAACCAGATTGCTGAACCTTACGTACATGATTTGACTTTTGTTAAATTAAGGGAGTTAAGTTTAGGTTACCGTATTCCTGTTGCAAACATTGGTAACTTGAAAAAATATTTCCAGGGCGCACATTTTTCAATTATCGCGCGTAACCCATGGTTAATCTATTCTGAAGCCAAAAACTTTGATCCCTCAGAGGTTGTATCTAATCAGGGTGAAGATGGACAGTTACCAGGTACCAGAGGATTGGGTGTAAACCTGAAACTGAATTTCTAAAATCATTAAATCAATCTGATCATGAAATTGAATATAAAAACAAATTTGCTCGCTGCTTTTTTTGCGGCCGCAATGGTAGGATCCAGTTCCTGCGACAAAGTTGATTTTGGTGATACGAATATC
The DNA here is from genome assembly GCA_031425315.1 of Chitinophagales bacterium. GTDB lineage: Bacteria > Bacteroidota > Bacteroidia > Chitinophagales > Chitinophagaceae > Pollutibacter. The sequence goes on from JANPJC010000207.1 coordinate 15,129, forward strand.
AATCCGAATCAAACAACTGAGCCTATTACATCTGCATTGTTAACCAATGCGCTTTCCGCAATTGGTAACCGTACTTTTGATGCAGGTGGTGTTTCAACAATTGCTGGACTATATGGTCAGTATTTTACTGAAACACAGTATACGGAAACCAGCAGATATGCCAAAACAACCAATGCCTGGGATGGTTTTTATAGCGGTGTATTGTATGATTTACAGAATATCATCAACTATAACACAGATCCCGCAACTGCCCCAAAGGCCGTTGTAAATGGATCTAATGCAAATCAGATCGCTGTGGCAAGAATTCTGAAAGCTTATAATTTCTGGCAGCTCACAGACCTCTGGGGAGATCTTCCATATTTTGAAGCTTTGAAAGGTCAGGGTCGTATTGCTTATGATCCTCAGGAAGCTGTGTACAAAGACCTGATGAAGGAATTGAAAGAAGCAGTTGATCAGTTTGATGGTGGTCTTGCTCCAAAAGGCGATATTCTTTACAATGGTAATGTCGCTGCATGGAAACGGTTTGCCAATTCTGTAAGATTGCTGATGGCTTTACGTATCTCTAAAGCTGACGCAGCAACCGGTAAAGCTGAATTTACTTCTGCTCTAGCCCATCCAGCTGGCGTTATCGATGATAATAGCGAAAATGCTTTGCTGGTTTATCCTGGCGGAAATTACCTGAACCCTTTTTACAATTATTACAACGTAACTAAAAGGGATGACTTTGGTGTAACTACATCGCTTTTGAACAGGTTGAATTCAACTGGTGATTTGCGTAATACAAGATTTGGTACCAGCACAGTGGGTTTCCCTTATGGTTTAACCCGCGACAATGCAGTAAATTTCGCAAGCGGCAATACGAATTTTGCCCGTCTTATGAATCCGTCTATAGCCACTGCCACTTCTCCTATTCCGGTAATCACTGCGGCTCACGTATATCTTGCCCGTGCTGAAGCGGCGCTTCTTACATGGACCGGTGAAAACATTGAAGAAATGTATGAAAAAGGAATTGAAGCAAGCTGGTTGGAATATGGAATTAACAATGCGGGTTCTTTACAGAATTACCTTGATAACGCCGAAGTAAATTTAGGTACTGGTGAAGCGTTGAAAAAGATTGCCACTCAGCAGTGGATTGCTTTTTATCCAAATGGATGGCAGGCATGGTCGGTATACAGGAAAACCGGTTTTCCTGTAATAGCTCCTGCACCGGGCCTTACTGCAATTCCAAGACGCCTTGCTTACGGTCCGCTGGAGCCACAGCTTAACCCAGACAATTACAAAGTTGCTGCTGCCCGTTACAATGCTAATGGTGTGGATGATTCGCAGTTTGCAAGAGTCTGGTGGGATAAGCCTTAATCTTTAGTGTTCAATCGTATCATATAACACTTCAAAAAAATAAATATGAAGTATATTAATAAAATTTTATTTGGTTTCCTCACTGCAGGAGTACTACTTGTATCCTGTAACAAAGATGATATCAATGAGGGCATCACTAACCAGGAGAAAACGATCATTAAACTTCCTCAGGCTGCTGAAGAAGTTTGGAATATTGCATTAGATGCGGTTCCGGGTGTATTGAATCTCAAAGTTTTGGAAGTAAGGCGTGATGCCATTTCTGAAGCTGAACTTAACAAAGCGATTACTGTGAAAGTGAGCCCAAATCCTTCGGCTATTGCAGCTTATAACGTGGCTCATCCAAACAGTCCGCTCACTTTGTTCTCAAACTATACCAATGACCCTTCTAATCCATTCGATGGCACCAGCTGGACTTTGGATTTTGCTCCCGGAGAGTTTGTAAAGTATATCAAGATCAATCTTGATCCTACTACCATGGATTTCAGTAAAAGAAATGTGTTAGGTTTTAAACTGGAAGAAGTGACAGGCGCTCAGGTGAGCAGTGCATCAAAAGAAGCAATTGTTGAAGTTGCCGTGAAGAATAAATACGATGGTGTCTATATGCTGACGGGAACTATGGTAGATGCCGCTAATCCTGGACTTCTTGGAGTAGATCAGGAAATACAATTGATCACTACCGGTGCGAATACAGTTAAAATGATCCCAACAGACCTTGGTATTGAAGGGCATCTGATTTTAAACGGTGGCTCACTGAGCTATTATGGCTCTTACGGCCCTGTATTTACTTTTGACCCTGCTACTGATAAAGTCGTGGCTGTTACAAATATCTACGGTCAGCCTGCAGGTAATACAAGAAGCGCAGAAATTGATCCAACTGGTGATAACATTTACGATCCGGTAACAAAAGAAATCCGCGTAAAATATTTTATGAAGCAGCCGAGTGTAATACCTGCTCCACCAAATGTCCGCGTTTCTTTCAACGAAGTATTTGAATATATTGGCCCACGCTAGAAACTGTGTTCTAATATAATAAAGAACTGCTCCTTATTAGGGGGCAGTTTTTTTGTTTTAATAGCGACAATTTGA
>JANPJC010000208.1:0-20834 GCA_031425315.1 Chitinophagales bacterium
TGGAAATTCCAATGTTAAGAAATCATTATCAGTCGACCTCGATTTTTAAGGCCACGTTATTAGTCTAATTTTGCCCAAAATTTCTACATGGGTGCAAATTCCTTTCTTAAAATATTTCTTCCGAAAGACCGGGTATTTTATGGGCTTTTTGAAGAAGTAAGTGATAAGGTATTGGAAATGGCGAAAATATTGAAGCAAGTAGTGGGAGAACCGGATTTTGATAAAAGGGCTGCCTTAATATTACAGATTGAGAATCTGGAACATGACAATGACGAATTGACCCATAGGATATTTACTGAGCTGGGGAGAAACTTTATAACGCCCTTTGATCGTGAGGACATACATTACCTTGCCAGTTCTTTAGACGATATTGCTGATTACATTTATGCATCCGCAAAAAAAATCAACTTTTACAGGGTAAATCCTATTGATACGGGCCTGCAGAAATTTGCTGATCTTATCTATCAAAGTTCCGAACAGGTGCGATTGGCCGTAAGGGAATTGAGAAATATGAAAAACCTAAGGCTAATTACGGAAGCACTGGTACGCATCAACAGTATAGAAAACCAGGCTGATGACATTTTTGATATGAGTATCGAAAGGCTGTTTGCCGAAGAACAGGATGCCAAGGAAGTTATTAAAATGCGTGAAATTTATCAGGCAATGGAAATAGCCACAGATAAGTGTGAAGATGCGGGTAATGTGATTGAATCCATTATCGTTAAATACGCCTGAATCCTAGCCGAGATAATTGATTTATGTGGTAACCTTCCGATCATAAAGGCCCAACCAAAACTCCTTTCTGCATGACGCTTCTGATAGTTATTATTGCTCTGGCACTGATTTTCGATTATATCAATGGATTTCACGATGCCGCAAATTCTATTGCAACCATCGTTTCCACTAAAGTTCTCACTCCTTTCCAGGCTGTTTTATGGGCCGCTTTTTTTAATACTGTCGCCTATTTTATATTTACGGATCATAACGTTGCCAATACAATTGCTAAAACAGTTCATAGCGAGTTTATCACTTTGCCCGTCATTCTTGCCGGCCTCATTTCAGCAATTATATGGAACCTCCTCACCTGGTGGTATGGGATCCCATCATCTTCATCTCACACCTTAATCGGTGGATTTGCTGGCGCGGCGATTGCACATGCCGGCTTTGGCAGTATTGAAATAGGCAAAGTAACTACGATTGTATTATTTATTTTCCTGGCCCCTATCATTGGGATGATCATCTCTGCATTTATCACCATAGTAACTATCATGCATAACCTATGGCTGAAACTTTTAATTATTTTGATATCGGTAACCTTGATGGTTACATTAATTGATTTCAATCCAATTATCCGGTACGGATTGATAGGCATGTCTGTTTTGTTCTCTCTGGTTTATATTTATAACGACTTTCAAAAGCCACCAAGTGCTTACCGAACCGGTAATATGTATAAGCAGTTGCAACTAGTCTCTTCCGCAGCATTCAGTATCGGGCACGGTGGTAATGATGCACAAAAAGTTATGGGAATTATTTCGGCGGCATTGCTCGCCAATGGCAACATTTCCAGTTTAAGCGAAATGCCGGGATGGGTACCGGTTGCCTGTTATAGTGCAATCGGGCTTGGTACAATGAGCGGCGGATGGAAAATTGTAAAAACAATGGGAACCCGTATTACAAAGGTTACGCCACTCGAGGGAGTGGGCGCTGAAACAGCAGGTGCAATAACCTTATTTATGACAGAACGGCTCGGTATACCTGTTAGTACCACACATACCATTACAGGAGCCATTATGGGAGTAGGCGCTACCAAAAGATTAAGTGCGGTAAGATGGGGGGTTACATTGAGTTTGCTGTGGGCATGGATTCTCACCATTCCGGTGAGCGCAGTAATGGCAATGATTATCTTTAGTGTTTTGAAACTCTTTCTATAATATCATGACTTTTAAATTCACTCTGGGTCTTATACTATCTTTTTCAATAATTTCCTGTGCCCAGGAAACAGGAAAGGAATCAAATAATTTGATCCTAAAAAATGATTCCACTTCGGTGACCACCGCTATAAAGCCTTTGTTGAAGGTGGAAGAAGCAGAAACTATTGTTGCCAAGTTTTACTCTGCGCAAAATACAAAAGCCGGTTATCCTGTTTTTAAAGGGCTATTTTTGCAAATTGACTCAGTGAATTATAGCGCAGATACTGCTATCGCCTATATAAATGCGACCGTTATCGGACGCAGACAGTATAGTGAAAACGATACAGTTACCAAATCATTTAAAAGCACAGATACAGTTCAAGCAAGGCTTGCTGGTAGAATTTGGACACCGGCGTTATAGTTTTGTACAAATCCCATCTCATGATTTGTACCTCCGTTTTACCTCCTGTTACAAATAAAAATCCCCATCTTTGCGTTCTTCGTTATCGCGAAACCACTTATACTTTATAGATGAAAGGAATTATTCTTGCCGGAGGCTCCGGAACACGACTGTATCCGATAACTTATGCAATCAGTAAACAAATCATGCCGGTGTATGATAAACCGATGATTTATTATCCCCTATCAACACTTATGCTGGCGGGAATTCAGGAAATTTTGATCATTTCCACTCCTCACGACCTGCCGAATTTCGTCAAACTATTTGGAGACGGTAACCATTTGGGCCTGAAAATCAGTTATGCAGAACAACCACTGCCAAATGGTCTTGCACAGGCTTTCGTAATAGGAGAATCGTTTATTGGTTCCGACAATGTAGCCCTTGTTTTAGGTGACAACCTTTTTTACGGCGGTGGTCTGGGATTAATGCTGGAAAGAAATATAACTCCGGATGGCGGCATTGTGTACGCTTATATGGTGAGCGACCCGGAGCGTTATGGTGTAGTGGAATTTGATGACGAAATGAATGTCATTTCAATCGAGGAGAAACCCAAAATTCCAAAAAGCAGATACGCTGTACCTGGATTATACTTTTATGATAATGATGTGGTGGGTATAGCCAAAAGCCTGCAACCCTCTCCCAGGGGTGAGTATGAAATCACTGATATTAACAATGAATACCTCAAAAGAGGCAAACTCAAAGTTTCGATTTTGGAAAGAGGCACCGCCTGGCTGGATACAGGAACATTTGATTCATTGATGCAGGCCTCACAGTTTATACAGGTTATTGAACAACGCCAGGGATTTAAGATAGCGTGTATCGAAGAAATAGCCTGGAGACAGGGATTTATTGACACTGCCCAGCTATTAAAACTCGCAGAGCCAATGCGCAAAAGCGGCTATGGCGAATATCTCGTTAACTTAGTATCTTCAGAATTCTGAATATAATAGGGTTAACATCGACGAAAAAATAAGATATGAAAAAAATTTTGGTAACCGGTGGCTGCGGATATATTGGTTCTCATACAATTCTTGATTTGATAGGTCACGGCTATGAAGTAATTTCTGTTGATAATAATTCAAGGTCAACCACCCGTTTGCTGGAAGGTGTGGAAAAAATAACCGGTGTAAGGGTTAAGAATTACAAGGTAGACCTTTGCGATTTTGATGATACACACGCCATTTTTACTGAAAATGATGATATCGCCGGCGTTATACATTTTGCCGCATACAAAGCAGTGGGGGAATCGGTAGATAAGCCTTTAAGTTATTTTCATAATAATCTTACATCGCTGATTAATCTCCTTCGCTGTGTGGAAGAATATAAAACACCCTATTTCGTATTTTCATCTTCCTGTACCGTTTATGGCAATCCTGACAGTATTCCAGTTACTGAAGACACCCCAAAAAAGCCTGCAGAATCACCTTATGGCTACACCAAGCAGGTTGGCGAGGATATGATAAATGCCTACGCAAAAACCAGTAAAACACAATTTTCCTTACTTAGATATTTTAACCCCGCGGGAGCACATCCATCTACTCTACTGGGTGAATTTCCTTTTGACAAGCCACAGAACTTAACACCGGTTATCACCCAAACTGCCATTGGTAAAATACCCCATATCACAGTTTTCGGGGATGACTATGATACCAGAGATGGTTCCTGCCTCAGAGATTTCATACACGTCTGTGATCTTGCGCACGCGCATACCCTGGCACTGGACTTCCTCATCAACAAAAGAAATTCGACAAATGTGGAAGTTTTTAATTTGGGAACAGGGGAAGGCATTACTGTGCTGGAAGCCATTCAGTCGTTTGAAAAAGTTACCGGCGTGAAACTGAATTACAGCATTGGCCCACGCAGACAGGGCGATGTGATAGCCATATACGCGGATAATAAAAAGGCAAAAGAACAACTTGGCTGGAAACCTCAATTTACGTTGGAAGACATCATGCTTACTGCGTGGAAATGGGAACAGCAGCTTCAAAAAGACGAAAATCTCTTTGCAGGGAAGAATTTCAAGCTGAACTGATTCAACAACCTGTTGAAAAATATAGTACTGTCTCCCTCTAATAGTGATAAGATTGACTTTACTTTGCGCCATTCAATAAACAGAGCATGGTTAAAAAAATTGAAGTAACCGGACAGAAAGATACCCGCAGTGGTTTTGGAGACGGCATTTTTGAGTTGGGCAAATCCAATCCAAATGTTGTTGCTTTGACAGCTGACCTGGCAGGCTCCCTGAAATTAGCGCCGTTTATCAAGAATTTTCCTGAAAGATTTGTACAATGTGGTATCGCAGAAGCTAATATGATTGGCATTGCCGCCGGCTTAACCATTGGCGGTAAGATCCCATTTACCACCACCTTTGCTAATTTTTCTACCGGAAGGGTATATGACCAGATCCGTCAGTCGGTAGCTTATTCCAACAAAAATGTAAAGATCTGTGCCTCTCACGCTGGCCTTACATTGGGTGAAGATGGCGCAACACACCAGATTCTTGAAGATATTGGAATGATGAAAATGCTGCCGGGCATGACCGTGATTGTTCCGTGTGATTATAATCAAACCAAGGCAGCCACTTTGGCCATCGCTGAACATAATGGACCGGTTTATCTGCGTTTTGGTCGCCCGGTTTGGCCAATTTTTTCTCCAACAGATGAGCCCTTTGTTATTGGCAAGGCTCAATATTTCGCTGAAGGCAGCGATGTTTCAATCTTCGCCTGTGGCCATATGGTGTGGAAAGCCATTGAAGCAGCTAAGCAACTTGAGGAACAGGGAATTAGTGTAGACCTGCTTAACATTCATACTATCAAACCTTTGGATACTGAAGCGATTATAGCTTCGATCAGTAAAACAAAATGTGCGGTAACAGTTGAAGAACACAATGTGATTGGTGGTTTGGGTGACAGTATTGCGCAGACGGCAGCAAAGAATTTCCCAATTCCAATTGAAATGATTGGTACTAATGACACTTTTGGGGAAAGTGGTAAACCTACTGATCTGTTAAAGAAATATGGACTGGAGCCCGATAACATTATCGCGGCGGTGCAAAAAGTATTAAAACGTAAATAGGCCTCTAAATACTTACAGGGTTAAACCTGTTGAATAAAAACCAGTCATACGATTGGTTTTTTTATTTTTATGAAACCAAAAAAACTGAATGGCTGACTTCGAAGATGACAGGGAATTACTAAGACTTTTTCATGTTGAAGAAACAAAAGAGAAAGCCTATACATCGATTGTAAAGAAATACCAGGAGAAACTTTACTGGCATATCCGCCGTATGGTGGTGAATCATGAAGACGCTAATGATGTATTACAAAATTTATTCATCAAAGTTTGGCGTGGATTGGAGAATTTCAGAGAGGACGCCCAGCTCTATACGTGGCTTTACCGCATCGCCACTAATGAAAGCCTGACATATATAGAACAACAGAAAAAAAGGACCTCAGTTTCTTTCGATGATGTTTCATCGGGACTGGAAAACAAACTGGTAGCTGAAAAGGGATTTGATGCCAACAAACTGGAATGGAAACTACAAGCTGCCATCCAGACACTTCCTGAAAAACAACGTGTGGTATTTAATCTTAGATATTACGATGAAATGCCATATGAAGAGATGAGCCAGGTACTTGAGACATCTGTCGGCGCTTTGAAAGCCAGTTATCACCATGCTGTTAAAAAAATAGAGGAATATCTGATTAATCGTTAAACCAAAAACTTCTATAGAGGTCTAAACAAAAGATGAGTAAAAGTAATGAGATAATAAAGGAGCTTAAACTGATTAGCCCAATGATGGCTGAATTGGAATCTGCCTTGCCTTATAGTGTGCCGGAAGGATATTTTGCATCTTTTCCTGTTTTCATGCTTGCTATCATCAATAATGAAAAGTTTTCTGGTGATTCGATTGATCAGGTAGAAATCATGCCTTCATTTTTTAAAAAGGAGAAGGTTTTACCCTTCAGTGTACCTGACCAATATTTTGATACGCTTGCAGAAGATTTGCTCAGGAAAGTAAAGCAGATAGAAGAAAATCCTAAGGAAGAACTGAAAAATATTTCTCCCTTACTTGCTGGTTTAGAAAAGATAAATCCTTTTACGCTGCCTGATCACTATTTCGAAACGCTGCAACCCGGTGTCGTAGAAAAACCAAAATCAGAACCTGCGCGGATTTTTGCTTTGGGAACCTGGAAGCGATTTGCAGCGGCAGCGGTATTTGCCGGGATCATTCTTTCAACTGTTGTTTTTTATTTAAACAATACTGCTTCATCCGTTGATAGCAGTACAAAAATGGCGGTGAGTGAAAAGGCGCTGGAAGATTTTCTGTTGGATGATAATTTAGAAATTATAACTGAACCATTAATTGAAGATGCAAATAATACGATGGTATTATTAGACATCAATGAAAATACCATTCATGAGATGTTACTAACTGTTGATGATAAAGCAATAAAAGAGTTTATGAATGAAAATCCAGAAGCGGATATTTCAAACCAAATGAATTAAAATTGGGTAAGATGAAAAGAATTGCATTAATAATAAGTTGGGTGATATGCGGTTTCATTGGTTTTGCACAAACTGATGAAACCAAAGGGGAGGATTCTAAAAAAATACAAGCCATGGAAGTGGCTTATATAACAAAAGAATTAAATCTATCACCGGAAGAAGCTGAGAAATTTTGGCCAATATTCAATAAATACAGAGGTGATGCAAAGGCTGTAATCGGTGATCGGACCATTACTGATCCACTTGACAGGCAACAAAAGATACTTGATCTTAGAAAAAAATATCGCACAGAATTTACCAGAGTATTGACAAACGACAGAGGCAACAGGGTTTTTCCGGCAGAAGATCAGTTCAGACAAATGGTAAGGAGGGAATTACTGAAAAGGCAAAATGAAAGGCGACAAATTAATCAGGGAAAAAGAGGCGGTTAAATTAAAATTATTTTCCTAATTTTAACTCGGTGTTTTTCATAGGTTAGCAACGGCTGGCTCTGTCTAGGGCTAGCCTTTTTTTATTTAAGGTGCTGAGCGCCATGTAATTACTCTTTAGCTGCGTTCTTTTCAATATGTACCGACAGTCGTTCAAGATCAACATCATCAGTTATCAACGATATCACAGGAAGCTTTAACATGTTTAGAATGTATTGCGCGGCATTTACAACTTTTGCCTTTTCGCCAACAATTACTGCAGTAAGTTTTATCTCAGGGTGCGACTTTACTAACTCCACCGTATACCTGTTGAATACAAATTCTCCATCAGTAACAATCAGTATTTCGTTGTTGCCTTTTCCTAATAAATGCGCCAATGAAATTTCGTAGGCATTTTGTATTCCACCATTAATATTCGTTGCAGAAGCAATTGACCTAACCGACCGCATTATACGATTAAGTGAATCAGGCGCTGACAGAGAAGAAGTAGAATACAAAACCTGAACTGCGTTCCCAAAAGTGATAAGATGTACTTTATCAATTTTACGCAATTTCACCAGCAGCTTTTCCATAGACTTCCTTAACAGCGGCATTTTATTATCACGCGCCATACTGTTACTGATATCCAAAAGAAAAACTATGTTGTTGGGCTTGAATTTCGCCGAATCTAATTGAAACGGAAGTGTATCGGACAGATTGGTTACTAATCGTATTTTTTTTTCTTTATTAACTTTCAAACTATCTGCTGACTGTGCAGATACCGTTGCCAGTAACAGCATCATGTAAATAAGGGTAAGAATAATTTTCAGTTTCATTTTCCATAATTAAGGCTGGCCTTGGGAAGGTTTTACAATGGGGGTTTTAACATCATGATAAAACAGGAAAGTCCACTGCTCTATAGTGCCTTTTTCCCACCATACCTGCCTCATTTCCATTGCTTTCTTACCATTAAAATCATACTTTGCCACAAACCTGTTTTTCATCTGATGAAGTTGTGGAGCCTCATCTCCACCGAAGAAAATCGTTTCATTATTTTCTCTAATCCAGAATACCTGGTGAAATGGACTGTGGCCACTACTTAATTCGTATTCAATATACCCATCAATCAGACCGTTTCCACTGACTAACACTAATTGGTCATTGTGACGCAGAAATTCTAATTCTGCCGGAACGAACGACGGCAATCCGGTTTCAAATGCAAATTCCAGTTCTTTTTCCTGGACATAGTATATTGCGTTAGGAAATCCCGGCCTGTAATATTTGTCTGCAATATTTTCTATACCAGCTCCACCTGCATGGTCTTTATGCAAATGTGTAAGCAGTACTTTTGTTACATCCATTGGATTAATTCCTGCCGCATTGATGTTTTCATGTACCTGTAAAATTCCTTCGTCATTTTTAAAACCCAATCCCGTATCAAGCAATAAAACATCTTTGGAAGTGACTATCAGGAAGGGTTGTATCTCCACCAGTAAACTCCCCTTGCTTCGCTCTTTTAAATTATCTGATGATGTTTCAAACGGAACAAACTGTTTGGAACCATCAATAGTAAAACTGCCTTCTGATAATGGATAAATCTGCATCTTAAATGTTTAATATTTGAGTGGGCTCCGTAAAAAATCAAAGGGCCGTTATCTCAACACCATTTGTCTGTCGGCATCAAGCCTAATCAATATAAAAACCAGCACTGTGAAAGTAATCAATGCCGTTCCTCCATAGCTCATAAAAGGAAGTGGAATACCAATTACAGGAATTAAGCCCACCGTCATTCCGATATTTATAAGGATGTGAAAGAATATTACCGCAGCCACACCATACGCATAACACCTGCTGAATGTACTTCGTTGCCTTTCCGCAATAAATACTATCCTGAACAACATCAGCAGGTAGAGCAGTAAAAGAATTGCACTGCCAACAAATCCAAACCCTTCTCCAATTGTACAAAATATAAAATCTGTCCGCTGTTCCGGTACAAAATCGTATCGTGTTTGTGTTCCTTTCAGCAGTCCTTTACCAATAAATCCTCCGGATCCGATTGCTATCTTACTTTGCTTTACATTATATGAACTTGCTTTCTTGCGGTCTTCAACTTTCTTGATATCCTCTTCAGTCATTGTTTTGGGATCGACGGGGAAATCGCGCCCTACTGTGGCATAAATGCGCTGGACCTGGTACGGTTTCAATACCTTATTGAAAAAGAAAGGAACAGCAAATCGTTGAATACCCACACAAATCAGCCATATCCCTGCAATCAATACGAGCAACTCTTTATTTCGTCGCACCTGCTTTCTTAAGATGTAGATGATTGCTAAAGCAATTAATGTCAGCGAAATGGCTAACACGTTCGGATCCATAAGCAGTGTGGCAATCACTAATACTGCAAGCGAGAATCCAATGATCAATACTGCTGAAGGAAGCCCTTCCCGGTACATCACTAAGAAGAAAGAAAAATATACCAGGGCCAATCCTGTTTCACTCTGCATTATCGTAATAATTGCAGGTGCAACCACAAGCGCTGCAGCGGTAAGCTGAGATTTAAGGCGGCTGAAATCTGTTTCTATTCTCGCCAGATATTTCGCCAATGCGAGGTTCACAAATATTTTGAATAACTCTGCAGGCTGTAATTGAAATCCCGAAAATCGTATAATTGATTCTGTTCCTTTAACCTCTGTATGAAAAGGAAACACAAGCAACAGCAGCACCATTCCCAATACATAAAACAAGTTTGCTGTTGCTGTAAAAAACTTGCTGTCTGTTAGTAAAATCACTGTGCCGATAACCAGACTAAAACCAAAAAATAGCAGTTGCTTTCCATAGTCTGTTTTAAAAGAAAGAAAACCTTGAACTATTGGTTCATTGCGATAAGTAGCAGCAAATATGCTGGTGATCCCGATACATACCAGGATTACATAAACCCATAGCAGGATCCAGTCAATGCCTTTTGATATTTCAGGTTGTCTTGAGTTCATCTTTTCGCAGCACGCCTGCATTTTTTATAGTATCCGGTAATTTATCAGAGGGTTTGGAACTATCTTTTTTGGGTAAAATATTATTTTTAATAGGCTTTGGCAATTCCCTTCTTATATTAACGTCAATTTGCGGTTTATCAGGCGATTCAGGTAAAGAGTTGTGCAGTACTGAACTATCTCCCATTTCCAAAGCCAGTTTTACCCTTCGGATAGAATCCAGTCTCATTCGCTTCTGCTTTACTACCGGAAGAATTATTTCTTTCGCTGCAATTCTTTCCACTTCTTTTAATCTCTCGGTTCGTAATGTATCATTCAGATACTTTTCCATTAAAAGTGCTGCAATAGGGCCTGCCCAGGTAGCGCCAAAACCTGCATTTTCAACTATAACAGCTATGGCAATCTTAGGATTTTCCCGTGGCGCAAAACATACAAACCACGAGTGATCCGCAAGCTTTTCTCTTTTACCATTGATGAAGCCGTAGTTTTCAGAAGTCCCCGTTTTAGCCGCCACAGCTATTCCTTCCAGTTTTGCCACTCTGGCGGTGCCGCTTTCTACAACATCCTGCATACCTAACTGCACTATTTCATAAACATCATCCGGAATATGTGTTACCTCATGCTTTACTTTAAACGGGTTCAGTACGGTATCTCCAATTCCTTTTCCATCAATTTTTTCAACAAAATGTGGTGTATAATAGTAGCCTTTATTAGCAATAATGCTCATCAGGTTCGCCATCTGCAAAGGAGAAGCAGTCATTTCGCCCTGTCCGATACCGAGGAATACGTTAGTGCAACTATTCCATGAACGATTATAGAGTTTATTGTAAAAAGATGTATCGGCTATGAATCCGGGTTTTTCACCGGGAAGGTCGACGCCTAACCTCACCCCCATGCCAAAGGAGTTCGTATACTGTTTCCATTTCGCATATCCCTCATCAGTGTTTTTGTAGGCGGGATTATCAACTGCCAGTCGATAGATATGAGAAAAATAAGAGTTGCATGAGTTAGCTAACGCTCTCCGGAGATTTGATGCGTGGCCGCCACCGGCATGCGTACATTTGATCGGCCTTCTGCAACCCAGATAGGATCCCCCGCAAGCATAGCCATATTCGGGTGTTATAACTCCTTCGTCTAAAGCAATGATTGCGCCCATTGGCTTTACAGTAGAACCCGGAGGATAAACACCCTGAACTGCCCTGTTGAACAGTGGACGGGCAGTATCGGTGAGCAACCAGGAAAAGTTCCGGCGTCTTTGTGAACCCGTCAACAGATTTGGATCGTAAGATGGTCCGCTTGCCATTGCTATGATACCCCCGGTCTTAGGTTCAATGGCAACAACTGCTCCTAGCTTGTTACTCATTAATTTTTCTGCCAGTACCTGTATGTCAATATCAAGATAAGTACGAAGACTTCTTCCGGCAGACGCTGCAGTGTCATATCTTCCTTCTTCAAAAGAACCCACAATCCTGTTCCTGTTATCTTTAATCTGGTATTTAATACCCCGCTGCCCCATCAATATCGGCTCATAATACCGCTCTATACCAGTGAGACCCATATAATCGCCCATCTGGTAATAATAATTTGTACGGCGCAAAATGTTTGAATCCACTTCGCCGATATAACCAAGTAAATGTGCTGCTGCTTTGTGTGGATAAGATCGAATTGGTCTGTCCTGTAAATAAAATCCGGGTTCAAAGCGGTAAATATTCTCCTGGAGTTTGACAAATTTTTCATCGGGAAGACTTGCTTCAAAAACAGAAGGGCGGTAACGGCCATTTTTAATAATTGAGGTCACCAACTTCTGTCTGAATTCAGCGGAATCAATCCCGAGAATTTCACATAAACCCAGTGTATCAATCCCTTTGAGTTGGGTAGGCAAAATCATCAAATCATGTGTTAGCGTATTTTCAAGAATAGCCTTTCCATTGCGATCGAAAATAATGCCTCTGTCAGGATAAATAATTTTGCGGTCAACCGCATTGTCCATTGCCTGTAATTGAAACTCGGGAGAAAGTATCTGCAAAACAAAAAGCCGTGCGATCAATATGACAAATGTTGACAGTATGATCAAACGGATTACAGTTTGGCGGGATTGATTAAAGACGGACATTTCTTTACTCTCCTGTTTGTTTATGGGTAGTGGTTTTAAGCCACATTTGTTCGGTAACGGGATTTTCTGCTAAATAACATTTCTGTTATGGCAATCAACAATAAACTGATACCTGTAGTGGCAAGTATTTTACCAAAAAAGTAAAGTACATCACGAACCTGAAGAAATTCAAGAAATATCAGGTATGTATGGTGTATAAAAGTAAGTAACAGAATATATGTGGCATAGGGCATCAAACCCATACTTGTCACTGATGGTTCAGCATAACTGATTTCAACAGCTTCCTTCGGCATCAGTAAACTAATCAGGAAACTGCGCAGGTAACCGATCATTGAACAGGCTGCAGCATGCAGGCCCGGCGTTTGTTCAAAAAAATCAAGTGATAATCCAAATAAAAAACCAATAATTGTTATTGTAGGTCGTGGTGTTTTAAATGGCATCCACAGTATAAACAAGAAATAAAGTGAAGGTGTGATAAATCTATGCAATGCAGGTATTCTGTTGAGAATAAATACCTGAATGAGAATAAACAGGATAAAACGGATAATATTTTTTAAGAGATCACTCATCAATTCTTTTTGATCGATTTTTCAAGTTCCTCCATTTCTGCCTGCAATAAATTTTTTATCGCATAAGCATGTTGCACCGAAGAAAAATCTGTTGCTGTTTTTACTTTCAACCTGTATGTACTGGTACCCTGATCATCGGCGACAGTTTCCACTATTCCAATGGTATAACCTGGTGGGTATTTATCAGAGAACTGACTTGTTACAACAGTATCACCTTTATTTACCGGAACTGTTTTCGGCACTTTCAAAAGCGTTACATATGCTGGATCCAGTCCGTCCCAGGTGATTTCTCCAAAGCCACTTCCCTTTTTTAGTACGGCTACAATCTTGCTTTGCCGGTGGAGCATACTCATTACCACACTCATATTTTTACTAACATTCACCACAGTGCCAATAACACCACCTGCACCCACCACCGCCATGTTTTTTACGATACCCTGATCATATCCCCTATGAAGCATCAGGTAATTTTGTTGCGAATGAACAGAGTTGCTGATGATTTTGGCTGGCAGATATAAAAATTTCCGGTATTGTTCCACAGTGTCTATGCGAACTGTATCTGAAACAAAAGTGATCGAAGTATCCGGAGCTGAATAATCTGCTTTTAACTGATTGAGTAATGTTGCGTTCTGTATTCGTAATGCCTCATTTTCTTTCTTCAACGTAAAGTAGGTTTCAATTGAATTGAAACGCGTATTTATTTTTCCCGTGAACTCATTCGCCACTGAAGAAAAAACAGACTCGTGAAATTTATTATACCGGAATAAAATCAGCATTGCAATAACCTGAAGCGCCAGGAAGAGTACCAGGTTAAAATAACGGCGGATGAATAGAAAAACATTACGCATCTAATCTCCCCTTTTGTTAAAGAGGTTTTTTTATAAGGCTGAAAAAACTGAAATTTCAATAATCACCTGGCAGGTAATAACAGTACATTAACGCATCACAAACGGATAACGCTGATAGTTTTTCAGCGCAATTCCGGTGCCTCTTACCACGCTTTTCAACGGATCATCAGCAATATGTACAGGTAATTTAATTTTTTGACTGAGTCTTTTATCAAGCCCTTTCAGCAAGGCACCGCCACCTGTGAGATAAAGACCGCGACGATAAATATCACCGGCAAGCTCTGGTGGAGTAGTTTCCAATGCTTTTAAGATTGCTTCTTCAATTTTGAATATCGACTTATCCAGCGCCTCAGCAATTTCCTGATAGCTAACCATAATCTGTTTCGGAATACCTGTCACCAGGTCGCGGCCGTTAACCGGAATATCATCAGGTGGTATTTCCAGGTCTTTCATTGCAGCACCAATCTGTATTTTGATTTGCTCCGCAGTTCTTTCTCCGATTAAAAGACTATGGTATCTTCTCAGCGCTTCCATGATATCGGCTGTGAACTCGTCACCGGCAATCCTGATCGACTGGTCGCAAACAATACCTGCCAGTGCAATAACTGTAATACCAGTGGTGCCACCACCAATGTCAATGATCATATTTCCCACTGGCTCTTCCACATCAATTCCGATCCCCAGCGCGGCTGCCATTGGTTCATGTAAAAGATATACTTCTTTAGCACCTGCCTGCTCCGCGCTGTCTCTCACCGCACGTTTTTCCACCTCAGTAATACTGGAGGGAATACAAATCATCATCCGCCAGCTTGGTGGGAAAAGTGGTTTTTTGGGATAGATCATTTTAATCATCTCCCGGATCATTAGTTCGGCAGCGTTAAAGTCTGCGATCACACCATCTTTTAAAGGCCTGACAGTACGGATGCTCTCATGCGTTTTTTCATGCATCATCAGGGCTTTTTTGCCCACCGCCAGTACTGTTTTTGGATTATTTCTATCGAGTGCAACTATAGAGGGTTCGTTAACTACAATTTCATCGTTATGAATGATAAGGGTATTCGCCGTTCCTAAATCAATTGCTATTTCTTGGGTAAACCAGTTAAATAGTCCCATTTTCTTCCCTGATATTGGTTTTTGAGTGTAATGGCTGCAAAATTGGTGCAAATTATCCGAATTACAACGACAAATTATTGAGTTTATTGACTTTAGATGAAGTTTATTTTGATGTTTTATGGACCAGGAAATATCATTTTGATAAATATATCACCCCGAACTAAAAAATAAAACCCCGGCTATGATAGCCGGGGTAAATGATGAAATAACAAATGCCTTTAATATTTAAAACTGTACTGATAAATCAAACCGGCAATGTGCTTAATTTGAAATTTGCCTAATTAAATTCGTAACCAATATCCTTTCGGTAGTACATTCCTTCGAAACTGATAAATTCCATTATTTTTAGAGAGCGTTTTACAGCTTCAGGAATAGAATTGCCGTATGCAGTGACAGTCAATACACGACCTCCCTTAGTAAGTACCTTTCCATCTTCATTTGTCGTGCCTGCGTGAAAAACAATGACGTCATCTTCATTTAATACATCAAGTCCATCAATTTCAAATCCGGTTTCATAATTTCCCGGATAACCGCCACTTACAGCCATTACTGTTGCCACAGCCCTGTTATCAATTTCAATTTTAAAATCGCCGAGCCTGCTTTGGCTCATAGCAAGGAACATTTCAACAATATCAGTTTTAAGCCGGGGAACTACAGCCTCTGTTTCAGGATCACCTAAACGGCAATTGTACTCTATAACAAAAGGTTCATTATCCACACTTATTAATCCAATAAACACAAAACCCTTGTAAATGAGCTTTTCAGATTTTATACCATTTATCGTAGGCTCGATAATTCTTTGCTTTACTTTCTCCATAAAAACTTCATCTGCAAATGGTACGGGACTAACTGCCCCCATGCCACCTGTATTGAGACCTGTATCGCCTACTCCAATTCTTTTATAATCTTTGGCCTCCGGTAGTATCAGGTAGTCCTGGCCGTCAGTTACTACAAAAACACTCAGCTCCACCCCTTTTAAAAATTCTTCAACCACTACCTTTTTACCTGCTTCGCCAAATTTTGACTGTTGTAACATGAGTTCAAACTCTGCCATTGCCTCCACATGATTCTGGGCGATAATCACTCCCTTGCCTGCCGCAAGTCCGTCAGCCTTTAATACTATCGGGAGAGAATGCTGTGCCAGATAATCAACTCCGTCGGCATAGTTTTCTGTATCGAATTCGCGGTAACCGGCAGTAGGGATATTGTGCCTTTTCATAAAGCCTTTTGCAAAAGCTTTGCTGCCTTCCAATTTTGCAGCCTCTGCAGATGGACCAATAACAGGTATGTGTGCAAGAGCAGGGTCTCCGGCAAAAAAATCGTAAATGCCTTTTACCAGCGGTTCTTCAGGACCTACGATCACCATGCCGATAAAATTATCAATAGCAAATTGTTTCAATGCATTAAAATCTGTTGGACTAAGTGCTACATTGGTGCCACATAATGCAGTACCCGCATTGCCAGGAGCAATAAATAATGATGTAGTATGACTGCTTTGGCTGATTTTCCATGCGAGTGCATGTTCGCGACCACCTGAACCCAATAGAAGAATGTTCATACAGAAATGTTCAATAATGTGCTATTCCAGTTTTCTCCAGTTAAAAGCGAAAGATAAACGGTATGAGCACGAAATGCGAATATAGCTATCAACAGGATGAATGAATTCTTTTTTTGTGACGAATGGCAATAATTAACCTAAAAAATAAATCCTTATTTTGGGACAGGTTTATTTCAACCCATATCAAAATACAACACATGAGCCAAACCCAGCCATCCGGCCATCCCAGAGGACTTTATGTACTATTTGCAACTGAAATGTGGGAGAGGTTCAATTATTATGGAATGCGTGCCATCCTGATTTATTTCATGACTAACGCGCTGATGTATAATAAACCATTTGCATCTAATCTTTACGGTGGCTATACGAGCCTGATGTACCTTACTCCCTTAGTAGGCGGATATATTGCAGATAGATATTGGGGCAACAGGAATTCAATCATGTTTGGCGGCATTATCATGGCCATCGCAGAACTCGTTTTATTTGTATGCGGAAGTATCTACAAAACATCTCCTGATCTCTCATCATTTTTGTTTTACGTGGGTCTGGGTTTTATGATTGCCGGTAATGGTTTTTTCAAACCTAATATCTCATCGATGGTAGGTCAGCTTTATCAGCCTAATGATAAAAGATCAGATTCTGCCTATACCATATTTTATATGGGTATTAATGTTGGCGGTATGGTTGGCCCTTTTATCTGCGGCCTTGTTGGAGATACCGGAGATCCAGATGATTTTAAATGGGGATTTCTAACCGGAAGTATTGCAATGATTATAAGTGTGATTACAATGTACTATCTGAAAGATAAATACCTGGTATCGCCGGAAAACAAACCAATTGGAGTGGTGCCTGAGGCAATAGCAACTTCTAATTCGCCTATAAAAAAAATAATGTCTTTCCCCGTGATAGCAGGAATAATCGGGTTGGCAACAATATCAATGGGGCTATTATATGTACATGGTAAAAATATCTTTGATCTTTCATACCTGATGTTAATGGCACTTGGGCTAATTCTGTATATTATTTTTTCTGACAAATCACTAAACAAAATTGAAAGGCAAAGAATCATTGCCATTTTCGTTGTTTCATTTTTTGTGGTTTTTTTCTGGAGTGCTTTTGAACAGGCTGGCGCATCATTATCATTTTTTGCTGCTGAACAAACAAAACTCAATATTGACTTTCTAAACTATTCTATACCGCCCTCCTGGTTCCAATCACTCAATTCATTCTTTGTTGTTGTTTTTGCTCCGGTGTTTGCATGGATATGGATCAGACTGGGAAAGAAAAACCTGGAACCCAGTTCACCATTAAAAATGTCACTCGGATTGTTTCTGCTGACATTAGGGTATCTGTGGATTGCTTTTGGTGTGAAAGATGTACAGCCGCAAATAAAAGTTAGTATGATATGGTTGACCGGCATGTATGCGCTGCATAGTTGGGGTGAACTATGCCTCTCCCCTATTGGCTTATCGTTGGTAAATAAGTTGGCTCCACTTCGTTTTGCATCACTACTGATGGCCGTTTGGTTTATGGCCAACGCCGCAGCAAATGTACTTGCCGGAAAGTTAAGCGCCTTATATCCCCCCGGACCGGCTGAAGTATTGAAAGCTAAAAATTCGAATATCGACCTGCAAAGTATACTTGATAATAAAATTCCTATTACTCAGGAACTCGCAACAAAACTTAATGAGCTGGAAATTCCATTTAAGTATTCATCTTTCCTGGGCTTTGAGATCCATAACCTGTACGAATTTTTTATGTTGTTTGTAGTGATGTCTGGTATTGCTTCAATAACATTATTCTTCCTCGTAAAATGGTTACAAAAGATGATGCATGGAATGAAATGAAGTGCGAAGTACAAAGTGCGAAGTTCGAAGTTAACAGCAGACGGTAGACAGTAGGTAGTAGAGAACAGCCAATAGCGGTAAATAACTTTCATACAATTCAAATCAATTTTAAGTACTGATGTTGCTCGCACTTTAAACTAGTAAAATATACCAGCGATAGCCAATGTCCATTAAAACTAAAGCTGAGCAGGAAGCAGGTATGAAATAGTCAAAGGCTCTGCCATTGGCTGTTATGTCCCGATAGGGACATCTGGTGGGTAGATGCGAAGTATGAAGTTAACAGCAATACATGAGTTGGCAGACAGCAGAGAATAGAAAGTAGGGAACAGCTGTCATCGGAAAACACCTTTCCAATAATTCAAATCAATTTTACACACTCGCGTTGCTCGCCCCAAAGGAGCAGTCATGTCTCAGAGATGGACAGCGCCCATCGAAAAAAGTGCGAAGTGAGAAGTGCGAAGTACGAAGTGAACAGCTAATACATGAGTTGGTAGCTAGTAGAGAATAGATAGTAGGGAACAGCCGTTATCCAAAAACACCTTCCCAACAATTCAAATCAATTTTACTATCTTTCTTTTTCACTTTTCAATTGACGACCCATGGCAGAAAAAAAGTTTCAACCTTTCGTTGCCTCTGATGTAAATATGAAAGAATTCACCATCAAAGCGGTGTTGGTGGGTTCTGCATTTGGAATCATATTTGGCGCATCAACAGTTTATCTTGCGTTAAAGGCAGGGCTTACCGTATCTGCGTCAATTCCTATTGCAGTGATGGCAATTGCATTGAGTAAACTTTTTCTTCGTACAACCATTCTCGAAAATAATATCATTCAAACCACAGGATCTGCCGGCGAAAGTATTGCTGCCGGTGTTGTGTTCACCCTTCCTGGGTTTTTGTTTTTAAGCGAACCTGAAAGCAGCGCCAACTTCAATTATCTCACTATACTCACCCTTGCTATTTTCGGCGGAGTACTTGGTACGCTAATGATGATTCCTTTACGAAGGGCGCTGATTGTAAAAGAGCACGAAACCTTGCCGTATCCCGAGGGAACAGCATGTGCCTCTGTTTTAAAAGCGGGCGAAAAAGGTGGGGACTTTGCACGAACAGCATTTTGGGGATTAGGATTGGCAATAGTATATGCATTTTTTCAAAAGGTGTTGCATGTAATTGCAGAGACGCCTTATTATATGACCAAACAGGCCAATAAGTTTTTTCCCTCTGCAAAAATTAGTGGTGAAATTACTCCCGAATATCTGGGCGTAGGATATATCATCGGACCTAAAATAGCCGGTGTGCTTGTTGCAGGTAGTGTTTTAACCTGGTTTGTATTCAATCCATTGCTCGCATCACTGGTTCCGGCCGACGTAATTGCGGCGCAACTTGTAAAGTTGGGATATCTAAAAGATCTCGCTACCCCTGGAGGTGGCAGCACAGGTGGCTGGGATCCGGTTACGCATACTTTTTCTGATTATTCAAATGCGATTTACAGAGCTTATGTTCGACAAATTGGTGCCGGCGCAGTGGCTGCCGGAGGATTTATTACGCTATTCAAAACTATTCCAACAATCATCTCTTCATTTAAAGGAAGTGTTGGCTCTTTAAAAAATGAAGATAAATCTGGTAATACAGTAGTGAAAAGAACAGAGCGGGATCTATCAATAAAAATTGTTGGATTTGGCAGTATTGGATTGGTTTTGTTAATGACACTATTGCCCCAGGTGCCGGGCGATACGATTATTGGCAAACTCTTATTGGGTGTATTGGTAGTAATTTTCGGCGCTTTCTTCGTGACTGTTTCTTCGAGGATTGTAGGATTGATCGGCTCGTCTAATAATCCAATTTCTGGTATGACCATTGCCACAATTATGGGCACCTGTCTTGTTTTTATTGCCATAGGATGGACAGGTAAAGTATACGAACCTATGGCACTTGTTGTGGGAGGAATGATTTGCATAGCAGCAGCAAATGCCGGGGCAACCTCCCAGGATTTAAAGACAGGATATATTGTTGGTGCTACTCCGCGCTATCAGCAACTGGCTTTATTCATCGGCGCAATAGTATCATCAATAGCAATTGGTGTAACCGTTAAAATATTAGACACACCTACTGCCGACATGCTTAGCCAGGGCATTACCCATGCCATTGGCACTGAAAAGTATTCTGCTCCACAGGCTACTTTAATGGCGACACTGATCAAGGGAATTTTGTCATTTAATCTCGATTGGATATTTGTTCTGGTGGGAGTTGCCATCGCTTTGGTAATGGAGCTTTGCGGTATCAAAGCGCTGAGTTTCGCTATTGGAATTTATCTTCCTCTTTCTACCACACTGCCAATTTTTATAGGCGGCGCAATCAGAGGAATAATTGATGGGAAGTTCAAAAAATCAAATGCTGAGCCGGATGATGAAGAAGACCTGCGGAAAGGAAATCTATTTGCAACAGGCCTAGTGGCTGGTGGAGCACTGGCAGGTGTGGCTATTGCATTTTTAACAGCAGGCGAATCAACAAACGCT
>JANPJC010000209.1:0-11986 GCA_031425315.1 Chitinophagales bacterium
TGTCACCGGCAGGTAAGTGCAAAAGTAATTTTCCAGGATGGTAATGTTTATCTCACTAAACACTGCCGGGAGCATGGATTTCAGAAAGTTTTGATCGCTACCGATATTGAATACTATAAACAAATCAGAAATTACAATAAAGCCTCAGAATATCCCAAACAACCTCATACCCAAACGCACTTTGGATGTCCGCTGGATTGCGGTATCTGTCCCGATCATGAACAGCATAGTTGTTTAACACTGATTGAAGTAACGGATCGCTGCAATCTCACCTGTCCCACCTGTTATGCAGGATCTTCGCCTGGGCATGGCCGTCATCGTTCATTGGAAGAAATCAATTTCATGCTCGACGCTGTGGTCAAAAGTGAAGGAGAGCCAGATGTGGTGCAGTTGAGCGGCGGAGAGCCAACGATTCACCCGGATTTCTTTTCTATTCTTGAACTGGCAAAATCCAAACCGATCAAACACCTGATGGTGAATACCAATGGCATAAGGATTGCCAATGATATTGCGTTCGCTGAACGCCTGGCCGGCTTCATGCCCGATTTTGAGATCTACCTGCAGTTTGATTCCTTCAGGCCATCTGTATTGCAAAAGCTCAGGGGCATCGACCTCACCGCCATCAGGAAAAAGGCAATTGATAATCTAAATGCTTTTAATTTATCGACTACGCTTGTTGTTACTTTGGAGAAAGGCCAGAATGATGATGAGATTGGCGACATTATTCAATATGCCCTCAAACAAAAATGTGTACGCGGAGTGACCTTTCAACCCACTTCAGTAAGTGGGAGACTGGAAAATTTTGATCCTGAAAACGGAAGGTTAACCAATACGGAAATCAGGCAAAAAATTATTGATCAATCAACAATCTTCACTGCGAATGATTTGATTCCTGTTCCCTGTAATCCAGATGCGCTGGTGATGGCATATGCATTAAAACTGAACCGGGAAGTCATTCCCTTAACAAGACTTATTGATCCATCAGTGTTGTTGAATAACTCTAAAAATACTATCGTATACGAACAGGATGCTGCGCTTCATGAACATATGCTTAATATCTTCAGTACAGGAGTATCAGTAGACCGTACTAATGAAACCATGCAGCACCTGATGTGCTGTTTGCCGGACATCCAGGCGCCCGGATTGGGATATGACAATTTATTCCGTATCATTATCATGAATTTTATGGATGCTTATGATTTCGATGTACGGGCGATCAAGAAATCATGTGTACATATCGTGCATAGCGACGGCCGGATCATACCGTTTGAAACAATGAATCTTTTTTATCGTGAAGGAATGGAAGAAAAATTATCAAAACTCAGAAAAGAACCGATATGAACAGTATTAAAAAAGTTGTGGGTATAAACATCCTGGTTTTAATAGCATATACATTACTGATTAACCTTCTCAGCAACAATAACGGAAATGAAAGAGGGATGGAAGTAGCCATATTGATGATGGTTGCAGTAGCCATTCACGTAGGTATATTGTTACTGGCCATGCTTATTTATTTTGTCAGCAGAAAGAACGCTGAGGGCAGAACATTTTTGTTATCAGCATTAATTGTTTTAGTTATCGGATTTTCTGCCTGTTTGGGCAGTTTGAGTTTTTATTAATTTCAACATAAACGAATTGCATGCAAAACCTTCCTATCCGTACAACGGTTATTGGCTCTTATCCTTTTCCCGGCTGGCTCGAATTTGCCACGCAGAATATGGACAAATTTGGTCCTGCAGATATAGAAGAAATGATTAATGATGCAGTGATTGCCGCAGTACACGACCAGGTTGCTGCCGGGTTGGATGTTATTACTGATGGAGAACAAACCAGGATCGATTTCAACTTGTCTTTTTATGGATTTATCAAAGGGCTCCAGCCCAATCATGCGGAGACACGGAAATTTGGTCCTGCCGCGCATGATCAGCGGGGTAAACACAGTATCGTTGAACCATTGACAGCACCGGCCGGATTGGGTGCAGTGGCGGAGTTCCAGCGATTGAAAAAACTTGCACCATCAGGGCCCGTTTTAAAAACAAGTGTTCCCGGCCCATATACCTTAAGCGGCAGAATGCTACCCAATGATCAATACCGCGACAGGTTTGCCATTACTGAAGCATTAATTCCGATTGTAAAAAAAGAACTCGAAGATCTGGTAGCTGCAGGTTGTACAGAAATTGCAGTGGACGAACCATCAATGAGTTGTTATGCTTATAAAGAAGACACGAAAAAATTTGTAGATATATTCAATCGTACAGTAGAATCTGTTAATGGCAAATGCAGGTTGTCAACGCATTTGTGTTTTGGTAATTTTAAAGGCAGACCCGTGGGTTATCGCAGTTTAAAACCTATGTTACCTGATTTTTTAGATATGAAAATTGATGAGGTACATATTGAAATGGCTAATCGTGAATTTGCAGAATTAGAGTTGCTCGCTCCCTTCGCTGAAAAAATGGATGTAGCCGTGGGCATCATCGATGTGAAAAATTATTATATCGAAACAGAAGCCGATGTGGTGGAAAGAATCAAACGTTGTCTGCAGTATGTGCCCGCTGAAAAATTATCTGTTGCGCCTGATTGCGGGTTGAGTCAAACTGCCCGTTGGGCTTCGAGACAAAAGCTGATCAATATGGTGAAAGGCGCAAAAATAATGCGGGGCTGATTGCTGTAATTTCATCCTTATCTTTGTTATCCAATCCTATTTTATAAAGAAAAACTTTTGATTACTGCATGAGCCTTATCAAAGCATTACGAAAAAATGAAGAGCTACTGACAGATATTGAATACAATAACAACCACAGCGACGACTTTACCTGCTGGTGGCTGGGTCAGAGCGGATACCTGATACAATACAAAGGGCATCGGTTATTGATAGATCCTTATCTCTCTGACTCGCTTACCCAAAAGTATGCGGCAACAAACAAGCCACATACGCGCATGAGTGAACGTGCGATTGATCCGGCGAAATTGAGGGGAATCGGAGTTGTTACTTCAAGTCATAATCATACTGATCATTTAGATGCGGAAACGTTGTTACCGGTATTGGAAAATAATCCCGGAGTGAAAATGATTATTCCCGAAGCCAACCGGGCGTTTGTAGCGGAACGATTAAAAGCATCTGCCGATTTCTTCATCGGGTTAAATGACAATAGTGATTTTGTTGCAGAACCTTTTCACTTTTATGGATTACCGGCAGCGCATAATACCATTGACCGCGACGACAAAGGGAACTGCCGCTGCATGGGATACATTATCTGTTTTGGCAAATGGACAATCTATCATAGCGGAGACACAATGTTGTTTGATGAATTGATTGATCAGCTCAAACCCTTCAATATTGATCTTGCTTTTTTGCCGATCAATGGTGATGATCCTTCACGTGGCGTGGCAGGAAATTTCAGTGCAGCAGAAGCAGTGAAAGTCGCCAAAGAAGCGGGGATAAAATGTCTCGTGCCTTGTCATTATGATATGTTCACTTTTAATACGGCAGATATAAATGAATTTGCAGCGTTGGCAAAGGAGGCCGGGCAGTCATATTGCATTCTTGATATAGGCGGAAAAATATCAAGCCGGGAGCTGGGTGAACCGGTTGAATAATGTTTGCAGGAAATCTAAAGGCAGAAGTTTTCTAATAAAAATTCTGGTAAATAAAACAAGACATTGGATTGATCATAGCAAAATGTAAATCATAAATTATACATTTCATGTTATGTCTGCAAAGTCAAATCGGGACCTTGATTCCGGTGCGGGTTGAACCTGCAGAAAATTATACATGACGAGGGAAATAATCCGTAACGATTAACGCTTAATCTTTCAGCTAATCATTCCATTCTCAAAGTTTTTACAGGATTTGCTATGGCTGCTTTTACCACCTGTAAACAGATTGTTGCCATAGCAATGATGATAGCTGCCAGGGTAGACAATATAAAAACCGACCAGCTGATGTCAATCCTGTATGCAAAATCCTGGAGCCATTTATGCATAAAAAACCATGCAACAGGAATGGCAATAATGGCTGCAATAAACACCAGTTTTAAAAAATCCATTGAAAGCATGATCATGATGCCACTAACATTTGCACCCAAAACTTTGCGTATCCCGATCTCTCTTACCCGTTGTTCCGCAGCATAAATGGTAAGACCTAACAATCCTAAAGCCGCAATGAAAATGGCCAGCAGCGCGACAATAAGAAAAATGGTTTGCCTTATTTTATCTTCACGATAAAGCAATTCCCATTGTTTATCCAGGAAATGATATTCGAAAAGATGATTCTGATCTATACTGCGCAGAACAGCATCCAATTTTTTAAGTGTGGCATCATAATCTCCGCCCGTAAGTTTTACGGTTAAATAACCAAAACTCATACCAAGGCTTTTATCAAACCCGATCACCATTGGAGCCAGCGGCTCATGTAAAGACTGAAAGTTGAAATCCTTCACTATGCCTGCAACAGTTACAGTATAAGGCTTAACAACATTAGTACGATTATCAGCTCCGAATTTTGCAGATAGAATTGTTATCGGTTGACCACGGGCTGTTAATATGCCCAGCGCTTTTGCAGCAGTTTCATTAATAAGCACGGCAGAAGAATCTGCATTGCCAGATGAAAAAAAGTTCCTGCCATTTACCAATTTGATATTATATGTTGAAAGAAATTGACCATCCACGGCAAAGTAATACATATCTTTTCCATTGCTGGGGTTACTATTATCTGTATTGACTTTCACGGAAGGAATAGTTTTCCAGGCGCCGGGTACGGTCGAAGTAACAGCAACCGATCTGACCTCAGGAAACTTTGCAAATTCAGCCCTTATTGTTGCATCACTGCGACGGATAAAACCGCTGTTAATATCAATCACCACTAATTTTTCCTTATCAAAACCCATGTCTTTCCTATTTATATATTGCATTTGCTGGTAAATAATTATGGTGGCTGCAATCAAAACGATTGAAATCACAAATTGGAAAACAACCAGAGAGCGCCGTAAAGAAATGTTACCCCGGCCCAACTGGATTTTGCTTTTTAACAATGCCAGGGGATTAAGGCCGGATTGAAATAAAGCAGGATAAAGGCCCGCTGATAAAGTAACAATTATAATCATCAGGAAAATACCTGACCATACCCGGTAGTCGGTATTTGTATTGAGAGTGAGGTGTTTTTCCGTAAATGAATTAAAAGCAGGTAATATAAAAAATACAAGCACCAACGAAAGAAATACTGAAGTAATGGTCACCAGTAATGTTTCTGACAAAAATTGTTTTACGAGCGTTGTTCTTGATGCGCCTGCCACTTTGCGTACGGCGATTTCTTTTCCCCGGTTTGTAAACCGTGCAGTGGAAAGGTTCATGTAATTGATACAGGCAATAAAAAGGATAAAGCACGCAACGATGAGGAAAACATAGATGTAAGAAATAGTTCCTTTTTTGCCGGAATTACCTTCAATATCGTTCGAGTAAAAGTGAACATCTTTCAATGCCTGCAATTGAACCTGGCTTTTAATGCCAGCTTCGGCTATATGGTTTGCACTGATAAGATTACCCAATTTGCTATTTAAAGCATGAATATCCGTGTTATTGTTCAATAAGAAATAAGTTGCAAAAGCGCCGGACGTCCAGTCATTCGCAATCCATTCTTTTGCGCCTTCATTGCTCAGAATAGAAGATTCTGATACGAGGAGATTACATGAAATGCTTGAATTAGCAGGAAAGTTTTTCAAAACCCGGTTACCTTATAGGGAATAGAGTCATCATCGTAAAATAATATCTTTCCAACTACATTTGATGCGCCAAAAAACCTTTTTGCCGTTTCTTCGGTAAGGATAACTGATTTGGGTTCTGTTAATGCAGTGCTCCTGTCGCCGTATATCAAAGGGAAATTGAAGACATTCAGAAAGCCGGGATTAGCAGCTATAAAGTACTCATGGAAAAGATTTGCCTTATTATCACCGGGTCTGATTTCGGCCCGCCAGTATTCTGAAATACGCGCTACATCTTGTATTTCAGGAAAATCAGTTTTTGCTCTTGCCGACACCTGGAAGCCTGTGCCGGTTCTTTTTACAGGCTTACTCTCTGCCGATGATTTGCTTTCAACTATACGGTAGATGTTAGCAGCATTCTTATGAAGGCCGTCAAAAGTAAGTTCATCGAAAATGAACAATGCAATCAGTATGAAACTTGTTAAGCCAATAGTTAAACCGATGAGGTTTATGAAAGAAAATGTTTTGTGCTTCCATAAATTACGAACAGCGGTTTTGAAATAATTTTTAAGCATGACTTAGGTTTATTGAAAATCGTGAATCGTCAATCGTCAATCGTCAATCGTCCATCAGATTTTTTATAATTCAATTTCTACATTATTTGGTTTCAATGGCCAATCAGTCTTCATCATTGACGATTGACGATTCACGATTGACGATTCACGATTACATTATTTAATCTTTAAGTCCACTTCGCAACAAACTGGTTAAAGGCATTTTTATACTGATCGCCGACAGCAATATTCCTTTTGCCGATCTGTATCGTGTTTTTGGTCATTGCGGTAATCTTATCCAATGCCACGATAAATGAACGATGCACACGCATAAACTTTCTGGCTGAAAGTTTTTCTTCAAGCACTTTCAGGCTGGTGAGAGACAATACACCCTTCTCAACGTTCTTCAGGTGTACCTTGACGTAATCTTTCAATCCTTCGATATACAGAATATCATCCAGCGCTATCCGCACCCACTGGTATTCCACTTTCAGAAATAAATACAAGTCATCCGCATATTCCGATTCAACCACTATGGGAGCTGCTGCAGGACGGTTAATGAGCCCATAATAAGAATGGGCCTTGGTGGCTGTGCGAAAAAATTCCTCGTAATTAAAAGGTTTTAGCAGGTAATCGAGTGCGTCTACTTTATAACCTTCAAGCCCAAACTGCTCAAATGCCGTGGTAAAAATGATACGCGGAGTCTCCGGACCTTTACCTATAACACGTGCCAGTTCCATCCCACTCAGGTCGGGCATCTGAATATCAAGATATATCAGGTCGATCTTCTGCGAATGTATCGCCTTCAGTGCCTCTATTGCACCCGGGTATTGGCCTGCAAGGTTAAGAAACGGGGTTTGTTCTATAAACCTGCAAACAAGGCTGAGCGCAAGGGGCTCGTCATCCACGGCGATACAATTGAGTGTCATGACAGATCAAGCGTTAAATGAACATTATAATTCCCCGAGCCATCCGGATCGGTGATTTCCAGTTTGTACCTGCCTGGATAAAGCAGCTCCAGCCGGCGGCGGGTATTTATCAGCCCAATGCCCCCTTTGCTATCTAAGCTAATACTATTGTCTTTCCTTTTTGAATTGTTAACTATCAGCTCCAGCCTTTTATCTTTTTGGCAAATTGTAACTTCTATATCGCTCTGCTGCGTCGCACTTACACCATGCTTATATGCATTTTCTACAAAGGGAAGGAAGATCATCGGCGCCAGCGGCATGTCATGCAATTCGTCGGGTATATTGATTTTTACCTTCACCACATCTGTCAAACGTAACTTCATCAGGCTGTTATAATTTTTCACAAAGGCAATCTCCTGGCTCAGCATATTTTCGCCCATACGGGTATCGTAGAGGAGATAACGCATCATTTTAGATAACTGGTGGATAGCTTCCCCGGCTATTTTTGGATCTACCGTGGTGAGCACGTAAATATTATTTAAGGTATTAAAAAAGAAATGTGGATGGATCTGTGCCTTCAGGAATGAAAGCTCGGAGGTAACCTTTTCTTTCTCCAGCTCTTTTCGCTCCTGGTTGTCTTTCTGCCACTTTTGCAATGCGGTTATTGTGATACTGATTCCTATTACCAACGTACTGATGATGACGGTAAACAGGTCTCCCAATTTAAAGTAATAACCAGTCACTATTCTTGGCGGTTGCAGATGCCTCAATGATTTTACAGATGGTACCGGGCTACGGTTGTAAAATTCCGCATCAGGGAATTGATAGCGGGGAAACTCATCGTCCACCCACCTGTTAATGAATGTAATTGTTGCTACCATACCGATAATTATTACGAAATATAAGGCTGTATGATTCTTCAGCAGTAACCTCGGAACAAGTACGGATGAGTTCAGATAAAAAGTTATTACCAGCAAGCTTAGCGTTACGGTTTGTTTTATCCAGTATTGATAAGAGATATCATTATCTGTAAAAAAAAGCTGACGGTAAAAATAAAGGCCGAGAACCGCCCAAACCATTACATGTAGCATTATACCGTTTAGCTTGTTGTATGAACTTTGTCCTTGCACTTGTCTGTTTTAATTCAACCCATACAATATTATGCAACAGGCCGCGGGCGGCAAAATGAAACCCTCCGGCGGCATCTTTCCACCGACGAAAAGCAAACGATACGCTTCAAATACAATCCTGGCTGTCTGCACATTGATAGGCAAAATCTATAAAATTACAACTTCGATTAAGCATGACATTTGCCGCCGCCTATCTTTCGTATTTCCTCATGCAAGATAACGCGATTGCTTTGACTCGAAATTTTCGTACTAAAGCCTACAGCAGCAAAAAAAAATCAGAATAATTGTAATATGCTGAGCGCGGATATTTTTTACTTTGCCGGTTGAATACCTGATGCCTTGCAGATTAAGATAAGCGTGGCGGTTTCACTACCATCGACAACTACCGTTACCAGGTCACCGGATTTCAAATCGAATCGGGTTGCAGCACCAGCTGAAGTCCTGATCGTAGTATGATCGGTAAGGGTAATAATTTCACTGCTGCCGTCTTTCCGTTTAATAGTGATGGTGTTTTCCCCCGCACTCACGATCTGACCAGTGCCACCAGTGCCTTTACAGGGATCATCGCTCCGGGGATCTCCGGTTTTGGGAACTTCACTTTTTCCGGTATCAACACGGTCAGACCGAACGTTGCCAGCTTTCATTTCCGGATTAAACGGCTGGCCTTTAGGATAAATAACATATAGCCCGGCAACCGCAACAACAATAATTATAATTGCCGTAATAATGATCGTTTTATATTTCCTGGAACGCACCCATTCTGCAAGAATTGAAAACGCCCAATAGCCTGTCATAACGCCAAGCACATTCAGTATTACGTCGTCAATATCAAATATACCCAGGCGTAACACCTGTTGCATTCCCTCGATAGTAAAACCCGCGGCAACTCCTAAAGCAAGCGATTTTTTCCATGTTATGTTTTGAAAAACAAGCGGAACAAGAAATCCAACAGGCACAAGTAAAATAATGTTACCGAGAAGATTAATGCCAGCAATCATCCATCCATTCTCACCGAGCAGATACGGCAAAATGGTCTTGAACGGAAACAAATTAGCAGCTCCTTCCCGGGTGCCTCCAAAATTAATCATCAGTTGGCCTATCCTGATTAGCGGCACGTCCTTGTACACCATTACTTTGATCAGGATCAGGCTATAGGCGAGCAAAAAAAATGCTGATATCAAACGCTTCTTCATTGTTTTTAATTTATTGATCAGGCGGCTGGATCATCTTTTACTTCGGCGCAGCGGAACAAATCTGTCCGTCGACTGCACCTCAACCAAACCAAAGCATTTCTTCGCCGACGCAAGCAGATCTCTACAGTCGCTGTAGAGACTGCGATGGTTTGTGTCGCCCATAATAACCCCGACAATTGTCTTCTTCCGTCGGCTTTTGCCAATAGAATAGCGTGCCGCAAACAACAGGCAACTACCGGCTTTACTGGTGGTGCCCGTCTTGATACCAATGATCCCGTTGGTGCCAAGCAACTGGTTGGTGTTTTTTATGATACCTGCAACTGGTAGCTGAGCCTGCTCCTGGGCAACAATCCTGGCAATCACCTGGTTCCTGAGTGCGGCGATGCCAATCGCAACAAGTTCAGAAGGTATGCTGACCGTAGCCGGATCGAAACCACTTGCATCGGCAACAAAAGTTCTGCTGAGACCCATTCGTTTCAGCATGTTCCGGACGTAAGATAAATACGCCTCCTTTGTACCGAAAACCCTTTGCACCAATATGTCCGCCGTAATATTATCTGAAGCAATCAACATTCTTTGCATAGCCTGATACTGCGTCAGTTTCATACCTATGTGTATCGGTAAAACCGAACCGCCTTCCAAGATATAAGCACCGAGACCTGCAATATCTTTTTTAGTTATAGTGTATGTGTTACCTTCCTGCCCTGATTTAAAAGGCTGTTTTTCCACAATAGCCAACGCAGTGATCACTTTTGCCATGCTGGCTGTCGGGCACAGCTTTTCGTTTTCTGACGAACGTGCAAGAAGTCCATCTTCCATGCTGCCGATCGCTGCCTGGCCCACTGATGGCCAGGCAAGCTCAACATCATCTTGCAGCCTTTTTTTTGAAGTCTCCTTTTGATCATTCGAAAAAAAACTATCCACAAAAAATCCTGTAATAATCACCGTCGCCGCTAATAATGAATGCCCGGTTTTCATAATTACTAAGTCTGAAGACACGAAGCAAACAAATCATTTGTTCATCATAAAATCTGATAGATGTTGGGTAAGAATTTACAGATAGAGAGGCGTTTTTAACCTATTACATATTTTTCGTAATTATCGAAAGCTAAACAACAGCTCTTCAAAGATGATAAATGCCTGCCTGTCGATATTAAATGATTAATGGTGGTAAAAGAAGTTCCAATCAATTTTCATCTTTATAGCTGTGGTTTTAAAATTCAACCTTCAAACGTTTCAATTGCTGGATAAATGCCTACTGCTTCTGTCTGCTGCTATCAGAATTATTTGTGGTCGGTGAATTTTATCAGGGATAGTTCCATCTGGTACGATGTCCTAAATGTGGAGCGTATCAATCGGAATATATAATGGGTTCGAAAACATTAGCCTGCAAACTATCGATGAAATAGTTTGAAATAACATATCTATCAGTAGTCGCACCTATCGACGCCGATGATCCTTCACGCGGAGTGGCAGGAAATTTCAATGCAGCAGAAGCGGTGAAAGTCGCCAAGGAAGCGAGAATTAAATGCCTCGTGCCTTGTCATTATGATATGTTCACTTTTAATACGACAGATATTAATGAATTTGCAGCGCTTGCAAAAGCGGGTAGTCAAAAATATTGTATCCTTGAAATCGGCGGGAAGATTATGGGGGCGGAGTTGGGGGAGGAAGAGGTGTGAATTAATTTACATGATATGAGAAGTACTGTAATTTATTAACGTACACTTGATAAAGATTACGAGGATCTGTTTGCACCAACTGAAGTTTATTAAATTAAACGGATAAAAAATTAGTGCCGTATTTTTTCTAACTAATATTTATTGTATAGCTCATTTTGTCAACAAAAAGATTATCGAGAGTAGTGCACCTAATGTTATTACCAAGAAAATAGTCCAGTTCAAAAATGTAAAAACGCACCTATTTTCAAACTTAGTAATAATTTTATCAACTCTCCGATTATTAAAAAAAAGTATTCCCATAATGAAGAATGGTAAAATGATAAGCATGTTTAATAACTTACTCCAATAGTAAGTTTGGCTTAGGGGTTGCATAAGGTTGTGTCCAACTATTTTCTGAACTAAAACGTAAACTAATATTATGTGTAACCCAATGATAAGTAATACACCACATATCGCGCCGAACTTTGGAGATCGATCATTCCTAAAGATGAAATACTTATAGAAAAAATAAAATACTAAATTATACATGCCAGTCAAATATATAATTTGATTGAAACAGGCAGATAGTAAATTAAAAGACTATCTGTTGCATGCAAATGGGTAGTGAAAATTTACGGGAAAACTAAAGTGTAAATTTTCATAAGTTTCCTCCTGTCACCAACTAAATGTAATCATTTCAATCACAATACACCTCTTCACAACCTTTAATGCATTCTCCTGCGTATCTAAAACAAATCCATTCTATCTTTTTTGAAAGAAATACATCAGTGCTAAATATGTAATTAAAGCCCAGCTTCTCTTTCTGGTCTAAATTCTTCACCCT
>JANPJC010000210.1:0-11268 GCA_031425315.1 Chitinophagales bacterium
TCCCAGTTAAATTCGCTGGCGATTAAGTTGTATTCAACAATTTTGGTTTCGCGCTTCATTGTAGTTGATTTTAATTATTAATTGCTGATACAAAAATGAAATAGATTTCAAAGGCTAATGGGACAAGTTGATGTCAAAAACAGCCAACCTTTTTTTATGGCTGCGTTGTGGTTAAAATTGTTTATTGGATATTATCAATGGTTCGACGCATTTACTTCCACATATTGAATAAAAAAGAGAGGTTATTAATTTACAGTACAGTGCATTAATTTTACAAAAGCCGTTACCTAAAATATCGTTTGTTTAAAACTGCCGACCAGCCGCAATCAAAATAATTTATTCATGTCCGTTTTTGACAGCCGGCTGTCCAATTTATCAATCAAGACTCCTCCACTTAAATTTATCTACGGACAATCTAAAAAAGATTATAAATATATATCTACTCGCCAGACATTTATTCCATCGCCCCATTTTCGGCTCAACTGGTATTATAATTAAATGATGATACACCAATATTTCCTGTCGGTAATCTCCTTCGGTAGTTATGGGAAAAGGAGATTAAAAATTTTATTAGCAATGCCATAATAACTGGTATTTATCGTCACACTTCCACTTCAAAACATAACTAATCTTTTATCAGCTTAGCTATTTTTTAATTATCCCGCAGAAGGAAGGAGTAAGATATTTAACAGGTGTGAATTAGAGCCGCAGTAAAAAAGCGCAATGGATTTTGTGCTATATAATGATTGAATTTACCCGGTGTTTATCAATGACTAATATGGAAAAGTTAAGTTGTCCGTTTTTGACATCAGGCTGTCCTGTTAAGCGCTAAATGCCAGGATATCTTTACATCATCAAATAATAATTTAAAAAAACAAAAATGAAAAGTAAACCTGTTTTAATCAGAAAAATGCTTACAGCTACAAGCGCAATTTTGTTCGTATTCTTACTCAGTTCTTGTACAAAAGATGAAATATTCAACTCTGGTGCAGTAAAAGAGTTTGTATTAAAATCTACAGCGAACGGAGCGACATATCAAATAAAGATTGGTTTACCTTTTAATTATAATCCATCGGTAGAAAAATATGCAACCATCTATGTATTGGATGGGAAAGAAATATTTGGTTTCGTAGCAAACAGATGCCAGGAAATCTCTGATCAATATGCTTTAAAAAATGTATTGGTTGTAAGTATTGGATATGGAAAAGACCGCAGCATAGATTATACACCAACAAAAGTGAGTTCAGTTACAGGTGGTGCTCCACAATTCCTGAATTTTATTGAAACACAATTAATACCCAAAATGGAACAGGACTACCATGCGGAAACAACCCGGGAAAGCAGGGTTATACTTGGCCATTCATACGGCGGCTTGTTTGGAGGCTATGTTTTTTCTGTCAACAACAAAGTATTTGGAAACTATATTATACTTAGCCCATCTTTTTGGTTCGACAACTATGCTCCACTGCAAATTGAAAAAGATAACAGAGCAAATAATAAAACTGGAAGGCACCTAGTTTTTATGGGTATAGGAGCAAATGAAGAGAGCGACCGGATGCTTGCTCCCTTCGAGACTTTTTATCAATCACTTCATGCGTTTTATTCCAATATTAAGCTGGAAAAAAATGTTGAAAATAATACAGGCCATATGAATTCAAGAAATCCTAATATAATTAAAGGATTAACTCATTACTTTTTAAACAGATAACGTCAATGATTTTTTGGTTCCATATGTTACAGCAAACTAATCTATTGTTGCCTGTCAAAAAATTTCAGAAATTAAAAAAACAAAAAATGAAAGCAGCAGTTTATAGTCGATATGGTCCACCGGCGGTTCTCCACATCAAAGAAGTTCCAAAGCCTATACCAGGTCATAATGAAATTCTTTTACGCCTGAAGGCAACAGCAGTCAATTCGGGTGATATCCGGCTAAGAAAAGCTGATCCATTTGCTGTCAGATTTATTTTCGGTTTGATAAAGCCAAAAATTTCTATTCTCGGAACCGTTTTTTCTGGTGAAGTTGAAAGTGTCGGAAAGGGCGTAAAAAACTTTAAAGTTGGTGATGTAGTCTTTGGACATACAGATATGAATTTTGGAGCATATGCAGAATACAAATGCATCCCGGAAAATGGTTCATTAGCAATAAAACCAGCGAATATTACGCATGCAGAAGCAGCATCCATTCCCTTTGGCGGCGTTACTGCATTACATTTCATAAAAAAGGCAAACATAAAACCAGGGCAAAAAGTGCTGATTGTAGGTGCTTCCGGTGCAGTGGGAAGTGCTGCTGTTCAATTAGCAAAGGCATATGGAGCAAATGTTACGGGGGTTTGCAGCACTGCAAATATTGCACTTGTAAAATCTCTGGGAGCAGACGAAGTAATAGATTATACAAAGGAGAGTTTTACTCAAAATGGCGTAAAGTATGATGTCATTTTTGATACTGTGAGAACAATTTCTGTTTCACGAAGCTTAAAGTCGCTAAATAGAAACGGCTTTATGATTCTAAGTGCAGCAGGAATACAGGAAATGCTGCAAGGCCTGTGGATTTCAACAACGCGCAGTAAAAAGGTAATAACAGGCGTAATCGCTCATAAAGCAGCCGACATTATTTTTCTCAAGGAACTCATTGTTGCAGGTATGTTTAAACCGGTGATTGATAAAAATTATTCATTGGATCAGATTGCTGATGCCCACAGTTATGTTGAACAGGGGCATAAAAAAGGGAACGTTATCATTAACATATAATCAATAGCATCAACAAAATTTAAATTCGAAAATATGACAGGCTTTATCATTGGTGTTCTTACCACAGCGGCAATAATTGTTTTCGCAGAGATATTCAGGAAAATAGATCTGAATTTTTTCGCTTCCCTCAATTTGGCGGTTATACCATTTATCTACATAGGATTTTCGGTTGATCCGTATACGCTTATGCTCACAATTCCCGGAGCCTCGTTCTTTCTATTTTTCGCTTACTGGGGGTATAAAAAACATTATATGTTTACAATTGCAGGGCTGGCACTGCACGGACTTTGGGATTTTCTATTTCACCATGTCAGTTCAGTGGCACCAGATGGCTACGATGTATTTTGTATCACAATAGACGTGTTGCTTGCCTTATATTTCTATCTTAAACTGAAACCGATTAACACTATTCAAGCCTAATTCAGTAGTACTTATCAATACACATTCAGGCCGTTCTATAGCATAACAGTATTGTCTGTCTGCTTATGACACCTTTTTGTCTATCGCTGCAATCACACTTCCTATTAACTTTATTGAAGCAATTTAATACCAGAGACATGCAAAAAATAGCCTTTATCCTTCCACCGACTGTTGAATTACTCGACCTTGCCGGTCCTGTACAAGTGTTTACTGAAGCAAAAGTGCATGGTATGGAGATTGATATTGAATTTTATCAATATAGTGAACATCCTGTAAGCACTGCAGGACTTGGTTTTGGAGAATTGGGAAATTTTAAAAATGCAAAATTAAAAGATGGTGATTTTATTTTTGTGCCCGGCATGGATAATGATTATGTAAACAGTATTCCATTCAGAGCTGAGAGGGAGTTCTTTAAATGGTTAAAAGAATCTTCAGATATAGGAATAACTGTTTGCTCAATTTGCAGCGGCGCTTTTGCATTAGGGCATGCAGGTCTGCTGAAAGATACTGAATGTACGACTCATTGGAGAAGGGTCGATGCCTTACAATCTCAATTTCCACAAGCGAAAGTGTTGTCGGATATTTTATACGTAAAGAGTAATAATGTTTATACCAGCGCAGGCATTAGTGCAGGAATTGACCTCGCACTGGCTATTCTTGAAGTTTTAAAAGGTCCGCTTTTTACACACAAGGTAGCAAGAGGCCTTGTTGTTTATCACAGGCGGAGTGGTACACATAAACAGCAAAGCATTTATCTTGACTACAGAAATCACATCAATCCTCAAATACACGAAGTACAGGATTATCTGATTGACAATCTTTCTAAAGAAAATGATATAGAATCACTTGCTTTAATGGTTGGTATGAGCCCAAGAAATCTCAGCAGGGTTTTTAAAGAAAAAACCGGATCCACTGTTCTTGAATACTTAACGCTGTTAAGAAAAGAATATGCTAATACGATGCTTAATAATCCTGAATATACGATTGAGTATATCGCTTCTAAATGTGGATTTAAGACAGCCAGGCAACTACAAAGGATTTTAAAGAAGTAATGCTTTGCCAGATTACATGTTCCTTTAATTTGTCTGATAAATGATGAAAGGCTTTCCTTTTCCTTCTTATTTAATCCTGCAGTATTTACTATCGGTGAAGCAATGATACTTTATGCATCATTCTTATATAATCCCTTTATTCCCTTATCAGTTGTGGACCTCATTTAAATAGACCAGGATTATAACTGAGATCTCAAAACAAAAAAGCAGCTATGATAAAATCATAACTGCTTAATTATTGTGTGGGAGTTGACGGGTTCGAACCGCCGACCATCTGCTTGTAAGGCAGATTTTTACCTAATAAAGTGAAATAGAATTAAATACAACTAGGAGGTTATAACCTTTACTGGCTTTGAATTTAAGCGGATATTTCATTTTGTTACCATTTTTATATTAGTTATATTTGTTTGCTAAATGTTTGCAAATGAAATCGACCGCATACGCCAAAATGATTCTGGACACTCGTTACAAAAAACAGAATGCAGCCACTTACCCCGTCAGATTAAGAATAACCTTTGAACGGAAAACAAAGTATTATCCCACTAAATTCTCACTCACTGAAAATGAATGGAAGAAAATGCAGAATAAACGGGCTGCATTTATGGAAAAGGAAAAAACAGAAATTGAGAACATTGAAACCCGGGCAAAGGAGATCATTAAAAAGATCCCGGCCTTTTCCTTTGAGTTATTTGATAAAAGATACTCAGATAAGCATGACAGCAAAAGCCTGGAAGGCGCTTTTAATTCATACATTAATGAACTTAGGGAAGGTGGGCAGATAGGAACTGCGATAACCTACGAATGTGCCAGAAACAGCTTTGCCAGCTTTAAACCCGGGATAAACCTGATTGAGGTTAATAAGAGGTTTTTAGAACAGTATGAAACCTTTATGGTAAAGAAAAGTACTACTACTATCAGTATGTATCTACGCAGCCTGAGAAAAATCATTAACCGAGCAATTGAGGCAGATGACTTTTCCGCAGACCTCTACCCCTTTAAGGGTTTTGAGATACCTGAAGAAAAGAACACTAAAAAGGCATTGACAATAAAGGAAATCGGAGATATTTATAACTATTCAGGCGAACATGAGAAAGCCAGAGATTTTTGGTTTTTCATGTAT
Source organism: Chitinophagales bacterium (assembly GCA_031425315.1). Taxonomy (GTDB): domain Bacteria; phylum Bacteroidota; class Bacteroidia; order Chitinophagales; family Chitinophagaceae; genus Pollutibacter. The sequence continues at coordinate 5,341 of JANPJC010000210.1, forward strand.
TTATCAAATGGCATGAACGTAAAAGATATGTGCCTGCTAAATTACAAAAACAAGTCGGGCGATAAAATATCATTTGAGCGATCCAAAACGATGAAAACCAAAAAGGAAAAGAAAAAAATTGTGATCAGGCTTACCGACGATCATTTGCGAATTATTGCTAAATATGGCAACCCTAATAAAGGTGACAATTATATATTTCCTGTTCTCAATGGAGATGAATCACCTGAAAGAGAAAAGCAACTTATTCAACAGTTCACCCACTTGATAAATGACCACATGAAAGAGGTGGCGAAAGAAGTTGGTATTGATACCGAAGACAAAGCCTGCACCACTTACTACGCACGCCACAGCTTCGCCACAGTATTAAAAAGAAGTGGAGCCTCTACTGAAATGATCAGCGAAATGCTAGGCCATAGCGATTTAAAGACCACACAGAAGTATTTAGACAGTTTTGAAGACGATCAGGTGAAACAGAAACTAGAAGCGTTAACGGGCTTTAAAACTAAGCTGAAAGCAGTTTCTTAATCACAATAAACCACCAGTTATGTATCAGAAAAAAACAGTCGAACAAATTGTTATGAAAGCAAGGGCAGAATTATTATGGATTGCCCCGGCTACCGATTTTGTAAATGACCTGCTCAGTATCTACACTTCCAGTCTAGTTGATCGGAACAGCGCACCCACACAGAATGAAATGTTTTCATTGCAGATGGTCGTTAAGTTCCTGAATGAAATCAACTTTCAGGATGATGCCGATATTGATGCAGTCAATAAATTGAACTCAGAAAATTAGTTCCCCAAAAGCCAGCCTACAGCCTGTAGGTTTTGGCTGTCAGAGTTTACTATCAAAATAGTAAAATATTTCACCCCTTCGCTGAAAGCCTTATCCCTCCTTTATTTCCTGCACTATCGCAATAGTAAAACCGATTTTTTTGTGCGGTTGATCATGGCCGTTACCGTTTTGTTTTTCACAGGTACGACTAATAAAATGTGAATAAAAAGACGTTTTTTGTATTGAGCATTTTTAGTTATCTTTGTACCAGTTAACCGCAAGGTTATATCCGACATTCTCCGACACATTTTATCCGATAGGAACATATCCTCACCAGTTCAGGTGTGACATTCACGACATTTTAATGTTATTATTCCCTCACGGGGTAACTTAAATTTTTTTGCACAATGCAAAAGGCAAGGGTGAAGGATGTGTCCAAAATCACCGGTCATTCCGAATGGCACATTTACCATTTAGTAAAAGAAAGGAAAATTCCATTTCAGCAGGCCTATAAAAAAGGTCGTATTTTCTTTGATCTAGCACAGATCCAACAGTGGATGGAAGCTAACGGCAATCCATTACCGGTTAAGGAGGCGGCAGGCCATGAGTGAATTAACTTTTGGAAATCTAGGTGAATTTCTTCTGGATCTGAAACAGCAATTGGAACGGATAGAAAAAAAGCTAAACGAGAAAAAAGGTAATCCCAACACTTTTGAACAGGAAACACCGATGTCAATTAAAGAGGCAGCGACCTTCCTGAATTTAAAAGAGTCGACTATCTATAACCTTGTTAGTGCAAATGAAATCCCATTCCATAAGCCTGGGAAACGATTGTGTTTTTATCCGAGTGAGTTGAATGATTTTATCAGGCAGGATAAAAAAGGAGGTAGTAAATGAACCACACATTAACTACCTCCAATACGATTGAACTGAAGAACAAAGGTACAAATGTTCATGCTCTATTATTAGAAGGTGCATTGAATTTAATTGAAGGAGGTTTTAACGTCGTACCCTTTTGCGGAAAGGCACCTAACAAGAAAATTAAGAGTACAAACAAACTACATGACAGGCCGTTAAATGGTTTTAATATTGGCAATTTCGTTGATGACACATGTACTGCAATTGGTGTGCTGCTTGAAAAGAATTTAAACTGCATAGATGTTGACTCAAAGTATGATTTAACGGCTAAGTTATTTAATGACCTTATCACCATTATTAAATTTACTTTACCCGATGTATATGACAAGTTGGTGATATGTAAAAGCCCCAACGGTGGTTATCATATTTACTTTGTATGCACCCAGTCAGGCGCAAAAGAAGTATTAGCAGCAAGGCCAGCTACACCAGAGGAACAGAGAGGCGGAAAGACACAAAGGCCATTGATAGAGCAGCTAGGTACGGGCATGTATGTACCCGGGCCGCCATCGCCGGGGTATGAATTAATAAAAGGCGAATTTGAATCCTTCGAATCATTTGAATATATAACACCTGAAGAAAGAAAGGAGCTCATAGGCATATGCAAGTCATTTGATCAGCTAAAAGAAATCTGTATAAAGGATATTTCTAAAAGAGAAGCTAAAAGGGAAAACGCACCCTGGAAAGTTTTTAATGATGCGCATGATTGGGAATGGATGCGCAATGAATTAACACAGCGTGGTTATGAAATTGTAAATGAAAATGAAGATTGGGTAATTATTGTTCGCCCCGGGTCATTACAAAGAAGCTCAGGAAAACTATTCAAAGAATCAAATATTCTTTACCTGTTTAGCACCTCTACTGAGTTTCCGTATGAAGAACCAATAACGGCATTCGGTATGAAATCTGCATTGGAGTTTGACGGGAATTGGAGAGAGTGCGCGAAACATCTTTCAGAGCAGGGTTACGGATCATATAATACAGAAATATCAAAGTTTTATGCACTCGATGAAAGAAATAAGATAGACATCAATTTAATCGGTGTTGTTGAATGGGTGGCAGATGTTGAAATACTTAAACACTGGACTTCAGACAATGACTACAATATAGTTCAGGTAGCCGGTAACGTTATCAGACAAATTCCACTTGACACTATCAAAAAGAATTTCCTTGAAAACATTGAGGAAATCGCGTCTGCCAAAATCTACAACTATTTTATAAAACAGGTAGGGAATATCTTTCAGCCAACCGGTGGAGTGATAAGTAAAATGGGCAATCTGGATGATAGTAAATTATTGTTACCTCGCAGAGATGCCGCATATTTATTTTTCAGTAATGGGGCATTGCAGATTACCAACGAAGGGCGCGAACTTATACCGTTTGAAAAGCTTAATGGTTATATCTGGGAGCGGCAAATAATAAAAAGACAATACACGCCATGCCCATATGAAGGCGACTTTTATCAATTCGTTTTATTAATTGCAGGAGCTGATAATTTTAACTCGTTCTGTAGTGCCATAGGATATTTGCTACATCAATTCAAAGATCCCGCTTTTCCGAAAGTTGTTATACTTACGGATGCTGCATACGATCAGAACGACACAGAGCCCAGCGGAGGCACAGGAAAGGGTCTGTTAATTCAGGCCATTGCAAAGCTCGTCACGTGTTATATTCTGGATGGCAAAAGAATTGACCTCAGTAAACAATTTGTTTGGCAGGGAATAGGGCATGATACACGCATCGCCGTTATTGAGGATATAAAAAAGGGTGCTGACCTGGAACCGATGTTTTCAACTATTACAGACGGGATGACTATTGAGAAAAAACACAAAAACGAAATGCATATTCCATATGCTCAATCCCCTAAACTGTTGATCACTTCAAACTATGCAATTAAAGGTACTAGCAGCAGCCATACCCGCCGAAGATTTGAGTTAGAGCTACAAAGCACCTTTAGCGATAAGTACACACCGCTTGATCGTTTTGGGCATCGGTTTTTCGATGACTGGGATAGCGATGAATGGAGCCGGTTTGACAATTTTATGATCCATTGTTTAGAGCTGTATTTACAAAGCGGATTGATAGTACCGAACAATATAAATCTATTGCGTAAAAGACTGATTCAGGACACGCACAGGGATTTTGTACAGTGGATGGGAATTATGGCTGAAGAAAATAAAATTCCTGTGAAGATTACAAAGGACGATCTGAAAAAACAATTCGTCACTATGTTTCCCGATCACGAAAAAAAGACGTTGGAAATGTTTACTAAATGGCTTGCGCGTTGGTGCAAGGAAATGGGGTTAATACTCGATGCCTCCAACAAATATAATGGGGTTATGGCATACCATATACGAGGCGATATTTCACGAGCTTATCAAAACTGGAGGCTCGTAAATGATCCGGTCACGTTCGTAAATCAGTCACAAGATGCTGATGAAGTTGAAAATATTGAATATGAGGAGGCTCCATTTTGAAAAAGTCACGAGGTTACGAACTTTCAACGAACCACCAATTTAAACAAGTTCGTAGGGCGAAATATAGACTGGCAAAGGGTTTAACTGACGTTCACGAACTTACGAACCTGTTTTTTAAAATTCCAGACTTAAAAAAATAATATAGAAAAGAGGCATAAAAACTAAAAAGAAAGTTCTACGGGTTTTTGCCTCGTAAGCTCGTAAATGATAAAATCCACACACTATGAATACTATGGCTATTCCAACAGCTAATGAATTTAATTCCTGGCCTCTTGCAATGAAATGCAGATGGATAAGAGAAATGACTGGCAGGGAGTTAACAGGATGTATTGACCTTCGCCGTTATGACTTATATGTCGTTTATAACTATTACAAAACAAACCAGCGGATATACGATTGTGAGGCAATGAATAGACAGCAAGCAGATCAATATATAATGACTGCCTGTTATTAGCTGAAAAGGTGGCGCAGTGTACCCACTTACCCCAGCGTATGTTTCATAAGCAGAGTTTACACGTTGACAATCAACACACTAGATACCAATTAACAAACAAATTAACAAACAACCCTGCCAAAAGGGTATTACATAACACAAAATATTGATCGATATGGCTAATAAAAACTGGGTGAAAGGAGGTGCTTCGCCCAATCCTGATGGCAGGCGAAGGGCAAAGTATTCAGCTCAAACGGCAAAGGGTAAACTAGAACGTTGGTTTAAGAGGCAAACCACACCGCAAAACCTCAATAGGATTATGAATGCACTAGATCCACGTGATCAGGCGCAATTCCTTATTGCGGTTGCTCCTTACGTATTGCCGAAACAAAGCAGCGTACAGGTTGAAACAGATTATGAAAGGTTATCCGATGATCAGTTACAAGACTTGTTACAAAATACAATTGCAGGCCTTACTCAACAAGTAGTATTGCCTATAATGCCTGTAAAGCAATTACCTAACACTTTAAATATTGATGACTATGAATGATTACAATGAACAGTTAGCAAAACAGATGGATCTATTATCCACACAGATTGAACAGCTATATACTTTCAATCAGAGGCAAGATGAAAGGCTTAAGAAGATTGAGCATGATGTAACGCTCTTATTAAAGCTTATGATGGCATCAGAAGAAAGGCATGGCCTGATAACAGGTAACTAACGTACAAGCCTACGGTTAGGGTTTAAAATCACTTTAGTGATAACGCTATCCTGATTGGTGTTTTCCTTTTGGTACATATCAATACAAACAACGTCAGCCGGTAAAGTATCAGGTATTTCTTCTGCCGTTACTCTTACCGGTTGATCACTTTTCACAGGCGTTGGTATTGGTACACTTCGCCTATCATTATTCAGAAGGTCTAAAATATACTTACCTCGTGGATGGTCCGGTCTCATCCCCAGGAAGAATTCAAATTCACCTCTGTTTGATAACTCACCTAATGACCATGCCGGACACGGTACAGCATCATCTCGACGATTCAATATAAAATGTTTACCACCAATACGCGGGATAATTTCATCCTTTTCATGTGCATCCATTACCAACCGTTCACCGTTAATTGTTATTTCATACGTCTTTCGTTCAAACCAATGATACCCGCCAGTTTTCTTTTTGAAGTCTTCAAAATCACTTTGATCAATATCAAATTGCGGATACTCTGGATTCTCACAATAGATTCTTTTACCAACTTGCCGCCAAAACCAGACACCGTTATTTATAATTTCACCAATGGGAAGCTTACCCGATTGTATATCTTTCAGCTTC
>JANPJC010000211.1:0-8514 GCA_031425315.1 Chitinophagales bacterium
TTTTGCCGCCATCATCAAAATTGGGGAGGGCCGGGACAAAAATTGCCGCGATGGCTAGAGCTGCGAGCAGAAGAAAGGGGAGTGCTTCTTTAATTCCGACTTTTTTCATAACAGTTCAATTTGAGTTGTTTGTTGTTTGCTCATACAATGTTAATATTAAAAAGTGGAAATAGTCACCCAGTTTGTGTTAGATTTCACACATGTTAAAAAATATAATATATTTCAAAATAAAATGTTTATTCGCTATAAGTAATTGAAAAACAATATTTTAAACACTGTTATTTCACGTTGGACATCAATAATTGTAACAATAATTTTTGAAATAAAATTATATAGAATTATATATAATATGAAACCTGTTCATTTATGAAATTGTTAAAATTTTCTACCGTGGGAATTTCTTTTACAATAAATCATTGGTAAGAAAAAATGCCTGAAAACGAGACCAGGTGGGGATTTATGAATTCGGTTATTACTGTACGTTAGTTATATAAACCTCCGGTTTTTGACGCCTTGACTTTAAAATTTTTCACTATAAAACGGAAATCGCTTGAAATATTTAAATATCTCTTGCGCATTTTGAAGAGATGGAAAGAGATGCCTTGCTTTGTATGAAGGATATTCCCTGTTTTGAACAAAAAAAGGAATTTGCCAGTGATTGGCACCCAGTCCGAAAGTACCCCCGATCAAATGTCACTGTCCATGCTGGTCAACGATTCATGCCCGGGAAGGATTATGATCAAAGGCCTGATGCCGAGTTTAATTTTTGAACGATAAGGAATCAGTTCCTTATGCACCGCAATAATTAAAATAACCAGTAAAGGCAATATGCTGTAAATGAATGCGCGTGACCATAACCCGGAGAAGTCGCCGACTCTTGCGTCTTTATGATTATTATTATTAAATCTCACCGGCAAAATTGTTCCCGGCTCAAAAAAGAAATTATCATTCGAATTAAACATGACGGTGTCGCGATGAATGATAAACATGATGACAGTATAAGAATGACCGATCTGACCCGTGTACTCCCTGCCTTCAAAAACAGCTGTACCTGTGGTTGAAGTGGACTGCGCAATCCATAAAAAATTCTGGATATAAAAGGGAAGAACAAACAAGCAGAAAAGCACAATTAAAAAAACGAACCTGCTGATGATCATTATTCTTTAAAAATAAAAGAATAACAGTTATCAGCAGGTTAATATCTGCAACACCTGCAATGGGACTATAATGCAATGAGATTCATGTCCTTCGACTCCAACAGCGAATGCCCCATTAAATATTCATCCACTTTACGGGCACATTCCCGGCCCTCGCTAATTGCCCAAACTACCAGCGACTGTCCGCGGCGCATATCACCACAACTGAAAATTCTGGAGATATTGGTATGATAATCTTTTTCGCTGGCCTTCACATTTCCTCTGTCATCAAGTTCAACACCAAGCTCATTTATTAAACCCTCCTGTTGCGGATGTACAAAACCCATTGCCAACAATACAAGTTCGCAGGGGATCACTTTTTCACTACCTGGTCTTTCTACAAACTGTGCCGGACGGCCCTCTTCTGTAAATTTCCATTCCAGTTCTACAGTTTTCAGAGCAGTCAGTTTTCCGGCTTCATCGCTGATAAATTCTTTCGTCGCTATAGCCCATTGCCTTTCACATCCTTCTTCATGTGATGAAGAAGTTTTTAAAGTCATTGGATAAGTTGGCCATGGCATAATACCGGTACGCTGATCCGGTGGTTTCGGCAATAACTCAAATTGAGTTACCGAAACTGCACCATGCCTGTTGGATGTTCCCACGCAATCACTTCCGGTATCGCCACCACCAATAACAACAACATGTTTGCCCTTAGCCGAAATTTCTTCTGAAAAAACATTGCTTTCAATATCAGCAAAGGCAAGTGGATCTTTTGCTGCCACTCGTTTATTCTGCTGTTTCAAAAAATCCATCGCAAAATGTACACCTTTAAACGCTCTGCCGGAAATTGGAAGATCTCTTGGAACAGTGGCACCGGCCGCCAATACAATTGCATGATATTCTCGGAGTAAATCATTCATATTCACATTTACGCCGACGTTGGCATGACAACGAAAAACCACGCCTTCTTCTTCCATCAGTTTAATACGCCTGTCAATTATCCATTTTTCCAATTTGAAATCAGGGATACCGTACCTTAATAGTCCACCCGGTTCATCATCTCTTTCGAAAACTGTAACCAAATGCCCCGCATAATTTAATTGCGCTGCAGCAGCAAGACCTGCCGGTCCTGATCCAATCACTGCAATCTTTTTACCGCTTCTTACATTCGGTTTGCGGGATTTCACAAGGCCCTTATCAAATGCGATCTCGATGATATGTTTTTCAATTTCCTCTATCGCTACAGGCGGTTGATTAATGCCGAGTACGCAAGCTGATTCGCATGGGGCGGGACAAATTCTTCCAGTGAATTCAGGAAAATTATTAGTCGACCTTAATATATCATATGCCTCTTCCCAGTTTTGCTTGTATACAGCATCATTAAACTCAGGGATAATATTTCCCAGAGGACAACCATTATGACAAAATGGAACGCCACAGTCCATACAACGGGCAGCCTGCGAGTTCAACTTCTTTTCGCTGTACCGGTCAATAAATTCATTATAATCATGAAGCCTGTCGGCTACAGGTTTCTTTCCTGGCAGTTCCCTCGTAAATTCTAAAAATCCTGTTGGTTTACCCATGAATGAAAAACTTATTTGTTGATCGTATTTAATACTACTGACTTAACCTGCAATGCTTTTTTATAATCCTTCGGAAATACTTTAATAAAGTGCTGTACCTGGTTTTCAAAATCATCCAGCACAAATTTGGCAACTGTACTTCCTGTATACAGGTAATGATCGTAAATCATCTGTTTGAGTATAGCAGCATCGTCTCCGGCAACAGGATCGAGGTCCACCATTTCTGTATTACATAGTGTACTGAAATTTGCATTGACATCATACACATAAGCAATGCCCCCACTCATACCTGCCGCAAAATTTCTTCCGGTAGATCCTAGAATCACCACAGTACCACCGGTCATATATTCGCAACCATGATCACCAACTCCTTCAACTATTGCATCGGCTCCTGAATTACGAACCGCAAATCGTTCACCTGCTTTTCCCCGGATATATGCCTGTCCTGAAGTAGCACCATAAAATGCTACGTTACCAATCAATATATTTTCCTCAGGAACATATCCTGCATCTCTCGGAGGGTAGACAATCAGTTTCGCACCACTTAATCCTTTTCCGAAATAGTCGTTGGCATCACCTTCCAGTTCGAGTGTTACACCTTTCGTATTAAAAGCGCCAAAGCTTTGTCCCGCGGTTCCATTCAGTTTAAAGTGAATTGTGTTTTCCGGAAGGCCCGGGCCACGGTATTTTTTTGTGATCTCATTCGAAAGAATGGTGCCGGTCGTGCGATCAGTATTTTTGATATTGAATTCCGCATAAACCTTCTCTTTGTTTTCGAGTGCAGGCTGCGCCTTTTCCAATAGTTTCCAATCCAAAACGTTTGCAATGCCATGATCCTGTTCTTCCTGTTTATACTGACCAACATACGGTGAAGCAGGTTCTTTGTACAAAATTGGAGAGAGGTCAAGTTTGCTGTATTTCCAGTGGCCTACATTTTCTCTTACTTCAAGTGAATCCACTTTCCCAACCATTTCTTCAATTGTCCTGAACCCAAGTTCAGCCATGATTTCACGCAGTTCGCGGGTCATGAATTTGATAAAGTTTACCACATGATCTGCTGCTCCGCTGAATCTTTTACGCAGCTCCGGATCCTGTGTGGCAACACCCACCGGGCAGGTATTCAAGTGACATTTACGCATCATGATACATCCTTCCACTACTAACGCTGCTGTGGCGACACCCCATTCTTCTGCACCGAGCAAAGTGGCAATTGCCACGTCGCGGCCGGTTTTTAATTGCCCATCAGTTTGAAGGGTAACGCGGCTGCGTAACCGATTTTGAACAAGCGTCTGGTGTGATTCCGCGAGGCCCAGTTCCCAGGGCAATCCAGCATGTTTGATAGAACTCACAGGTGATGCACCAGTACCACCATCAAAACCAGAAATCAGAATTACATCTGATTTTGCCTTCGCCACTCCCGCTGCAATGGTGCCTACACCAGCTTTAGAAACAAGCTTCACACTAATCCTTGCTTTGCGGTTTGCATTTTTCAAATCAAAGATCAATTGCGCAAGATCTTCAATGGAATAAATATCGTGATGCGGAGGAGGAGATATTAAACCAACCCCTGGTGTGGAATGCCTTACTCTGCCAATCCATTCATCTACTTTATGTCCGGGCAACTGACCACCTTCGCCGGGTTTAGCACCCTGCGCCATCTTTATCTGTAATTCATCTGCTTCTGTAAGATATAAACTCGTTACGCCAAATCGGGCCGAAGCAACCTGTTTAATTGCTGAACGCATAGAATCTCCATTCGGTAAAGGATCATACCTGATTTCATCTTCTCCTCCTTCTCCGGTATTGCTCTTTGCACCCAGACGGTTCATAGCAATAGCCAATGTAGTATGAGCTTCCCATGAAATGGATCCAAAAGACATTGCTCCTGTTGCGAAACGTTTATAAATATTTTCCGCCGCTTCCACTTCATCTATCGAAATAGCAGTGCGTGTTGGTTTGAAGCTGAATAAACTTCTAAGTGTACAGGCTTTTTCACTCTGATCATTAACCAGCTTTGAATATTTTTTGAAAACTGAATAATCATTTGTTCTGGTTGAGTGCTGCAGAAGATGAATCGTTTGCGGATTGAAAAGATGAAACTCTCCTTTCCTTTTCCATTGGTACAAACCACCCACCGGAAGCCTGTCGACAGGTATATCTTTTCTGCTGAATGACAGGTAGTGTTTGGCAAGAGATTCTCTCGCGATTTCATCCAATCCCATTCCCTGTATCCTGGATACGGCACCGGTAAAGTATTTATCGACTACTTCATCATTCAAACCAATGATTTCAAAAATCTGCGCGCCCTGATAAGACTGCAATGTTGAGATTCCCATTTTGGAGAATACTTTCAGCAATCCATCATTTACTGCCTTGATATAATTTTTCTTCAATTGTTCGGCATCCTGTTCGGTATCAAGTTTCCCGGTTTGCTTCATGTCACGTATAGACGAAAGTGCCAGGTATGGATTGATAGCGGTGGCACCAAATGCAAGTAATACTGCGAAGTGATGCACTTCCCAAACATCGCCGGCTTCTACTACAATCCCAACTTTTCCACGGAATCCTTTTCTGATCAGGTGATGATGTACTGCGGCTGTTGCTAATAACGATGGTATTGGAGCGTGCTCCGAATCAACCGCTCTATCCTGCAATATCAGCACTTCAAATCCATCTTCAACAGCATCCACTGCGTAGCGGCAAAGCCTGTCCAGTGCTGCTTTCAGCGATCCGGTTTTGCCATTTGCACGAAAATAACATTGCAGGGTTTTCGCCTGGAAAATGCCGGTATCTATACTTCTTATTTTTTCAAGATCATGATTGGTCAGTACCGGATGCTTCAATGCAACAGTATGGCAACTGATGGGATCTTCAATGAGCATATTACCATTGTTACCTACAAAAGTTGCGAGAGACATTACCAGTCTTTCGCGTATCGGATCAATCGGTGGATTGGTAACCTGTGCAAATAATTGTTTGAAATAACTGCTGAGGTGTTGTGGCTGATCACTTAGAACTGCCAACGGCACATCAGTTCCCATAGAACCAACAGGTTCTTTGCCATCAATAGCCATTGGCGCTATAATATTCTCAAGATCTTCTGATGTGTAACCAAATGCTTTCTGGTATTTAAATACCTGGTCTGTTTTTAAATGTGTAAAGGAAATTCGTGGCTCGGGTAATTCATTGAGCCTGATTTTATATTTATTGAGGTAGTCACTATAAGGTTTTTGACCGCAGATTGTTGCCTTCAATTCATCGTCACTGATGATCCTGCCCTGCTCCATATCCACAACAAACATCTTACCGGGCTGCAGTCTTCCTTTTTCGATAATCATTGATGGATCAACAGGAAGTACGCCTGTTTCGGATGCCATTATCACCCGATCGTCTTTCGTTACGCAATATCGGGAAGGCCTTAAACCATTTCTGTCCAGCGTGGCGCCAATAATTCTTCCGTCGGTAAATGAAATGGAAGCGGGTCCGTCCCATGGTTCCATCATTGAAGCATGATATTCGTAAAACGCCTTTTTAACCGGGTCCATCTGATCATTGCCATCCCAGGCTTCCGGAATCAGCATCATCATCACGTGAGGGAGACTACGACCACACATGCTCAATAATTCAACAACGTTATCCAACGAAGCTGAATCCGACTGTCCACTGGTTACTATCGGCAGTAACATCTCCATTTCTTCCTTGGTGAAAAACTGTGATACGTATCCTCTCTCACTTGTTTTCAGCCAGTTAATATTTCCCTGCAATGTGTTGATTTCACCATTGTGGGCAATGAAACGGAAAGGCTGTGCAAGTTTCCACGATGGGAATGTGTTGGTGGCAAACCGTGAATGCACCAATCCAAATGCACTTACCACTCTCTTATTGCTAAGGTCTGGGAAATATGACCTTACCTGGTGACTTGTAAGCTGGCCTTTATACACCACTATTTTATAAGAAAGTGAAGTGATATAAAATCCAATAGTGTCTTTTCTTACAGTATTGTTGATGATATGGCTGGCATGATTACGCAAAACGAAAAGCTTCCGTTCAAAAGCCATTGGATCGTTGATATGATCAGGGCAGGCAATAAAAACCTGTTCCATTTCAGGCTCTACAGAAAGAGCTGTAGGTCCGATATCGTATGGATTAACCGGAACTTTGCGGTAGGTGAGAATTTCCAAACCCAGCTTTTCGGCAGTGCGATTGAAAATATCCCTGCATTCTTCGCGAAGACGGATTTCCTTGGGAAAAAATATACTTCCCACTCCATATTTTCCGAATGCCGGAAGGTGTACACCGAGTTTGAGGCATTCTTCAAAAAAGAATTCATGAGGAGTTTGAATCAATAATCCTGCTCCATCACCGGTATTGCTTTCGCATCCGCACGCGCCTCTATGCTCCATATTCTCCAGAATAGTGAGTGCATCAGAAACGATCTGGTGATTCTTATTGCCTTTAATATTTGCGACGAAACCTATCCCGCATGCATCACGCTCAAACTCGGGTCGGTACAATCCGATGTTGCTTGCCATATCGAATGTGCTATTGTTAGAGATTATTTAATAAAATACCTGTTCTATTGGATAGAACAATAACAAACAAGCAAGCATCTCCTTGAAAATACGTAATAAATACCGATTTTCAGGAGCTTTGCCTGATAATTTTCCACATGGTTAATGTGTAAAAGGCTTTTTCAGGTGGGATAATGGGATATGGAAAAAATGGTACCGGAATAGGAATGACAAAACACTCATATAAGGTAACCAAATAGCTTATCGTCTTTATTTATTTCAGAGAAATTGATGCCGCTATGTTTCATTCTGTGGATTAGTGCATCATAATCGCACCGGTTTTGCAATTCAATACCAACCAGTGCCGGCCCCGCTTCCTTGTTTGTTTTCTGCATGTATTCAAATCTTGTGATGTCATCGGATGGTCCAAGTACATTATTCAAAAACTCCCTCAGCGCTCCGGGACGCTGTACAAACGAAATCAGGAAATAATGTTTGAGTCCTTCATATTGTAAAGATCTTTCTTTGATTTCTGGCATCCTGTCGATATCATTATTGCTTCCGCTTACTACACAAACCACTTTTTTTCCTTTGATCTGCTCCGCAAAATGATCAAGCGCTGCGATAGATAAAGCCCCCGCCGGTTCTACCACTATCGCATCTTCATTGTATAATTTTAAAATGGTTGAACAAACTTTTCCCTCATTGACCAGGTGCATTTCATCAACCACTTCTTTACATACAGCAAAGGTTAAGTCACCAATTCTTTTTACTGCTGCGCCGTCAACGAAGCGGTCAATCGTTTCGAGTGTAACGGGATGGCCTGCATGCAATGCTGCAGTCATTGAGGGAGCACCCTCTGGTTCAACACCAATAATTTTTGTATCAGGTGAGTAAATTGAAAAATATGCTCCAACGCCGGCACATAAACCGCCGCCGCCAACTGGCACAAATAAATAATCAGGATCGGGTAATTCATCCAGAATTTCAACACCTACCGTTCCCTGTCCTTCGATAATTCTCGGATCATCGAAGGGAGGAACAAAAACCATATCATTTTCTGCAGTATATTTTTTCGCTGCAATCGCACAGTCATCAAATGTATCGCCCTCGAGTTTTATTTCGATCCATTCTTCACCAAACATCCTTGTTTGCCTAATCTTTTGTTTGGGAGTTATTACCGGCATAAAGATTACTCCTCTAACCTGGAGTTTTTTACAGCTGTAAGCAAATCCCTGGGCATGGTTTCCTGCACTTGCGCATACTACACCATGACTGAGT
>JANPJC010000212.1:0-2091 GCA_031425315.1 Chitinophagales bacterium
GGCAAATCCTGCAGTATTAAATCATCTTGCAATTGAACCAGCAAGTCAGTTCTATCACTGTCTTTGTCCGTCAAATGTAACCTCTTTCTTTTCTGCTGTTCCTGAATAAAGTAATCAACGTTTTTTGTCGACAGATCGATCAGGTTTTTGCGGTCGCCGCTTTTAGGGACTGTTTGAACTGTGTCAGCTTCCGGGTATTCAATGGCAAAAGGCAAAACGATTTCTTTGGCGGTACTACCAAAGGTTTCCCTGAAGTGATTAACACCAAATACAAGTAATTCAGCGGCTGTTTCTTCTAGCTTTTTCTTTAAGGTAATGGTTTGCGTATCGACTATAGTACCGCTTCTTACCATCAGGAAATTAACATACGCTTCTTCCTCTTCCTCTGCAATAGAAAACACATCGAGATCTCCCAGCCTGTGATTAACGATGGTGGATTTAGCCTGATAGGCTTTGAGGTGTTCAAGTTTCTTTTTAAGGATTTCTGCTTTCTCAAATGCCAAAGCTTCTACCTGCTTTTTCATTTGTTCTTTATACTGATTCAGAACAGGCGATAAATTGCCCTTCAGCAAATGTTTTAATCGCTGTAAACCTTCAGAATAATCAGTCTCGCTTTGCAGGCCTTCGCATGGTCCTTTGCAATTGCCCAGATGATATTCCAGGCATACTTTAAACTTTTTTTTAGCGATGTTTTGTGGTGTAAGGTTAAGCTTACAGGTTCTTAATGGAATATGTTGTTTAGTGAATTGAATTAACTCTCTTACTTTCCCTACAGAAGTAAACGGACCGAGATATTCTGAACCATCCCTGATTAACCTGCGGGTTAAAAATACCCTCGGGAAGTTTTCTTTTTTTATGATGATATACGGATACGACTTATCATCTTTTAAATCAATATTGAAGCGCGGTTGAAATTCTTTTATCAGTGAATTCTCTAATAAAAATGCATCCTGTTCAGAATTCACAATAGTAAATTCTATTGATCTTATCCGCCTTACAAGTTCATTGGTTTTATAACTGTTTTGACTACGGGTGAAATACGAACTGACCCTTTTTCGCAGGTTTTTTGCTTTACCTACATACAGTAGAATATGGTCTTCGTCAAAGTATTTGTAAATACCCGGCTGTGTAGGAATTGTAGACTGTATGGATTGAAATTCTTCCTGCTTCATAAATCGCAGGCAAAGTTAACGGGTTAAATGTTAACGCTATTCCAGTGTTCCCCAAACATATTTTTCCAGTATCGTGATGGGAGGTTGACTGCCGACATTTATTATTGATGTCACCTGCATATTTTTTCCGGTTGTCCACATCAACTTATTCAGGATGGAAGAATCACCGCTGACACGGTTTTTTTCCAGGTAGATATGCTTCACTTTCTCAGTTTCAGGATGAACAAAAACGTCAATCTTCTGAATTTCTGCGTCCTCATCTGTGGCAGTATATGATAAGGTTACGCTGTTAACCGTTTCATCCATAAAAACGCTTTCCTTATATTTTTCTTTGAATGGCGTTACAGTGATATCTGGAGCTGTTAGATGCTCAGCAATTTTCCGGAAGTCTGATTTTTCGATGATCAACGTGTCTGTTTTGCCATTTGTTGTCGTGAATTTAAATACGGCAACAGGAAGTGAATCCAGTTCATTCAATTCAGATAACACAAATGATTTAACAGGGTAGAAGTTTTTATCCGTCTGTTCAAAGGGCTTGTCTTCATGTTTGGGTGCGCATGAAAACACGAAGAGAAAAAAGACTGAGCTGAGAATGGATTTCATCATACAAAAATATTAATGCCTGCTGCCGGAACAAAATAAAAAACCGCCTGCATTTATAAACGCAGGCGGTGGTATAAAATGTTGTTAGCGTTATTTTAAAGTAGTGATAAAACCAACTTTGAATCCATAATCGACCAGGTGTTCGCTGATGGGGTAATTGCTCTTATAACTTGATAATAACTGGTAACGTACCTGAGGACCGGTTACCCAGGTTACTTTTCCAGTTCTGATACTCAGAAAGGCTTCCATTCCCGCATTGATGTTCCAGTTGCGGTTCAAACGAGGTTCCTGCGCGTAGTTCTTAAGATTTGTGGAA
>JANPJC010000213.1:0-2000 GCA_031425315.1 Chitinophagales bacterium
TTTGAAACTGGTGAACTTTGGGCAAATCAAAAGCACCAGCATTTATACGACGTAGATGTTTCAGATCCTGTTCCTACTGAGAAAGTATGGGAGCAAAAAATACACCCGGCCGATAGAGAAAAGGTAGTAGCTGCCAAAAAAAATGCTTTTGAATCTGATATAAAAACCTGGATATCTGAATACCGATTTGAAACAAAGAACGGATTTATAGATATCTATGACCGATGCTATATCATTAGAAATGCAGATGGTAAAGCCATACGTGCTACCGGCACTATGATGGATATTACCGAACGCATAAAAGCAGAAAAAAGGCTAAAGGAGAATGAAAACTACTTACGCACTATTTTAGATGCCGAACCCGAATGTGTAAAAGTACTTAACAGCAAAGGCGAAGTGTTGTCAATGAATCCGGCTGGTCTTGCTATGATAGAAGCCGATAATGAACAACAGGTATTGGGCCATCGCATGACAGAACTCGTAGATGAAAAATACAGGATGGGCTTTAACCGGTTGAGCAAAGAAGTATTTAAAGGCAACTCAGGAACTTTTGAATTTGAAGTGACCGGTTTAAAAGGTGGGCGCCGCTGGCTGGAAACACATGCGGTACCGCTAAAAGACACAACGGGTAACATTACAAACCTGTTGGGAGTAACCACTGATATTACTAATCGCAAATTGGCAGCATTAGAAATCACGGCATCAGAACTTAAATACCGGCGCCTTTTTGAATCAGCAAAAGACGGCATTTTTATCCTGAATGCTGAAACCGGATTTATAGAAGATGTAAATTCTTTCTTGTGTGATATGTTACATTACTCCCATAAAGAGTTTTTAGACAAACAGCTTTGGGAAATCAGTTTGTTTAAAGATATAGCTGCCAATAAAGAATCGTTTTTGAAACTAAAATCAAAAAAATATGTGCGGTACGAAAACCTCCCGCTTGTAACCAAAACCGGGCAACCCATTTGGGTGGAGTTTATCAGCAATGTTTATGATGTAAAAGGAAAGCCTGTGATACAGTGCAGTATCCGTAATATTACTGACCGTAAAATTGCAGAGAACAAAATAATAAAGACTACTGAAGAGCTCCGCCAGTTAACTGCCCACCTGCAAACCATTAGGGAAGAAGAACGCAAACGCATTGCCCGTGAAATTCATGATGAACTTGGTCAGCAGCTTACCGCCATTAAAATGGATACTGTTTGGATTGATAAGCAAGTTTCTTCAGAATCAGTTTCTATAAAAAATAAGCTGAAAAACATGATAGAATTACTGGATGGAAGCCACCAATCAGTAAGAAAAATTTTAAATGAATTGAGGCCTGCTGCGCTGGATGACAATGGTTTGCTGGAAACACTGGAATGGCTCGGAAAGCAGTTTACAGAAACGAGCAACACCCCGGTGCATTTTTCGAGCAATCAGACTACCATAAAATTACAAGAGGAAGCAGCTATTTGTATTTTTAGGGTGTACCAGGAAGCGCTTACGAATATTATGCGTTATGCAGGAGCAAGGAAAGTAGTAAGTTCATTAAATATAATTGATAAGCGCATTGTGCTTATTATTGAAGATGATGGAAAGGGATTTGATACCGCAGCCGTGCAAAGCAAAAATTCATTTGGGCTGCTGGGAATGAAGGAAAGAGTACATTCATTAAATGGCGCATTTGATTTAATTTCATTGCCGGATAAAGGAACAACAATCATTGTTAATTTACCCTATTCAAACGCAGTACCCGAATAATGGGGAAGTTGAAAAATTAAAAAAACAGCACTTAGGCTTTCGTTTAAATACAATTATATGAAACGGATTCTTTTAGCGGATGATCACAGCTTTGTTAGGCGGGGATTGATACAAATATTAAGAGATGAATATCCTGCTGTTGAGATTACGGAGGTAGGTGATGGAGCATCTATCATAAAGGAAGTAACCTTACATGATTTTGACCTGATTATTTCGGACCTTGATATGCCGGGCATAACCGGGCTGGATGCATT
>JANPJC010000214.1:0-15825 GCA_031425315.1 Chitinophagales bacterium
GTAGTGATGATTACATACCGGGTTACTGCTAAATGGAAAAACATTGATGAGCCAATACACTGTTTGGCTAGCAGTTTATATACAAAAAAATCGGGGGCGTGGAAATTAACTTTCCATCAGCAAACTCCGGTTCATGCTAACTTCACAGCAGCGGAAACGAATTGATTTATTTATTAACGGGAAGCGCATTAACACTGTAGTATCTCAGATTGAACCATGAGACTTTACAGTCCGGACGATTGGGCTCGTTTGCGAAAAACTATTCCAGCTATGCGATCGGGTTCGATAGAAGTTGGTCCGGAATTACTTAATATAACAATCAGTAAATCGTCATCAGGATAAAATTGCAGGTTAGCGTAAAATCCCGGAACGCCTCCTGGATGGGCTACACAGCGTTTTCCGTATAACTTGAAACTGATCCATCCATAACCGTATTTCCAATTTCGTGGCTTAAAACTGTCTTCCCGTGAGGAATCGCTGATAATATTGCCAGCCATAAGTGTGCTATAAAAATGGTAAAGATCTGATACGGTGGTGTACATCGATCCGCAACCTGGTGCATATGTAGAATCAAAATCTTCAATCCTGTTTAATACCTTCTTCTCTTTGTTGTGTCCGGTTGCCTTTTCGGTGTTTGCTAAATGTTTGAAGTCAAACCCTGAATGATTCATTTGTGCCGGCTGAAAAATATGTTTACGTATGAGATGTTCGTATTTTTCGCCGGTAATTATTTCTGCTATTCTTGCCAGTAAAATATAGTTGGAATTAGAATAGGAAAATTTTACCCCAGGTTCCATACTCAATTTGTAGTTTTTAAACAGACTGATTAAGCTGTCAATGGAAATGGGTTTCGCGGAATCTGGTAACTTTTGAATAAAAGGAATTTCAAGATATTCTTTTATCCCGGAACTGTGCGTGAGCAGATGTGTAATTGTAATCTGGTCCCCTGAAGGGTAATCAGGTAAGTATTTTGAAATCGGATCCTGAATGCTAAGCAAACGTTGCTCTTGGAGATAAAGAATTAAAGTTGAAGTAAATGGTTTTGATAGCGAGCCAATGCGATAGTACGTACTTGTGTTGTTGCGTTTTTGTTTCAGGACATCCTGCCACCCTCGTCCTTCATCCAACAAGATTTTTCCCTGGTATACCACCATTATTGAACCGTTGAATTCCCGGTTTCTTGGGGAATTGACATATTTCTCAATGCTCGAACTGATCTGCTGTGCACACAAATCACCTTGAGATATCAGGCAGCAGAGCAGAAGCAATTTATACATGTTCTCTAAACTATAGAATCTTATGTTAGGCAAATGCTAAATTGGGTTATTCTGGCAGCACTCATTGCCTGAAAGGTGTTGGAATGATTGATTCACCTGCACAGCCGTTGCCGGTTGCTGGTTTCTGGTTTCTGGTTAACAGCCAATACAGGTTACACTTTACTATGTATTTCTCTCTTCACACTTCGTATTTTTTTCGATGGGCGTTGCCCATCGCTGGTATATTCCGCCCCTTCGGGGCTTGCACCCTTAGAGTGGGAATTTGATTTGAGTTTGACAATGCGGATTTTATAATTCCCGATAACACACTTGCCCCACATTCACTTATTGACCCATTCACATATTCACCTCCCGAAGGGCTGTTTATTGACGATTCACGTTTCTCGATGACGACGGCTGTTTATTCACCTATTGACCCATTCACATATTCACCTGCCTTTCCCTACTTCGTCCTTCGCACTTCACACTTCGTACTTACTTCCGTTCTCCCTCTTATATTTCCATTCAATAAAAATAACCTACGCAATAAGCATTAAATAAATATTTTACAATACATCAGAATGGATTTATTCAAAGCGGGGGCATGTGTTTCACGGTATTAAAAATATTGCGATCAATATCATGTTTGATTTTATTTATCATCCCTGCCTGTCTTTATGCTGAAGAAAAGAATCCGGCTTACCGTTCCACGCAAAAATATTTCAGTAACCTCGCCATTTCGATTGATGCAATTGAATCGGTTGTAAGTACCGACGCGAATACCTGTGTGATACCATTTACCCAGGCAGGTAAGCTAATCCTTGTTCAGGGCCGCGCCGACAGCATGCAGGGAAATTTCATTTTTGATACCGGTTCTCCCGATCTTGTTTTGAATGCAACATATTTCAGGGAGTACCGTATTACCGCTGCTCACGACGAAACTGAATCTTCCATCACCGGCGAAGGCCGAAACACCAACCGTACCATCGTCGGCCTGTTTACTTTCGGTACGCTTGACTATCCCAACAAAAAAGTTGACCTGGTGAATCTTGGCCACATCGAAAATTCGCGGCAGGTAAAAATATTAGGGCTGCTTGGAGTGGAATTATTCAAAGATTGCGAGGTGATGGTAGACTTTAAAAATAGTGTAATCAGGTTGCACCGGTTTAATAGAAAAGACAGAAAACAGCAAACATCAGCATTAATCACAGATCAGGCCAGGTACAGTGAATTCCCTTTTGAGATAAGAGAATCAAGAATCCTGGTCAAAACAAAAGTAGCAACCAAAGAATTACAGTTTGTTGTAGATTTCGGTGCAGAAAGCAATGTGATAGATAGCAGGTTACCACAAAAAGTGCTTGACGCAGTAGCTGTTACAGGAAGAGTTTTACTGTCGGGCACAGGTAACAAAAAAATTGAAGCCGTTACCGGAAATATTAAATCTTTTTCTTTTGCCGACAGGCCCGAAGGAACGCTGCCGGTAATTATCACAAATCTTGAAAACACCTGTTTTGGCAGCTTGTTGTGTATTAACGGAGTATTGGGCCATGATTTTCTATCGGGCTATACCTTTGTATTTAATTTTGTGAAGAGAAAACTTTATATACTGAATGAAGATAGCGTGGAGTAAATATGCGTGGAAACAGTTTATGCTGATGCTGTTGGCAGTGTTAGTGAATACACTGCTGGAGGCGCAGGATAATGGGCAGGCGGCTATCCAGGCCAGGCATAACACCATTTATATCACTATTGCTAAAGATATCAGTGACAAATCTTTCATAGCATTCACGCATAAGTATAATCTCAAGGATATCGGATTATACCAATTATTGGCAACAGGAAAAAAAGATTCGCTCGAAAAGTTAGGATGGAAGATTTCCAACCCGGATAATAACAATTATATAATTACCAAACTGTTTGATGCCAATGCACCGTTTAAAAATCCAACGGATAAAATGATCTTTTATGCAATACCTACACCAGATACCTGGCGCATTGTTGGAGATAACAGGGTGATTTACGGCACTAATCATTTTAAAAATAAAAAGGATTTTCAGCGGTCGAATGGTGTAGTTGAATTTGAGTTGAAAGGATTCACAGATGCGGAAAGGGTGAGGCTTGCAGGCAATTTCACCAATTGGCAAAACGATGCATTTCCGATGACGAAAACTGAACGTGGCTGGGTGGTGAGTGTGAAACTTGATCCGGGTGCATATTACTATAAATTTATTATAGACGACAATCACTGGACTACAGATCCGGATAATGAAATTGTCGAAAATGATGGACGGGGAAATATGAATTCAGTCTATTATATTCCCAATAAGATTATCAGGCTTGATGGCTATACTGAAGCCGATGCTGTTTATATCAGCGGCAGTTTCAATAATTGGGCAAAAGATCAACTGTCACTTTCGAAAACGAAAGGCGGATGGGAAATTCCTTTATACCTCGAACCCGGCACTCACCGGTATCAGTTCATCGTTGATGGAAAAGCGCTTTCGCTCAATGAAAAAGACCGGCGTACCGCATCAATCGGGGATACTTATCTTTTCAAATTGAAAGGCTTTGCAAACGCCAAACGGGTAGCCCTTGCAGGAAACTTCAACGACTGGAACCCGGAAGAATTATGGATGAAAAAAACTGTTGATGGCTGGGAACTCCCCTATGCTTTAGGGCCCGGCAATTATCAGTATAAATTTATTGTTGATGGCAACTGGATGACAGACCCTGCGCATACTCAAATCGTTGACGATGGAAGAGGAAATCGAAATTCCTTTTTAGTGGTGAGTCCTAATTATCGTTTTGTTTTAAAGGGCCACCGCAATGCTAAAAATATTTCTGTTGCCGGTGATTTTAACGACTGGCAGGAAAATGTATGCGAAATGAAAAAGGAAAATGGCGAATGGATTGCCAGGGTTTATCTTGGCCGGGGCAAACACCGCTACAGGTTTGTAGTGGATGGAGAATGGATACTTGATCCCCAGAATAAATTATGGGAGGACGCAGAAAATGGTAATTTAAATTCAGTGGTGTGGATGGAGTGATTTTTTACCGAAAATGCTGTTTCTCCGCGGGAAAAATACCTTTGAAGGGAAATTAAAAATCGCCAATTTTGTAAAAGTTGTTTGCCTAGGTGTCAGACACTTTCGCGGGTTGCTGACAACGCTAAGATGCTGCTGAAGTGTCTGACACCTAAGCCCCGAAAATTCAAAAAAAGCGGAAGTAGCTCACCTGGTAGAGCGACAGCTTCCCAAGCTGTAGGTAGCGGGTTCGAGTCCCGTTTTCCGCTCCAAAATTTAATTCGTACTTACGGTCTGATGAACTTAAATTGTACCTGCTGGTTATTACGGTTGCCCTTGCATAAAATCAAAATACATGGAAAAACTGGTCAAACACGTGCTATTTGGCAGGGACAAAAAAATTACTGAGGACGAAACTGTAAAACAACCGCTTCCTCACAAAGAGTTCCGTTTCGCCAATCCATTTATAGTTATTCACCATATAGGGCCTAATCTATTGCGTGCAGGCCAGCAGAACCGCATTCATCCACACCCGCACCGCGGATTCAGTCCATATACTTTTATGTTGCAGGGCGAAGGGTATCATCGTGACAATGCAGGCAATGATGAAATTATTCGCGAAGGCGGAGTGCAATGGATGTTCGCCGGAAACGGAATCATGCACAGCGAAGGACCTACAAATGAACTGCTGGTTACAGGAGGCGTATATGAAGCGGTTCAGTTATGGATTAATGTCCCGGCCATCTACAAAAAAGACAAACCGTTTTATCAGTCTGCAAATAAAACTAAGCTGCCGGTTGTTCTGCAGCAGGATGGAGTTCACCTGAGACTGGCCAGTGGTGAATATGCTGATGCAGTTGGGCCCATTCATCAATTCACTCCGGTTATTTCAATTGTTGGAGAGATTAATAAAAATAAATCAGTAGGCCTTACTGCAGTCCCCGGTTATTGGACGATGATGTACGTAATTAAAGGAAGTGTTTTGGTTAATAAAGTCCAGGTAAGCTCTTACAACTTAATAATTTTTGAAAAAGAAAATGACGAAATAAATCTGACGGCGTTGGAGGATGCACAAATATTATTTCTTTCTGCAGAGCCAATTGATGAGCCTGTGGCGGCAAAAGATAATTTTGTTATGAATACTCCCCAGGAAATTGACCAGGCACTGGAAGATGCAAGAAATGGAGTTTTTGGTACGTTAGAAAACTAACTTTTGAAGTACGAAGTACAAAGTTCGAGATGTGAAGTAAGGAACATCGCCAATGTTTTTTCCTAATGACTTTAGTAACGGCTATTCAATTCGCAATTCGCATTTTGTACTTCGCAATCTAATAGGTTATTCACTTCGAATTTCAAACTTCCCACCTCGCACTTTATTCCGCAAAATCTCATTCACATCATCTAAAAGTCTTGGTTGCATAGTTGAATTAAAGGATGCGGAGATTCACGGAGAGGAATACAGGAGATTCACGGAGACGACCCGATTATCTGCTATTTACTTCGCATTTCGCACTTATAAAGTGCCATCACAGGTAATTCTAATTACAGGACGCGGAGATCACGGAGGATAATATAGGAGATGTACGGAGATACCCTGAGTAAAGGCTCTTTACTTCGCATTTCGCACATTATAATTCGCACTTTGAATGGTTGGCTACTTCGCATTTCGAACTTTGTACCTCGTACTTTACACGGTACTTCGCACTTCGACCTTCGTACTTCAAAAAGGCTGTTAACTTTGCATTTCGCACTTTGTACTTCGCACTTTGTACAGCTCAATCACACATTCACTCGCTCCACTTCCATCACCTCGGGCTTTCGGGTGTCAGCCCGCACATGAGGGGGTGTTGGAGGAACCTGGGCATCAATTCGCGGCCTGATGATCAATCTTAATGTAGGATCATTAGTGATGAAACTCCAAAGCCAGTTATAGGCCAATTTAAATTTATTGCGATAGCCGGCAATGGGAATAATATGAATAAACAGCCAGGTCAGCCATGCAAAAAATCCTTTGAAGAATCCTTTCGGCAAATCAACAACGGCGTTAAATTTCGAAATGATGGCCATACTGCCTTTATTGAAATAACTGAATGGCTTCAATGTTTTCCCGTCACGAATACTGATAAAGTTTTTCGCCAGCAACTCTCCCTGCTGAATCGCAACCTGTGCGAGCTGCGGATGGCCGGCAGGATAATTTTTGTCGGTCAGCTGCATGCATTGATCGCCAATTACAAAAATGTTGGAAACACCTTTAGCCTGGTTGAATTCGTCGACGAGTATTCTGCGACCCCTTACTATACTTTCAGCAGGCAATCCATTCACAACTCTTGCTACAACTCCTGATGCCCAAACAAGTGTTGCGGCAGTAATGTGTTCACCATTAGACAATAAAACATTCCGGTCTTTATAATCTTTAACGGCTGTACCCAACAATACAATGACGCCAAGACTTTTCAACACGGTGATCGCTTCCTTTTGAGATTTTTCACTCATTGGCGCAAGCAGCGTATCAAGCGCATCGATCAGGTAAATTTTACCTCTTGTGTTCTCCAGCTCGGGGTAATCTTTCTTTTTAATTCTACGACCCATTTCAGCCAGCATACCCGCCACTTCCACTCCGGTAGGCCCACCTCCTGCAATAACAATTGTTGTGAGAATTTCCTGCTCTTTTCTATCTGTAATTCGAGTGGCACATTCAAGGTTCAGCAGCAACCTGTTACGTAAATTCAAAGCATCATCAATGGTTTTCATTGGTAATGCCTGATCTTTCACGTTCTCCATGCCAAAGTAATTGGTCTCAGTACCCATCGAAAGCACGAGATAGTCATAGTCAAGCGAACCAGTAGTTGTTTCAATATATTTTTCGTCAGGATGTACAGTAGTGACTGCGCCATGATGAAAGCGCAGATTCTTTTTTTGCTGAAACATTTTTCTGAATGGATAACTGATGTTGGAAGGTTCTATAAAGGAAGTGGCAACCTGGTAAATGAGCGGGGGGAAAAAGTGATAATTATTGAGATCAACAAGTACTACTTCGATTCCGTTTTTCGATGCCAAAGCTTTGGCTAAATTCATGCCTCCAAAACCTCCACCTGCAATAACTACTTTCATAATGATTTCATTTTAATCAGCGGAAAAATTCTGACGTGTAAAGTTACAACAAGTAAGCTCCGTTACATAGTTTTCCTACCAATTATAACTAAAGATTAAACAGTGAGGTGACAAAAATTTATTATGCAGCCGTGGATTATTTCAGTGTTGAACGTTAAAGACGTGGATGTCTATCTGGATTTCAATTTAGCTACTAAAGACTAACGACTTCTGACTCCGGACTTTCGACTCTGCTCTCTCATCCCCGTTTTCAGTGAGAAAACAAAAGGCCCTGCAGATGCAGGACCTTGTTTATGCGAAACCCAGACCAAAGAGGTTCTTCATCAGGGTAATAAAACCTGGTCGATAACATGTACCACTCCATTAGTGGCTAATAAATTTACCGGCCTTATCAAAGAAAACGAACGGTTGCTGTTTCCTTTTACGGCTCCGGCATCTGCGCCTAATATACCTACCAATTTATTCTTTGGCCCATCTGCAAGCGTTGCAAAACGATTGAAAAAACCCAGATCCCAGGTAAATGAACGACTTGCTGTAACATGGTATCTTAAGATATTAGAGAGCGCGCGTATCTGAGATTCGTCATGAATAGTAGCAATATTCTCAGCTGAGTTAAATGGTGCAGGAAGTTTACCGAAGGCTGAATTTGTCGGTGCGAAAACTGTAAAATCGCCGGCTCCGGTAAATACACCAACCAATTCAGTTTTTACCAGTGCCGCAACCAGGGTCGAAAATCCACCATCCACGGCAATCTGTGCAATAGTTTTCGAAGGGAAAACAAGAACATCATCTATAATATGAATGACACCATTCGAAGCATCAACATCAGCAACCAACACCTGCGAACTGCCGTTCACGAAAATCAATCCAAAATCTTTCGACAGGTAAATTGTGTTGTCGTTTGCAGATCCTTTGGACTTCAATGTTTCTGCGCTGCTCCTGCCTTTGGCAATATTACGGGCTTTCACTTCAGCACCAAGAACATGATAAAGTAATACGGATTTGAGGGCTGCAATATCATCCGGACTACTTATCGCATTGATGTTACGCGCACTATTAAACGGGGGAGGAAGTTTCGAAAATGCACGATCGGTTGGTGCAAAAACTGTTGCATTCAAAGATGGATCCGACAGTACACCCGCCAGATCAGTTTTCACCACCGCTGCTACCAATGCAGAAAAGAAAGAGTAACCGATGGCAATGTCTACAATTGTTTTTGAACTGGTTGATTTCAGTTCCGCCGACTGATTTAAGGTCTCAAATTCCTTTAAAAATGAAGCAGCGTCGGCCTTCTTCAAATTAATCGCTTTTTGTGCCTCAGCCTGAAGAACAGCTTCTTCATCCTGTACAATTGCTTCTTCCTTAACTATGTCTTTTTGACAAGAAACCATCACTAAAGAGAAAACTGAAAATAGAAGGACAAGTCCTGACTTAAGCTTTTTCATATGATTCTTTTTTTTAAGAATTTCGATACAATGCTAACAAAACTTACTCCTTCGAGATCCAGCATACGATCGAATCGCTATAAAAATCATCGCCAATCGTTTAAAATAATAGCTGAATTGTAAATGGTTTAGCGGTAAATGAGTATTTTTTTGGGGTGATGGTTTTGCGCGTAGTTTAATTTCATGGCAAAAATTAAGCATCCCGTCTGGTACACCAATCTTTAATAATCACAATCAGTATTGTTGATGTTTCAAAAACTTCTTTACCGTATTTTAATGAGCGCTTCGCGCTTGAAAGGCGTGCTTTGCCGGGGAGGCGGCGGGACGGGAAGAAATACAATTTTTCAACTTCTTTACCGTATTCTCACCGCCTCCCCGGCAAAAAAATTATAGCAGGGGAGGCGTGTAGACGGGAAGAATATTTATGCTTATTCTAAAAAAAAATTTACGTTGATCGCTTCAAAGCGAAGCGTTTTTCAAAAACTTCTTTACTGTAGTTTTGATGAGCGTTTCGCGCTTGAAAGGCGTGCTTTGCCGGGGAGGCGGTGGGACGGGAAGAAATACAATTTTTTAAGTTTACTATTGCTATTTCCAAAGCGAAGCGTCTTTCAAAAACTTCTTTACCGCCTTCCCGCCTCCCCGGCAAATATCAGGCGCGAAGCGCACCCGGCATCACATCAATCTATGTAATGCCGGGACAAAATTTTGGTCAACTATTTAGCTGTTAACCAGCTATCCTGAATCAGCTGTTGGTCAGGCGTAATATTTTCTTTAAATCGCAACACATTCAGTTGCTTCATGGGTATCTTCATCATCGTACCAGTCAGGTTCACATCTTCAATACTTCCCGTAGCTTCGTTTTTACGTTTAACGGCAATCACTATACTGTCACCCGGTTTTGCCGACCTGTATAAAGCACCAATTGAAGCATTGGCATTTTGTCCATTAAATTCCTTCCCATTGATCGATTGAATTTCATCGCCCTTTTTGTACCCTATCGCCTTTCCAAATTCATTCATTTTAGAAACATTTGAAATGACAAGTTTCCCGGATTGCGCATCAGGCAAAAACTGAATGCTGCCGAGTGTAAAACTGCTGTCTTTCGATTCCAGTTCAGCAAAATATTCCACCCCTGCTTCCGCAAATACTGATTCAAGCGGAAGAGGTGCAGGACCGGAGACATAGGTTTCCAAAAAAGACTTTATTTCAGGTGACGACAATTTTCCAATTTCCTCAAATAGTTCATCATCTTTAAATGGTTTATCCTTTCCATATTTTTTTGATAACTGAGAAATCAGATCAATCAATCCTGTTTTTCCTTTTGATGATGCCCGCAATTTAATATCAAGACACATTGCAATTAACGCCCCTTTTTGATATACATTCCCAAATTGATTAGCGTACTGTTTTAATACATTTCCACTCATTACAGTAAAAGGTACTGTGTCATTATACTGCTGCCTTGATGAAGTAATTTTTTCCTTGATTTTATTCAGAAAGACTTCTTTTGAATTGATATTATAGCGAACCTGTACAAGATGTGCATGATATTCAGTGGTACCCTCATACAACCACAAGTGTTTCGACATTTTGGGATCGTTGAAATCAAAATAATGAATCTCTTCCGAATGAATATTAAGGGGCGTTACGATATGAAAAAACTCATGAGCGGCAACATCAACGAAGAATTCAGCAATCGACAATTCATCCTGTTCCGGTAAAAAATAAACTGAGGAATATGAATGCTCCAATGCGCCCATGCCACCGGAAACGCCACCCTTATCGGTAAGATAAATAAGGAACGCATACTTTTTTACCGGCAGTGTGCCACCAAGGTATTTTGCTTGTGCATGCAGTAACGTATCAAGATGTTTGGCAAGGAAAGCTGCATGTACCTTCTTATTTGGGGAATATACAGAAATCAGTACTTCTGCAGTGCCGATATGAATGGATGAAGTGTCGGGCTCTGCATACATAATTGGGCTATCAGCCATCCGGTTAAAACTCCCGGCTTCGAACCTGTCAGATTCTTTTTTATTATCCAGATCCACCATCGGGCTGCTGCCGTACATCGCTGGCTTGTGCAGTACTGTCAACTGGTATGGAACTTCTTTCATTCCATCAAAATAGCCGAGAAAGCAATGCGTATTCACCACAAAATTTGTATCTGCTTCAATATTGCTTCCTACCGGCTCAAATATTTTTTTTCCTTCTGATGTATCATCAAACGTGTCGTTAACAGAATAAGTGATTTTCGAAAGTGTTTTTGCACGGGATATTTTCCAACCATTGACATCCGTTTTTTCGACTGGCAATAAAGCACCTTTTTTATCGTAAGCTTTAAAATTTTCAACGAAACGACCGAAGTCATCAATGGAATAAGTACCTGGGACAATTTTTGGCAAATAATACACTATCTCATCTTTTGTAATAGACGGCACCGTCAGTTGTACATTGACCTGATCGGCTGTAACATTTTTGAGATCAATAGTAAACTGGTAAGCTGACTTCTTCTGCGCCTGTGCCGACACGTTAGACAATATCAAGAATATAAAAAAAGGAATAAGGAGTTTCTTCATGGTAATTTTAATTATTGCAAATTCCCGCGCGACGCTTAATTGCTGCCGACGCTTTCTGCATATAAAATCTATTCAACAATAATTTCATTCAACAATATTCCAGCTGTGTTATTTTAACGGAGAGTATAGCTGGAATATCGTTTAACAATAAAATGTATTTGTAAATTATAAAAACCGATTTTGCCTGATGAATTGTTTTTTTTCACCGGATGGCGTACTTACTTTGTTTGCTGCTTAAGATATCATCCGAAATAGTAACAGCTTCTGCGAGGTACACATCTTCTTTTAAAAATTTAATCCACCTGTCATTTCTGTCTGTGGACCTTGTATCTCCAGCTATGGATTTATCAACAAATTCAATATCCATCAGATTCGTGAGTTTCATCATTTTTCGGGTCTTTTCCACCTTCTCCCTGATTTGTTTAGCCTTGGCTTTGTAAGCATCAATTGATAGGTACCTTACACCATCAGCCTGAGACGCCAACCATTGAACATTACTACGGATAGAAGAAAAGGTTTCAGAAGTGTCGGCTCTTTGCTGAAAGTGAAACCTTACACTATCTACGATGGAATTTTGATCCCATGCTTTAAAAGAAAGCTTATT
Organism: Chitinophagales bacterium; assembly: GCA_031425315.1. Classification (GTDB taxonomy): domain Bacteria; phylum Bacteroidota; class Bacteroidia; order Chitinophagales; family Chitinophagaceae; genus Pollutibacter. The sequence continues at coordinate 12,019 of JANPJC010000214.1, forward strand.
CAGTTCATCCCAGGCCAGAGCGGAAGGATTATCTTTTTCCTTCAGCTTGTAATATTCATAATACCCAGGCAATACAATATCCGGCTCAACTCCTTTTAACTGAGTAGAGGCACCATTAATCCTGTAATATTTCTGTATGGTAAGATGAATGGTTCCAAGTCCATCAATATCATCATCAGATAAACTCAATGGCACAGGCCTTTGAACTGTTCCTTTTCCATACGTGGAAGAACTACCTACAACCACGCCTCTTTTATAATCCTGTATCGCTGCAGCAAATATTTCCGATGCAGACGCACTGAATTCATTCACCATCACCACCAGCGGCCCTTCGTACAAAACTTTGTTGTCAGTATCACCGTGCGCCGCCAGTTTGCCTTCACTATCTTTCACCTGAACAACCGGACCTTTAGGAATAAACAAACCAACCATTCTGATGGCTTCATACAAACTTCCGCCGCCATTATCCCTTATATCAATGATAATACTTTCAACCTGCTGTTCTTTTAATTTCAAAACTTCGAGTGCAATATCCTCAGAACAATTTCTACCGCCTTTTTCTCCCATGGAAGTATAAAACTTAGGCAGATAAATGTAGCCAGTCTTATGTCCGTTCTGCCTGATTATTGTGCTTTTGGCAAAAACCTCTTCTAGTTTTAATTCTTCTCTTACTATTGCGACCTTTTTTGTAGTACCGTCTGGTTTTTTCAAAGTAAGATTTACAGTGGAGCCTTTTGATCCCCTGATTAGTTTTACCGCATCCGGTACATCATAACCCGCCACGTCAACAGGTTCACTTGTTCCCTGTGCAATTTTCAAAATAATGTCGCCTTCAGTAACTTCCCCTGTTTTCCACGCTGGTCCGCCTGCCGACACACTATGAATCCTGGGATAACCGTTTTCTTCCCCTATTACCGCTCCGATGCCATAAAACTTACCGGTTAGATCTTCATCCCACGAACGCTTTTCTACCGGCATAAAATAATCAGTATGCGGATCCATAAGATTTGTAATGGCATTTACAAATTCACTGAAACGATCATCATCCGTAGTTTTGATAAGCTCACGCTCCATCGATTTCTTCATGAGGCCAGCAGTAAAAACTCTCGCTTCTGATTCAAGGTCCTTATCAGATTTCTTTTTTTCACCAGCCGCTGAGGATATCGTTCTGGCTACCTGTAAATCGACAAGTTTTTCCAGTGTGATATACTTCATTTTCTTTTTCCATGCTTCTGCCTGTTGAGCAGTATTCGCTGGTCGTACACGTTTATCATAATCGCCAACAATACTGTCGGGAACTGTAAAATCAAAGGGATCTTTCAGCATTGAAGAATAAGACTGACTTAATCCGGTCAACCTTTGTTTGTACACTTCATTTACTGCATAGAAAAACTGAACTGGTTTTCCCAACAATTCATCATCGATTTTGTGATAGTAGGATTTCAGTTTCTGTATATCTGATTGCAAAAAAATTAAACGTTCAGGATCAAGTCTGTCGATGTATTCGTCAAAAACCTGCGCCGAAAATTCGTCATTAATTTTCTTCGGGCTGTAGTGACCGTTATCTAATATTTCTGCCACCGCATGAAGTATTTTATCATAACGGGGTACATCCACTTTTGCGCGTCCTGCACTGCTGCAAAAAATGAAAGTCAGCACACAAGCTACCGCAATCAAAGGGATAGTCAGAAACTTCCTAATCATCTTTTTTGAAATAATTTTACCCGAAGTTTTCAATCCATTCATAATATTCAACTTGATGTGAAAAAAGAGAATGGAAAGTTACCAGTATCCCCTGTAAATTTTATGCCATATAAAAGATTACTCTACCGTTCATATACCTGCATAGGAAGATGAAATGAAAGACTATGTTAATTAACCTTCTCCATTTTAAATAACGCTCAGAAAAGGATGAGACTCGCCGGCCAGATTATTATCATACAGATTGTTCTATAATCCATCTCTCCCCATACTATTAACTTCTTCCGGCAGTTCTCATCCTTAACTTAACAGCATTGATTGTTCAATAGCCACTTGAGACTGATAAAATTCCTTCACCTCGTTTAGATCATCACTGTCAAGCCGTTATCGCCTGAAAATCTCTCTCCAGTATATCTTTTAATGCCGTTGGCTTGTTTCCGGTGATGGCGAATACCGTATCTGTCAGATAGTTAACATGGCTATTCCTGATCAGCCCGTAAACATGATTCATGTATTCTCCAACAAATGATGGAGCACCCGCAGATAGTAGCGCCGACTTAAACTCTTCTGGGTTGGGATTGGGATAAACAATCTGGCGGCCGGTTATGTCAGTCAGCATTTCGGCAACATCAAAATAACTCAACAGTTCCGGACCGGTAAGCTCATAAACTTTTCTACCATGTCCTTCTTCAGTTAAAACTTTTGCTGCCACATTGATGATGTCTTCTACTGCAATAAATGCGGTTTTCCCTGTACCACCTGCTGTATAGATTATTCCCCGTTCTGTGATATTCTGCCAATCAAAATTTTTAAAATTTTCTGCAAAGAATGTTGGCCTGAGCACTGTGTAATCAAATCCGTCCGCTTCAAGTTTCCGTTCGATATTGGCGTGGAAGGGTAATTCCGGAATTTTATTGATGCCCAATGCAGAAATATAAACAACCCTGAGTACTCCTTTAGCTTTCAGAAAATCAAGGAAAGGAATTAATAACCGATCGACTGCCGTGTCTAGCGCCGGACCCACTATAAAAACTTTACTAATGTTTTTTGTGGCATTTTCAAAAGTAGAGGGATCACCAAAGTCAAATGATACCAGGTTGGCGTCAGCCCCAAGTTTCTGATGTGCAGCGTTTATATTTCTAACGCCTGCCACAATGCTTACTGATTCGTTTTTTAATTTCTGATAGAGTGCTGAGCCTAATGTTCCTGTTGAACCCGTAATTAAAATTGATGAATTCATTGTAATTTTTAGTTTAATTAGTTACTTTTAGATACCTAAAGCTAAATAGTAACTAATGACCAAACAAGAGGGCACAGCAACGATACCTGGTTACCAAAGCGTAACTAATAAAGCCGGGCAGGCATTTGCTGGCGAAAAAAAATTTCAGAAAATTTTTGAAGGTGCAAAATTGTCTAAACAATCCTTCTGTCCTGTGCGGGATATCATTAACAGAATTAGTGATAAATGGAGCATTCTTACAATTGCCGCTTTGGGAGGTTATGGCATATTACGATTCAACGAGCTGAAAAAATTGATTGGTGATGTATCACAAAAAATGCTCACCGTCACTTTGCGTAATCTTGAAGCCGATGGGCTGATCACCCGTAAAGTGTATGCTGAAATCCCACCAAGAGTGGAATACGAATTGACGCCCATGGGCAGAAGCCTGTTAAATCAAATCAGTCACCTGGCTGACTGGGCAGTAGAAAATGGCATGGTAATTTTGAAAAGCAGGAAAAAGAAAGGGTGATTACGGCTGCTCATTCATGTTTCACGATTCACGTTTCACGCAGTCGATGGCTGTTCATTCACTCATTGACACATTCACCTATTCACTTCACCGAAACGGCTGTTCATTCACGCTTCACGCTTCACGTTTCACGATTCACGCAGGAGACGGCTGTTTACTTCCCACTTCCCACTTCATACTTCCCACTTGTTTCAGTTTCACTTATTGACACATTCACATATTCACTTTTCCTGAGACTCTTTCGATTGACAATTGAAACGCAGCGGTGCTACTCTGCTTTGATAAATTTGAAAATGATTAAATGCAATCACCAAAAGCACCAACCGTCCCTCCGGGACGCGGACACTGGCGGCGC
>JANPJC010000215.1:0-48966 GCA_031425315.1 Chitinophagales bacterium
CAAAAAATGGTAAAACCAGTAAAATCTAATTGCTTAAATTGTGTCATGGGTTTCTGTTTTTTAAAGTGATTGAATGATTTGACTCCTTCAATTTACACTTTTACAGGACCCATTTTTCTTGTCTCATACATGAGACCTACTACCTACTGCCTATTGCCTACTGCCTTCTGCCTAATTTACCCCCAAGAAATCACCAGTTTTTTTGATTCAACAATTAACCTATATTCATTCAAATGAATAAAACACTTCTTTTTTTAGCTGTTCTAATGTGTGGCTGCCTGGGTGTTACACAGTCACAAACTAATTCCCAGGGCAAAGCTGTTGAGCAAACGATAATTGATTTTTTTGAAACCCTGTCGAGTGGTGATTCGGTAAAACTACAAGCACTCAGTACTCCCGATATTTTATTATTTGAATATGGTGGAGTATGGACTTTGGATACATTGCTGAGAAAGGCATTCAGACCCGCCAGACCCACAGACTTTAAACGGATAAATACGATCGATTTTATCAATACAACTGTTGAAAAGAAAACAGCATGGACGACCTATCGCAATAAAGCAGAAATTACAAGCAATGGGAAAAACAGAATAGTTGAATGGATAGAAACAGTAGTGTTGGTTCGTCAGCAAAAAAAATGGAAAGTTAAACTGTTGCATTCTTCTCTTGTAAAACAAGGCTAGATGAAGTTTTACTCCAGGTATGTTGTTCTCCCTCCGAAATCAAAATATTATATGTTCAGGCGATTGATCAATTTATACCACTACATTTTTTCATCTGGTAATTTTGTAAAAGCAGTTTATGGTACAGTCTTAATCTTTGTTGCCAGTGGGTGCAAGAGCCAGCCATTGAAAGAACAGGAAGGATATGTCAATGTTGAAGGAGGGAAAATCTGGTATAAAATCGCTGGTAAAGGAAATGGTGTTCCGTTGCTACTTATTCATGGTGGTCCGGGGGCAAGAAGCTGCGATGGCATTCCATATTATTCACTACTCGGAGATGAGCGGCCTGTAATCTTTTATGATCAGCTTGGCTCGGGATTGTCGGATATCCCAGAAGATACCAGCCTTTGGAAACTCGAACGCTTTGTGAATGAAATTGATTCGTTACGCAAACATTTGGGGTTGAAACAGCTTCATATTCTAGGTCATTCATGGGGAGGTGCTGTACTGGTTGAGTATCTGTTAACGAAAAAACCTGCAGGCATCCGCTCAGCAATTTTTGCCGGTCCATTGCTGAGTACGCCGTTATGGATAAAAGATGCTAAAATATTACTTGCCCGGCTTCCGCGTAATATTCAGGATACGATCAACAAATATGAGAAGGCTGAAAATTATCAATCTCCATCATACCTCGTGGCGACAGACTCTTTTTATGCGCGGTTTCTTTCTGTAAAACAGTGGCCGATGGACAGCGCCGCTGAATGCGAAAAAGGATTAAGTGGAAATCTGCAGGTTTATCATTATATGTGGGGACCAACCGAGTTTACTGCCACCGGCACACTGTTGAATTTCGACCGAACGGCACGACTAAAGGAATTAACTCAACCGGTATTATTTATCGGCGGACGATTCGACGAAGCAACACCTGAAACCATGAAGCTGTTTCACCAGAAAGTATCTCAATCTAAATTGGTAATTATCGAAAACGCCGGGCATAATACTGCAATAGACCAGCCGGTAATGTTTACCAATGCGTTGCGAAAATATATGCACTCAGTGGAAAAGTGAACCTTGCTGTTAGATTGACTGAAATGGGTGATGGAGATGCGCCTGATTTTGATCGGGGTATGCAGGTTGGTATATCTGGAAGATTCTCAACTTTAAAAATAATAACAGTACCCTCCTTTCACTTAGTGCAATGTATTCTTGAAGAAGAAAAAAATTGGAATTGATAACTTACAATCAATATTTAAACAGGTATGAAAACGGTTTTAACTTTTCTTGCAGTTCTGGTTGTTGCCACAATGAAAGCACAAACAGGGAAGTCTAATGTTTACATTCAATCTGCTGCTTTAAAAATTGAACAGAAGGTGATTGACTGGCGCAGGGATATTCATGAGCATCCGGAATTGGGAAATCGTGAAACACGCACGGCGGCCCTTGTGTCAGAACATTTGAAATCATTGGGTATCGAAGTGCAAACGGGCATTGCTAAAACCGGTGTGGTGGGCTTATTGAAGGGCGCTAAACCTGGGCCAGTTATTGCCCTGCGGGCCGATATGGATGCATTGCCGGTAACAGAGCGCACGCCAGTGCCTTTTGCATCGAGAGTAAAAACTGTTTACAATGACCAGGAAGCTGGCGTGATGCATGCCTGTGGTCACGACTCACACGTGGCAATTCTGATGGGTGTTGCGGAAATACTGGCAGGCATGAAAAAAGATTTGAAAGGGACGGTGAAGTTTATCTTCCAGCCTGCAGAAGAAGGCGCTCCTAAGGGAGAGGAGGGAGGTGCTCAATTAATGGTTAAAGAAGGAGTGCTCAGCAATCCGCAAGTGGATGCCATTTTTGGACTGCATAGCAATGCGCAGCTCGAGGTGGGAAAAATAACATATAGACCCGGAGGTATGTTTGCAGCAGTGAAAGACATGAAAATAACGGTGAAGGGTAGGTCGTCTCATGGTGCCGAACCCTGGTCTTCTATAGATCCGGTATTGGTATCCGCTCAGATTATTTATGCTTTACAAACTGTTGTGAGTCGCAATGTGAATGTCACAGATAATCCGGTTGTGGTAACCGTGGGTTCTATTCATGGTGGTAACCGATCTAATATTATCCCTGAACAGGTTGAAATGTTGGGCACAATAAGGACATTGAGCGTTGGTGATGAAATAATGGTCATCAACCGCATCAGGCAGATAGCTACACAGACTGCAGCAGCAGCAGGTGCCACAGTAAAAGTGGAAATTCCATTCAGTGTGAGCTATCCCGTTACATCCAACGATCCAGACCTGACGATGGCTATGCTTCCCTCATTAGAAAAAAGTATCGGTAAGGAAAATGTTCAGCTGGTGAAACCGGAAACGGGTTCAGAAGACTTTTCTTATTTTTCGCAGCAGGTACCAGGATTGTATTTCTATATCGGTGGATTACCAAAAGGTAAAGATCCGAAGACTTCGGCTTCGCACCATACTCCTGATTTTTTTCTTGATGAAAGCGGGTTTAAAACAGGCGTTGTGGCGATGACCAACCTCGTGTTGGATTACCTGGATCTGAAAACAAAAACCGGAAAGTAGATTAAGTTTCCGGCGGCTTGCAGGTTGGTCAGGCTAAACTATTTATCAGTGCGATTAAATTTTGAATAGGCAACAACATGAGACATTTTACATTACTTTTTATAATTCTTAGTTTGTTTTCGTGCAGGCCTTCCGACGATAAATTTTACATGCCTGCAGAATGGGAACATCATGATGCGGTTTGGTTTGGATGGGAAACCGATAGTTCGTTTTATCCATCTATCGCCCAAATGATCAAATCGTTAGAGCCTTTTGTTCCGGTGAAAGTTGCTGTTTCTTCAGATAGTTTGCTGCGCATTGCAAAATCATATCTGTATCAAAATGGTATCGACTCCGGTCGCGTAACATTTTATACTATGCCGGGCGACAGATATTGGATACGGGACAACGGAGCCGCTTTTTTAGTAAATGATAAAGGTGAACTTGCTGTGGCTGATTTTGATTGGGATAACTATGGAATGCCAGCCTGGTTAAATGAATATTTTGAAAACAACAAAGACAGTGTAGAGAAGTATTCGAAGCTTTGGGTAGAAAGAAGAATATCGACACTCGATAGTAATATGGCTGCTGTAGAAAAAGCGACTGTATTGAAAACAAAAATTATTCATGAAGGGGGCGCCATTGAAGTGAACGGAAAAGGAACTTTGATTCTGTGTGAAGCCACTGTTTTTCAGCGTAATCCAGGTATATCCAAAGAAATGATTGAAGCTGAATTTAAAAGAGTGTTGGGTGTCAGTAAAATCATCTGGATGAAAAAAGGGCTCGCCGATGACCCGCACTTTTTCTTCCGCAGAATAACCGGCGAATATGTTGGCGGCGGTACGGGCGGTCATACTGATGAATTTGTTCGTTTTGCTTCCCCCAATACAATATTGCTGGCATGGGTAGCCGAAGAAGAGAAGAATCTAAATCCAGTCAATGCGATGAATTATGAACGTATGTCGGAGAATTTGAAAATTCTCGAGTCATCAACAGATCAGGATGGAAAGCCATTTAGTATTATAAAGGTTCCTCTTCCGGATCTGATCACGCAAAAGATTGTTGCGCGCAGCAAATTCGATTCGTTGTCGGGCAAGTACGATCTTTCTTTAAAACGTTTTGTTCCAGCAGAGCGGCCAAAGGAAGGCGATACATTGATCCGAGTGCCTGCAACGAGTTATCTCAATTACCTGGTAACGAATGACATTTTGCTGATGCCTACTTATACTCAGATGGGCTCATCTGCAACGAAGGAGAAAGAAGTAAAAAAGATTTTTCGTGAAAATTTTCCGGGGCGTGAAATCGCCACCTTTGATGTGATGCCACAAAACTGGGACGGTGGTGGTATACATTGTTCTACACAGCAGCAGCCATCTAAAAAGAAATGACCATACCATCCATGAGGTCGGATCAATCAACCCGTATTTCTTAAAAAATATGGTCGTTAATCTTTTTCCTTTCTTATCCATAAATATACCTGGAGAAATGTCCTGATTTTAACTGGATTTCTCCAGCGGTGATTTTTTATACTTGGAGAAATGTGCTATTTTTAGATAGATTTCTCCAAGTATAAGAAGTATGAAAAAAGGAACCAGATTAATTGGCCGTGAAAAAGAAATGGAAAAACTGGATAAAATACTGGTATCCGGTGAACCGGAATTCCTTGCAATATATGGCAGACGGAGGGTAGGAAAAACCTATCTCATCCGCCAATACCTGAGCGAAAAGATAGTCTTTGACTTTACAGGAACACGGGGAGCAAACTTAAAAAAACAACTTGAAGGATTTTTTGAAGAATACCTGAAAAGAACAAAAGGTCAGAAAGAAACACAACCACCAGCCAATTGGAAAATGGCATTCCGCTATCTGACCGCATACCTGGAATCATTAGGCCATACCACCTCAAAATGGGTGGTTTTTATTGATGAAATGCCATGGATTGATACGCCTAAATCAGATTTTGTGGCTTCCCTGGAATTCTTCTGGAACCAGCATATCTCCAAAATGCCAAACATACTGCTGATTGCATGCGGTTCTGCCACATCGTGGATAAAAAAGAATTTAATTAATGCAAGAGGCGGACTATATAACAGGGTCACACAACGCATGAAACTGTCGCCATTCAGTTTGTATGAGACAGAACTTTTTTTGCAACAATCCGGTGTACGGCTACCCCGCTACCAGATACTGGAAATATATATGACAATGGGGGGCATACCATTTTATTTGAAAGAAGCCGGTAAGGGTAAAAGCGCAACACAAATTATTGATGAAGTTTGTTTCTCTCCTCAGGGATTATTATATGACGAATACTCGCAGCTTTATCACTCGCTTTTTAAAAATGCTGATCACCATATTTCCATCATCGAAAAACTTGCTGCCCGTCCGCAGGGAATAACCCGAACCGAAATTGCACAATCAACAAAACTCAGCGAAGGCACATTAACAAGGGCACTTGAAGAACTTGTCGAGTGTGATTTTATTGGAATTTTTCCGCCTTTCATCAACAAAAAAAAGGAATCAGTATATAAACTTACAGATCTCTATTCGCTGTTTTATCTGAAGTTTATTAAAGCCAATAAAAAATCTGGACAAAGAACATGGGCGCAGTTATCCACTCAAAGTAGTTTTGCTGCATGGAGCGGATATGCCTTCGAAAATATTGCTATGATGCACATCGATCAGATCAAGGCTGCACTGGGCATCAGCGGGGTGCATATATCAGTGAATTCATGGAAGTTTAAAGGAGACGAATCACTACCCGGCGCACAAATAGACCTCGTAATTGATCGTAATGATCAGGCAATTAATTTATGCGAAGCAAAATTTACAAAGGGCAATTTTGCCATCACAAAGTCATATGCTGCGCAGCTCAGGTTAAAGAAAACAATCTTTAACCAGGCAACGGGAACTAAAAAAACAACTTTCACAACACTGATTACTACATACCCTGCCATTCAAAACTCATGGTACATGGAACAAGTGGATAATGAAATAACGATGGAAAAACTTTTTGTACATACAAATTAGCCCGACCATCTTTGTTCATACATTCAAAAAAGCATACCTTTTGGTTCAGTTCAAAAAAGGAATTTCGGTATCGAAAAGTATCAGTTAAAGATCCTCCCTGAAAATTATCGGCTCTTTTCAGCATTCCATTTCTATCCCATAAAAAACATAAATGTGCAAGGTTGAAGAAACTGGAAGTTTAGCTAATGTTGCTTGATAAATCACCAAGATAAATGAATGCAAAATCAATACAGGGCCATAGTCCTGAAGAAATTGATATTCAATTAACAGAAAGCCTGGCCGATGGATTTAATCCAACATTGGCCTTTGTGTTTTGTTCAATCAAACAGGATATACAACGCATTACAACAATGCTTGATAATGCGGGCATTACCATATTTGGAGCCACTTCAGCAGGTGAGTTTATTGATGGGGAAATTACCCATGGAGCGATTTCCATTTTAATGATGAATATGGATCCTGCGAACTTTAGGTTGTTGTTTGATGATTACAATGAAAGGGATCATGTTTCAGTTGCGGCATCACTTGCCGAACGGGCTGTGGCGAAGTTTAACAATCCGGGATTGATTCTTTCATATGGTGTGGATCTGGCCACCGACCTTGCAAATGGCGAACCAATCATCAGGTCTATAGAATCAGTTGCGGGTACTCATGCAAATATCTGGGGCGGCGGTGCTGGCGATGATCTTGCCTTTGTTCAAACAGCAGTGTTCACTAATAACAGGATTGAAAAAAAGGGAATTATATTACTGGCAGTAGATGCAGAAAAAGTGACCATTCATGGTATGGCGGCATCAGGTCAAAAACCTGTGGGTACGGAAAAGACGCTTACGAGAGTGATCGATAATATAGTGTACGAGATTGATCATCAGCCGGCAACCGAAATGGTGATCAAATATTTGGGATTAACGTTAACACCGGAAGAGGCTGAAAAATTCAATCCGGGTATAATAGTATTTTCTTTGCAACGTCCCAAAGGCAATTCAGTATTACGATCTTCGGGAATTTTCAACTGGAAAAACAAATCTATTGCAATCAACGGAAGTATTAAAGAGGGGGATAAAATCCGTTTGACACTTCCCCCCGATTTTGAGGTGGTGGAACAGGTAAGCCGTTTGGCGCAGGAAGTTAAAAATTCAACATTACCGGAAGCGGATGCGTTGCTGATGTTTTCGTGTGTGGGGAGGTTGGGCGAGTTTGGTCCAATGGCGGGTGATGAAATTGAAGGGGTTCGAAAAGTGTTCAATGCACCGATGGCGGGATTTTTTACTTACGGCGAATTTGGAAGGGCAACAAATGGCAACAATGAATTTCATAACAACACCTGCTGCTGGGTGGGAATAAAGGAAAAATGAATTTTTCATTTGATTACAACTTTGCAGGTATTAAGCAGAGCCAAATAAATGTAGAGACCTTCGATATTCATTAACGCTATATCAGTAAGTAGAAAAGTAAATTGAATACTAATAAATGAACGCAAAATCAATCAAAGGAAAATCAACAGAAGAAATCAGTGTGCAATTACAGGAGCATATAGCTGGAGGATTTCGTCCAACTTTAGCCATAGTTTTTTTGTCGATAACTCAGGATAAGGATGCCGTTAGTGTCATGTTGGACAAAGAAGGTATCGCTGTATTTGGGGCTACCTCAAATGGTGAATTTATTGATGAGGAAACAGAAAAAGGTTCGATAGTGATGTTGTTATTGGATATCAACCGGGATTACTTCAGGATTTATTTGGAAGAGTATCCGGAGAAAAATTACCGTGAGGTGGCAAAAGGAATTGCCCGGAAAGCGAAAGAAGTATTTCCCACGCCGGCATTTCTCATAGCAGGCAGCAATATGGAAACAGATGCAGAGGCGATACTGTTTGGTTTTGAAGATGTGGTGGGTAAAGACGTTAATGTATTTGGTGGTATGGCAGGAGACGATTATAGTTTTTCTCAGCAATATGTTTTTACCAATGGCAAAGAAAGTTCGGGTGCATTGGTTTGTTTGGCTCTGGATGAAGATAAAGTACTGATTCAGGGTGTGGCCACCTGCGGATGGAGAGCTGTTGGCACGAAAAGAACGGTTACTAAAAGCATAGGGAACCATGTATTTACTGTTGATGATATCCCGGTGCTGGATATTACTTCAAAATACGGAGGTCTTGAAAATGTATCCCCCGACAATGAAAATTTACTGCTGGAAATAGCGGCTAATTTTCCTTTACAACTGCAAAGGGAAAAAGGCGATCCTGTTATGCGGCCGGGGCTGGTAATTGATTGGAGCGACCGGTCTTTTTATTGCAGCGGATCTGTGCCCGAAGGCTCTAAGATAAGGTTCTCCCTGCCTCCTGATTTTGATGTAATGGAGAAAGTGATCAAGGGAGTCGAAGGTTTGAAGGCGACCAAAATGCCCGAAGCTGATGCATTGGTTGTTTTCAGCTGTGCGGGTCGGATTCTTTCATTAGGACCATTGATGAACAAAGAGATTGAAGGGGTAAAAAATGTGTGGAACGTTCCCATGGCAGGCATGTTTTCAAATGCGGAAATGGCCAGGGCTACAGGCGGAAATCTGGAAATGCACAATCTTACGACATGTTGCGTTGCGTTAAAGGAGAAATAAAAGGTTCGGAATATTTGAGTTCCAATGCAGGCAAAAACAATGAGAAGAATTGTTCTTTACATAATTGATAGGAGTTCAAAAGTTTTGGAAGTATACTTTATAGGTTTCTTATGTTATATTGAAATCCGGAATTTAAACCTGAGCAGAAATGGATGTAATAATGATATCTGCAGCGAATATGCATTAAAAGAAAAGTGACCCTGTGATGAATCAACATGTTCAATCTATATTAAATCTCATTCAGCAAACTGAATCAATTGATGAGGCAGTAAAAAAGGAGATCACTACTGCAGTAAAGGAATTGGATAAATCAATAACCATTACGGAATTCAAGCTCGACAGAACTGAAAAAGTAAAAAGAACAACGGCGATTTTGCTGGAAGAAACAATTGAAGAACTGGAACAAAAAAGAAAAGCCATTGAAGAAACCAATGAAGCACTAACAAAATCGCTGGAAGAATTAAAGGCGGCACAAACGCAACTGGTGCAGTCGGAAAAGATGGCTTCTTTGGGAGAATTGACGGCAGGTATTGCTCATGAAATTCAGAACCCCTTAAATTTCGTCAATAACTTTTCTGATTTAAGTGGAGAACTTATGCAGGAATTGCTGGATGAAATGGCCATGGGAAGAAATGAGGAAGCAAAACAGATTGCAGCAGACATTGCTGTTAATCTCCAGAAAATTAATCATCATGGAAAACGTGCGGATACTATTGTAAAGGGGATGCTCCAGCATAGCCGAACTACTACCGGACACAAAGAGCCAACCAATATTAACGCACTTATTGAAGAATATATTAAACTTGCCTTTCACGCTTTCAGAGGGAAGGACAGCTCTTTTGCGGTAAAGTTGAATACAGAATTTGATGCAGAGATCGGTTCGGTTCATATTGCACCACAAGAGATTGGAAGGGTATTACTGAATGTTTTAAACAATGCATTTTATGCCGTGCAGGAGAGAAAGAAAAAAGGTGCTGACGGCTATGAGCCAATGGTTTCAATCACTACAACACGATGCGGCGATAAATTTGAAATATCAGTGGAAGATAATGGTATAGGAATTCCTGAAGCAATCAGAGAGAAAGTCTTTCAACCATTTTTCACTACAAAACCTACCGGGCAGGGAACCGGATTGGGTCTTTCACTTTCATACGACATCATCAAAAGTAATGGCGGAGAAATCAGTGTGGTCAACAGACCTGGCGAAGGAGCTGAATTTGTTATCAGTTTACCGGTTGGGGTTTGATATTGAAGTGCGAAGTATGAAGTGCGAAGTGGGAAGTGAACAGCAAATACAAAAGTTGGTAGACAGTAGGCGGTAGACAGTAGAAAACAGCCAATACACATGAGAGTTACCCTTCCTACATTTCAAATCAAATTTACACACTCGGAGATGTACGCCCTGAAAGGGCACAATATCCCAGCGATGGGCAACGCCCATCGAAAGAAGTTCGAAGTACGAAGCGCACAGCCAAAGGCAAGTTTGAAGTACTTATGAAATTGTCAACAGCGTATGAATCTGGCTGTTGTGTCCCGATAAGGACAATCGGAGGGTAGATGTAAAGTCCCGCAAAAGATATTACCAGAAATTTTAAAAAACCTGTCGGCTTTTTCTTTCATACTTAGTACTTCTTGTTAAATTGAATGTGATAACAGCAAAAGATAAACAGAGGAATAGACAGCTGTTGAACGGATTCATTTCCCACTGTCAAAAGAATAAATGAAATTTTCCAAAGAACAGGAAATCAGCGCAATCGATCTTTATAAAGTTTACTTCGATAGTTACATTGGAGGCGACATTGAAGCGATCACTTTGATGTTGAATGAAGATTATACGCAAATTGGCAGCGCTGAAAGTGAAGTGTTTTTCAATAAAGAGGAGGCCCTTCATTTTTTGCGCAAAACGATTCATCAGGTGGCCGGTAAAGCTACGATTCGCAACAGGCTCATTAAATGTGAATGGCTTCAGGATTATTTGATGGTTATTGACCTTTTTGACATGTATGTGCTTGCTGAAAAAGAGTGGGTTTTTTACTCCAAATTCCGGGCCTCAACTTTAATGGAATATAAGGAACAACAATGGAAGTTTGTACATCAGCACTCGTCGGTGCCGGATGTACGTACAAATGAAGGGGATAATATTGCGATAGAAAGAATTTCTGCTGAAAACCTCCAGCTTCGGGATGCCATCAAAAGACGCACTATCGAACTGGAACAGAAAAACCGGGAACTTGAAATAGAAACATCTCTGGAAAAAATTCGTTCAGCGGCATTGTCGATGCGTGAGCCGGAGGACATGCTGAGTGTTTGTCGCATTATTGCACAGCAATTACAGTCATTAGGAATTGAAGAGATCCGCAACGTGCAGACAGTGATTATTAATGAGACGCAGGGCATGTATATCAATTACCAATATTTTGTACCTTATAATCAAACGGTAACTGAGTTAATTGATTATCGGTTGAATGAAACCGTACAATCATTTGTCACCCAGATGCTCACCGCAGCTGATGCATTTTTCTCCAAAACATTTGAAGGTCAGGAACTCGTCGATTGGGTGAAGTACAGGAAAGACACAAATCAGCTACCTGATCCTAAACTGGAATCGACTTCCTCCGCACATTACTATTTTTATTCTATTGGAATCGGTGCATTAGGTGTTTCAACTTACAATGCGCTTAATGAAGAATCGCTGAATGTTTTTAAACGATTCAGAAACGTTTTTGACCTCGCCTACAGGAGGTATGATGATATAAAAACTGCCGAGCGCCAAACAAAAGAGGCAAAAATAGAAGTCGCACTCGAACGCATCAGGGCAAAGGCACTTGCCATGCAAAAATCTCACGACATACTGGAAGTCGCTGATGTAATGCGGGAACAGATGCGTAACCTGGGACAGCCTGAACTGGAGTCTTGTCTCATTCACCTGTATAAAGAAGAAATAGAAGAAATTGAATCATGGTATGCATACCGGCCTCCCGAACAATCATCAGGAGAGATCATTACAGGGACCAGTCATGTGTCCGCTGATGCCTGCGAATGGACGCGTGAGGTAATGGACAAATATCGTTCAGATGAATCTGAATATACCATCGTTTCTACCGGATCAAAAATTCAGGGCTGGTACAAAACGCTTGAAAAAATTGCACCGGATGTAGTGGATTATGATGAACAGGGCCAATTAATCATTCCCGAAATACTATACTATCATTTTTCAAAATTTTCCGGCGGTGCGTTGTTAATGATTGCCAATACAGAAGCTTCTGCTGAAACATGTGAAATGTTGCGAAGAGCTGCTGTTGTATTTGAGTTGGCATATACCCGTTTCCTTGATTTACAAAAAGCGGAAGATCAGGCGAGGGAAGCCACTATCGAAACGGCTTTAGAGCGTGTGCGCAGTCGTACTATGGCCATGCAAAACAGTACAGAACTGCCTGAAGCCGCCAACCTTTTATTTCATCAGATGCAAAATTTGGGAATGCCAACATGGAGTGCCGGGTATTGCATATGGAATGATTCCAAACAGGCGGTCACATTATGGATGAGCAGCGAGGGGGTCATTCAGCCACCATTTGTTTTGCCGCTCACTGAAGATCCTTCGCTTATACATATGCGTGATGCATATAATCGGAGAGAATCATTTCATGTTGAAGCAGTTGGCGGACGGGAGCTGGAAATACACTACAGCTACATGCGTACTCAACCGGTTGTTGGCAGCGTACTGGATTCAATTATTGAGGCAGGTTTTCCTTTGCCCACCTTTCAGATATTTCATTGCGCATATTTTTCGCAGGGATTTCTCTTGTTCATTACATATGAATCTGTGCCTAAGTCGTGGGACATATTTAAAAGGTTTGCCAATGTATTTGATCAGACATACACCCGTTTTCAGGATCTGCAGAAAGCCGAAGCACAGGCAAGAGAAGCCACCATTGAAATAGCATTGGAAAAAGTGCGAAGCAAAACAATGGCGATGCACAATAGCCGGGATGTCGGTGAAACTGTTTTTTTGATGTTCGAGGAACTGAAGCAGCTGGGCATTAAAACTTTCCGCTGCGGCATTAGTATCATGCATCCATCCGAAAATATGGAAGTATGGACAGCCACTCAAGACGCCATTGGTAAACCCGTCTTGATTATAGGATGGCTCGATATGAACCTGCATCCTATGCTTCAGGGTGCTGTCAGGAAATGGAAAGAAAAGCATGAAATGTATTCTTATGAACTATTTGGTGAAGATCATCATCGATACTTTACTGCGATAAATAATCATCCTGATTACCCTGTTAGTTACGACATCTCAACACTACCCGCGCACATTTTCCACAATGAGTTTTACTTCGCTGAGGGAACATTATTTTCATTTTCAATGGAACAATTGCCTGATGAACATAAAAAGATTTTTAAACGTTTTTCAGGCGTATTTGGCCAAACTTACAGGCGCTATCTTGATTTGAAAAACGCAGAGGCACAGGCAAAAGAATCTCAGATCGAAACAGCTTTGGAAAGAGTCAGAAGCAGAACACTGGCCATGCAGAAAAGTAATGAACTTTCAGCAACCGTGTCGGTACTGTTTCAACAATTAATAACAATGGGCATTGAACCCAATCGCCTTTATGTAGCTATCATTAAAGACGAAACAAGTGAAGCAGAATTCTGGATCACTGATGAAGAAGGCAATAAAATAAGTTCGGCTTATATCGCCAACCTGCTCGATAATCTCTCATTGAAAAAAATGTATGATGGCTGGAGGGCAAAACAATCATCGTTGTTTATTGAAATGGAGGGTAAAGAACTGCAGGAGTATTTTGAACACCTAATGCGGTTGAATGTGTCCTTCAAGGGAGCATTAACACAAAAGCGAAGGTTGCAATATATTGCTTATTTCAGCAAAGGGTTTATTGGACTGGCTACACCTGATGAGCAGCAGAATGAAACGATACAATTGCTCACACGTTTCGCCGGCGTATTCAATCTGACATTTATCCGTTTTAATGATTTAAAGATTGCTGAAGCACATGCTGAACAGGCGGAACTGGATTTAATTAAACTCAAAGAAGAAAAAAAGCGTACTGAAGATGCAATGGCAGAATTGCAGGTTACGCAAAAGCAGTTGATCCAGGCTGAAAAAATGGCTTCCCTGGGCCAGCTCACTGCAGGCATTGCACATGAAATTCAAAACCCACTAAATTTCGTCAATAATTTTTCGGAGATAAGTGAAGAGATGATTGTTGAGGCAGAAGCCCTCCTGGCAGGCCACGGCGTTTCAGGCAGCAGGCAGGAAGAAAAAAACAGCCCTCTGGTGGCAGAATTGCTGGCAGATGTCAAACAGAATCTGCAGAAAATTGCTCATCACGGTAAAAGGGCAGATAGTATCGTGAAGGGAATGTTGGAACATAGCCGTACCAGCAGCGGACAAAAACAGCCTACCGATATTAATGCGCTTATCAATGAGTACCTGAAACTGGCTTTCTATGGATACCGCACAAAAGAAAAAACGTTTGAAGCAAAGCTTATAACTGATTTTGATCCGACTCCTGGAATGATAAACATTGCTCCACAGGAAATTGGAAGAGTGCTTTTAAATCTTTTCAATAACGCTTTTTTTGCTGTGGCAGAGAAATCGAGAATGGTAAAGGGGCAAAACTATGAGCCATCGGTTTATATCACAACAAAAAAATCGGCAGATAAACTGCTGATTACAATTGGCGATAATGGACCAGGCATTCCGGAAAATATCATTGACAAAATATTTCAACCCTTTTTTACAACCAAGCCAACCGGGCAGGGAACAGGGTTAGGGTTATCATTAGCGTACGACATTATAACAAAAGGCCACGATGGACAGTTGAGTGTCAATAGCTGGAATGAGGGAGTGGAGTTTGTGATAAGTATCCCTTTGTCTTGATGATTTCGTCAATTTATCTTGAATGCCCTGTTTAATTAACCACGTTCATCTGAAAAGACAATTCGATGATAGTAAATATTGTATGTTTATCCTTTCCTCTTTTTAGACAGTTATTTAAATAATACTTCATACCCTTTCAAGATTTATATTCCGGCCCGGTATTGCTTTTTCGATACTAATTGAATTACCATGAAATACTGTAAAGGATTCTTTTATTTTTTGCTGGTCTTTATTTTTTTTCCGGGATTAACTATCCACGCTCAGGATAAAGCCAGGCAAATAAGCTTTCCTGGAAAGTGGAGCATGTTGCAGGACCGGCAGGGGTATATCTGGTATGCGACGGCTGATGGTAAAGTAGGTCGATACCTCTTTTCAGATCCTGAAGGGGATAAGGAAATATTTGATGAATTGCCCGGTTGTAATGGATTGAATTTTATTAAAGAAGACAGTAGGGGAAATATCTGGATCGGTATGGGATGCGGCCTGTATAAGTTTGATCCAGCCACATTGAAATTTGAAGATGTGTGGGCTTCTGTTTTCAAACAAATTAACATTCGATCGTTATGGGCTGAATCATGGTTTGAAGATAAAGCCGGTAATATTTGGTTTGGTGGGCGCAACCTTTACAGTTATTCAACTAAAACCAACAGATACAAAATAATATTACCTGATAGTACTGTACAAATAAGATGTAATATTTTCGGAGGAGAAAATAATTCTATCTGGTTTCACGAAATGAATTTCGACGGAACATTTTATGTGCAGTATGACCCCGCCACGAACAAGGAAATTTCCAGAGTGGAACTTGACTACGACTCAATGAAACTCTCGATGGAAGGGGTTGTTACAGCAGGTATTGAAACTAAAACATTAACAACATCCGACCATTCGGTTCATTATACTTTAATGGGCCGAAACCTGCTAAAATTTGATCCCCAAAATTCATCACTTAAGAAAGTTCAACCTGACCCGGCCTTTGGAGACATAGCATACGTCGAGATAGTTGATGGAGTATTTTTTATAGGCACAAGGGGAGGGTACTTACTGCAATTTGATCCAGCAACAGATAATTCAAAAGTGATATGGAAAAATAACGGAGAAGAACCGGTGGACTTTATATTTCCCGCCAGATATGGGTATCGGGCATTCGCCACCACCGGGAATGTTATTTATCCCGTTTCGAAAAAAGAAAGTCAGTTTCATCAGCTTCATAAAGAAGTTGATCCACTGGCTGTTGGAGAACTTAAATCGCAATTAACAGTCATTAACGGGACAGCCTATCGATTTTTAAAAGATGGAATAAAAACGTTAAATCCTCTTAGCGGAACAGATTCAATAGTAACATTACCGGACATACCGGCAACAGAACTTTCCTATTTCAATGTTGTGCAGGCAAGAGATTCCTCCCGGTTTTGGGTGGTTTATTACGCGCTCAACTTTATAAATAAAAGAGCGTTGAAAGCACAATTGAATTCAAGCATTGAACTTCGCGATAAGGCAGGGAAACTGATCAGAAAATGGAAGGATAAAGTGCTTCCAAAATTTTTATATGCCAACAGTTGGACAATTATAGAAGATAAAAAAAATCGTTTATGGTTTTGTGGTTTTGACAATAAACTTGGTTATTTGGATATTCAGTCTGATAGTTTTTACATTGTACAAAATAGTGCACAGCCTAACTCGATAAGCAGTTTTTTAGTAAGTGATGCCAACACATTATGGTTCGGACATATTAATGAAGGATTGGTCTTCTACGATCCTGTCAAAAAAATCAGGACTGTTTATCGTCAGGTGCCTGAAGAAAAAAATTCACTATCAAGCGATAAGGTTGAATGTTTGTTTGAAGCTTCAAATGGAGTCATTTGGATCGGTACAGCTGAAAAGGGAATCTCCTTACTGGATCCAGCCACCGGGAAATTCAGTTTTCTAAACAAAAAAGATGGATTACCTGAACTGAGTATTTCAGCAATTGCTGCTGACAAAAAGCAAAACATATGGGTCGCCACTAATCACTACCTCTGTAGATGGATACCTGAAGAGAAAAGATTTATTGCGTACCGGCAGCAGGATGGTTTTGAAATTGATGCGTCATATATAAAAGGAGTTTTCTTCCCTGAAGAGAATGGAAGGATGTATTTGAGATTATCCGATGGGATTTATGCATTTCATTCCGATAGCCTCAAATCATATATTGCAGATATTCCATCTGTAATATTTACCGGATTTTTAATCAATAATAAATCTGTTGGTATACAGGCACCTGATAGTATTTTACCGGTGGATATTGATTACCTGAAAAAAGTAAAACTGGCATATTCACAAAACAGATTTACAATTCAATATGCAGCAATTGATTTATACGGAAATGTTGAATATGCATACAGGCTTGCAGGATTTGATAGTGAATGGCAATTCGTAAAAAATAAAGCAGAGGCAATCTATACAAATGTGCCACCCGGCACTTATACCTTTCAGGTAAAAGCGATTAACCATCAGGGGAATTCAAGCGGGTTGCGCGAATTGGAAATTGAGGTGAAAGCGCCATGGTACCGCACCTGGCTGGCATATTTTATTTATGCCTTATTATTTGTTGCGCTCGTACTGGGATATGTCAGGTTTCGTTCGAGGGCCCTCATCAAACAAAATTTTAAACTGGAAGAAAATGTAAAAAGCCGTACCAATGAGTTGAGTTCGTCAATCAGGGAATTGAAAGCTACTCAGGCTCAATTGATTCAATCAGAAAAGATGGCATCGCTTGGACAGCTGACTGCGGGCATCGCACACGAAATCCAAAATCCACTGAACTTTGTCAATAATTTTTCGGAACTCAGTAATGAATTAATTGATGAAATGAAAATAGAGGCCGAAAAGAATAATACGAAAGAAGTGTTATCGATTGCGGATGATATTAAGCAGAACCTGGAAAAGATCAGTCACCACGGTAAACGCGCCGACGCTATTGTAAAAGGTATGCTGCAACATAGCCGTACCAGCAGCGGACAAAAACAGCCTACTGATATTAATGCGCTTATCAGTGAGTACCTGAAACTGGCATTCCATGGATACCGCATAAAAGAAAAAGCGTTTGAAGCAAAACTTATTACTGATTTTGATTCGACTCCCGGAATGGTAAACATTGCACCGCAGGAAATCGGAAAAGTATTGTTAAATCTTTTCAATAACGCTTTTTTCGCTGTGGCCGAAAAATCGAAAATGCTGGCGGATAAGAACTTTGAGCCTTCGGTTTACATTACTACCAAAAAGTTGTCAGACAAATTGCAGATTACCATTGCAGATAATGGACCGGGCATTCCTGAAAATATCATTGACAAAATATTTCAACCCTTTTTTACCACCAAGCCAACCGGGCAGGGAACAGGACTCGGACTATCATTAGCGTACGACATTGTAACAAAGGGCCACGATGGACAGCTGAGCGTCAATAGCAGGAAGGAGGGAGTGGAGTTTGTGATTACATTACCCATCAGTTGAAGTTGCCCTTTTGTCTTTGAAACGGCAACAAACTAAAATTAAACTTATTCAATAGATAACAGGGATGGAATATACAAAAGAGACAGAGGCTGAAGTGCTCAGGGTATACCTGGTGATGTGGGAAACTTATTTCAGTTGCGACCTGTCAATATTTGAATCATTAATTGATGATGATTTCAAACTGATCGGTACATCAGAAACTGAAATTTGTAATAATAAAGCAGAAGGAATTGAATACTTTAAATCACTTACAGCTGAACTGGTTGGTAAAACTGAATTCAGAAACAGGAAGATTGAAATCACTCCTGTTGAGCAGATGATGCTGGTAAGCGAGATGGCCGATATTTATGCATTGGTGGAGAATGAAATGCTGTACTATTCGTCCATTCGGATCTCCACTTTTCTAAGAAATACATCCACCGGCTGGAAAGTACTTCATCAGCATGGTTCCTTTCCTGACATGCGGGTGCAGGAGGGAGAAACGCTGGCGATAGAGAAAATCAGCAGGGAAAATATTGAACTGAGAGATGCAGTTAAACGACATACCATTGAACTGATTGAAAAGAACCGGGAGCTCGAATTGGAAACTTCATTAGAACGTGTGCGTGCAGTGGCATTGAGTATGCGAAAGCCTGAAGACCTGACTTCAATTTGTAAGGTATTATTTGAGGAGTTGCGAAATCTGAAAATAGAAGGATTGAGAAATGCAATGATTAATATTCATGATGATGAAAAGGAACGTTTTGTCAATTATGATTATTCAGACACTATAGGCAAAAGTATTAATCACCTGACTTACACCACGCATCCTGTTGTTGAAAAACAGATCCGGCAAATCAGGTCTTCAAATGATGCCTTTTCACACACCGTTTTTAGTGGAAATGAATTGGAAGAATGGAAAACATTCCGGTCGGAAATTGGTGAAAAGGATGATCCGCGCATGAACGAAACTGAGGCGCTTCACTATTATTTCTATTCGATTGGAACGGGTGCAATCGGCATTTCAACATTTACAGAGCTTGAGGATAATCAACTGGATGTACTAAAAAGATTTAGAAACGTTTTTGAATTTGCCTATCGCAGGTACCACGATGTTGCTCAGGCAGAAGAGCAGGCAAGAGAAGCACAGATAGAACTTGCACTGGAAAGAGTTCGTGCAAGGGCAATGGCCATGCAAAAAAGTGATGAATTACGCGAATTAGTAGCTGTCATCTATGATCAGTTGAGGCAGCTCGGTTTTACATATGGTGCATGCGGCATTGTAATCATGGATGAAGCCTCCGGTGATATGGATTGGTGGATGTCGGGTTTTGGAGAAGAGGGTTATCTGGAAAGTTATCACATCCCTTTTTTCAATCACCGCTTTTATCTGGAACAGCTCAACCATTGGAAGGAAGGAAAGAAGTTTGCCGTAATGGAAGTATCGGGTGAAGAAAAGAAAGCTTATGATGATGTGATTTTTAATCAATCGGAATTTTCGCGGATCACACCCGAAGCAAAAAAAATCATGAGTGGATTTGAGAAAGTTATATTCTCAAATGCTTATATGAAACATGGTGCTTTATCATGGGGAACAGAACCTATTGATGAAGATCACGCAAAAATACTGCAGCGGTTTGCGATCGTTTTCGAACAGAGCTATACACGTTTTCTGGATCTGCAAAAAGCAGAAGACCAGGCAAGAGAAGCAAGGATCGAAGCCGCTTTGGAAAGAGTGAGAAGCAGAACCATGGGTATGCAAAAAAGCGATGAACTTAAAGCTGTCATTCAAATTATTTATGATCAGTTTGTTCACCTGGGTATCAATACAGAACATGCGGGAATTATTATGGATTACAAGCAGAGAGACGATATGCATATCTGGATTGCAGATTCTGTTGAATCGCCGTCTCAGGTAACTATTCCTTATTTTGATTCGCCGCATTGGAATGGTTTTATTTATGCAAAGGAAAACGGAACAAACTTTTTTGCTGTTAAGTTGAATTTCGAGGAAAAGAATAATTTTTACCGTAAACTCTTTACTTATATACCTGATTTGCCAGTAGCATCAAAAAAAGTAATACTGAATTATCCGGGGTTAGCCATTTCAACAGTATTGATGGAAGATGTTAGTCTGTACATAGAAAATTTTGCAGGTAAACCATATTCGGATGAAGACAATAGCACGCTTTTGCGTTTTGGAAAAGTCTTCCAGCAAACTTATACCCGGTTTAAAGACCTGGAAACTGCTGAAGCACAAGCCAGGGAATCGCAGATTCAACTGGCCCTGGAAAGAGTGCGGGCACGAACCATGGCTATGCAGAAAAGTGGTGAACTCGCAGAAGTATCATCATTATTGTTTCAACAGTTAAAGTCGTTGGGGTTAAGTTCTTACAGCAGTGGTTTCACTATCTGGGATAATGAAAAAAAGGATCTCATTTCGTGGATGTGCAATGCTGATGGTTCGATGAATCCACCATTTGTAATGCCTATTGCCGGAGAGCCCTGGCATATCAGCCAGTATGAATCCTGGAAAAATGCGGAAGATTTTATTGTGAAGGATTTTTCCGGCGATTCCATGCAATCCTATTTTAGATATTTGCGATCATTCCCTTCATTGGATGAAGCATTTGGCAAATCAATTGCCGCCGGGCATCCTATGCCTGAAAGACAGATTCATTATGTCGCCAATTTTTCTCACGGTAATCTTTTGTTCATTACACTTGAGCCTTGTTTGGAGGCACAGGATATTGTTAAACGGTTTGCCAAAGTATTTGATCAGACTTACACAAGGTTTCTTGATCTGCAGAAAGCAGAGGCACAGGTAAGGGAAGCGCAGATAGAAGCGTCACTGGAAAAAGTGCGGTCGCGTTCATTAGCGATGCACAAAAGCGAAGAAATAAAAGAGGTGGTAAAAACGGTATTGGATCGTATCAGGGAACTTGATATTGAAATGAATGGCGGGGTATCGCTGGTCACATTTTCAACGGAGTCAAAAGATTTACTCCATTGGATATGGATTCCTGAACAGTTCGATGAACCCTTGAAAGCTCACCTACCCTATTTTGATCATATTATGTTTCATGATTGTAATGATGGAAGAGCGAAGGGACTGGAACTCGTTGCGAAAATATATTCCGGCGAAGTCAAGGCGAACTATTTTAATCACATTTTTAAACATACCGGTTTTGCCATTATCCCTGATGAAGTGAAAACCTGGTGCCTTACCCAGGAATGGTTTGGCTTTTCTTTTGCGATCCAAAAACATTCAGGCATTTTTCTGAATGATTATACCGGGAAGTTTTTCTCAGCCGAAACGAATGATATTTTAATACGGTTTGCAAAAGTATTTGAACAATCTTATATCCGTTTTCTCGATTTACAAAAAGCAGAGTCGCAGGCCAGACAGGCACAAATAGAAGTTGCATTGGAAAAAGTACGTTCAAGAGCATTGGCCATGCAGCAACCGGAAGAACTGGTGGAAGTTGCGCAGATGTTGAGGCTTGAAATGGGAGTATTAGGTGTCGAAGAACTTGAAGGCAGTACGATATTTATTCATACTGAAAAATCAGAATATGCGGAATGTTGGTTTGCCATAAAGGACTCCACGCAGCCTGGTAAAAAAATGATTGCTGATTACATCCGGCTTGGATTGAATGACACCTGGGTGGGCCGCCAAATGCTGCAATACTTTCATTCAAACGAAACACAGGCTTCCATTCAAATGATTGGAGCACATCGTAAGGAGTGGATGGAGTATTGTTACAAACTTTCACCTTTGCTTGACGGATTTTATGAGGGGTCCATACCAGATCGCATCTATCACCTTTATAAATTTACAAATGGTGCCATTGGAGCCGCATCTCCGGGTGATATTTCCTCTGAAAGCTGGGATCTGCTGAAAAGAGCAGCATCAGTATTTTCTTTGGCCTATTCAAGATTTAAAGATTTATCCCAGGCCCGTTTTGATTTGCAACAGTTAAAAGTGGAGAAACGACGAGCTGAGGATGCATTGACGGAATTAAAGGCCACTCAGTCGCAATTGATCCAGGCCGAAAAAATGGCATCACTCGGACAGCTCACAGCAGGGATCGCGCACGAAATTCAAAACCCGCTCAACTTTGTCAATAATTTTTCGGAGGTGAGTGAAGAGTTGATTGTGGAGGCATTAGACATTAGGCAGGAGGCAGGAGAGAACAGCCCTGTAGTTGCAGAGTTGCTGACGGATATCAAAGCTAATCTTGCCAAAATCAATCTTCATGGCAAACGGGCGGATGCGATTGTAAAGGGTATGTTGCAACATAGTCGCAGTACGACCGGAAGCAGGGAATTGACAGATGTGAATGAACTGGTGAGTGAATATGTAAAGCTTGCCTTTCATGCATTTAGCGGAAAGGACAATGCCATCGATGTGAAACTGCTAACAGATTTTGACCCTGCGACTGGTGCCATGGAACTGGCTCCGCAGGAAATCGGACGTGTATTACTGAACATTTTGAACAATGCATTTTATGCAGTCAACGACAGCAAGAAAAATGACCCGGGGTTTTCTCCGGAAGTAATGGTGCAAACGACGAAAGTAAGGAATGGAATTGAGATTTCGGTTACGGATAATGGTGATGGTATCCCAGCAGCCATAGTGGAGAAGGTATTTCAGCCTTTCTTCACGACCAAGCCTACCGGACAGGGTACAGGATTGGGTTTAAGTCTGAGTTATGATATTGTAAAAGCACATGGCGGGGAAATAAAAGTTAAAAGTTTGCCAGGGGAAGGAACAACTTTTTCTATAACACTAAATGCAGATTCATGAAAAGGGTTATTCACTTTTTACCTCTCTCTTCTCAATATTCACGTGTCATTGGGCCGGGGTTCATTAAAAACCTGACAGCACAAAAAATGTGCTGTCAGGGTATCAATATTTGACGACCTTGTCAAAATATAACAGAAAAAATAAAATAAATTATTATCCTCCTGAAAACTGAGTCTGTATTCCCATTATCATCAAAAGCATATCAAAGCTGTATCAACTAAAGAAAATATCATTAAAATTGAAGTACTGCCTTTTCGGGGTAATTTACTTTTCCTGCCGGCAGGCCGGCTACGTATTTTGTATTGTGTCTTCCGCCATTCGTTTTTCTCTCATCAGTGTTCAAAAAACTGATCACTTCCTTAATCGTCGTTCAGCCTCCTTACTACTTCTTTATTCTCTCATTCTCAATGGCACTGTTCTTAGTCAGAGCGAAATATATCGAACAGAGCACAGAACTATAGATAGTCTGAAACAACAACTCGCTCTGGCAGATGATGATTCTGAAAGGATCATGATTATGGATGGACTTGGGTTTAATTACGAACGGTTAAATAATGATTCATCTTTAAAATACAGTTATGCAGCGCTTGCATTGGCCCGGAAAAATAACTTTGCATGGGGAGAAGCAAGGCTGCTCGCAAGCCTGACTGGCGTACTAGGTCAGCAGGGGAAATTTGCAGATGCACTGGAGGTGGGTTTTCAATCACTCAAAATAGCGGAATCTAATCATCTTCCTCACGAAACTGCCAGGGCTAACAGAAGATTGAGCGGTATATATGATGAGATGGGGAACTATCCAAAGTCAATTGAATACTCTCTGCGGGCATTGAAAATAGACGAACTACATAAATATGAGCGAAGTGCCGCAATAGATCATATGTCCCTTGCGGGTGGTTATTACAGAAATAATAACCTTGATTCTGCAATTCGGCATCTGGAAATATCATTTCAGCGAAAGGGTTTACTTCAAAATCAAATGAGTGGTGTGTATGAAATTGCAGGAGATATCGAAAAAGATAAGGCAAACTATCATCAGGCCCTTGTTTATTATTGGCTAGGTTACAGTATTTCCCAGCAAATCTCTGAGTTCAGGGGGCTTTCACAGTTTAGTGCAGCTATTTCTTCAATTTATGTAAAACTTGGAAAAACAGATTCTGCGAGATTTTATGCCTTAAAAGGAATTGAATATGCTCAGCAGGTGTCATTCAGAAAAGGTATCGTTCTCTCGGGAACTTTACTCTCAGAATTATATGATTCCATCCAGCCTGCTCTGGCACTGAAATATTTTAAGTTGGCTGCCGGAGCAAAAGACAGTTTGTTTGGGGCAACCCATATTATGACCATTCAGAACCAGATATCGAGAGAACAGGCAAGGCAAAATGAGCTGCAGACGGCTCAGCTATCTTACCGCAACCGGTTAAAAGTCTATAGTCTGATTGCCGGATTAGCAATACTCTTTATCGTTGTGTTTTTTCTTTATAGAAATAATAAGCAAAAACAGATAGCTAATATTATCCTTGGCGATCAGAAAAATCAAATTGAATTAACACTGAAGGAACTCAAATCAACTCAGTCGCAATTGATCCAGGCCGAAAAAATGGCATCCCTTGGACAACTCACTGCCGGTATCGCACATGAAATCCAGAACCCGCTCAACTTCGTGAATAATTTCTCAGAAGTGAGTGAAGAGATGATTGATGATGCAATAGGCACTAGGCAGGAGGCAGGAGAGAACAGCCCTGTGGTTGCAGAGTTGCTGACGGATATCAAACAAAATCTTCATAAAATCAATCACCATGGCAAACGCGCTGATGCGATTGTAAAAGGAATGTTGCAGCACAGTCGCAGTACAACCGGCAACAGAGAATTGACAGAAGTAAATACACTGGTGGATGAATATGTAAAGCTTTCATTCAATGCCCGCCTGTATGGCGCAGCTGGGCAGGCTTTTGGAGGAAAGGATAATGCATTTGATGTAAAACTGCAGACTAATTTTGACCCGGAGGCTGGCGCCATGGAACTGTCTCCTCAGGAGATCGGCCGCGTATTACTGAACATTTTAAACAATGCGTTTTACACAGTCAACGACCGCAAGAAAAAGGATCCTGGATTTTCCCCGGAGGTAATGGTGCAAACGAAGAAAGTAACGAATGGAATTGAGATTTCGGTTAAGGATAATGGTGATGGTATTCCTGAAAGTATCAAGGATAAAATATTTCAACCATTCTTTACCACGAAGCCCACGGGGCAGGGCACAGGATTAGGATTGTCGCTGGCCTATGATATTGTAAAAGCGCATGGTGGGGAAATAACAGTGGAAAGTGAAAAAGGAATTGGGTCGGAGTTTACGATTATTTTAAATGGGAATTCATAATTAAGACTTTTCAACTATATGATAGTCCGCGCGAAAAGGAATACGGAAAGCACCGAAAGAAATCTTCCTTTATTGTTTCCCGTATAGCTTGAGGCCACCCGCCCGTGTACTGCCTTTACTTATGGAAACCAATACACAACAGGAAGGTGAAAAGGAAGGAAATATTCAGCATGATGATATGCTGTTCTTAACTAAACGACAAGGGATTTCGTATCCTGAATGCCTGTACAACCAGAAAGGAAAGAAAAAAAATACAGTGATATGAATGCTGGAGAATGATATCGGGAAAAGCCGCTTTAATGTGCTTAAACAACACATAGAATTCAGAAAATTTATCTTAATTTGACGAATGTCTCAATCCCGTCAACTCGCAGCGATCATGTTCACAGATATTGTCGGTTATACCGCATTGATGGGCAATGATGAAACGAAAGCATTTGATTTGTTGCGTAAAAACCGTGAAATACATAAGCCTGTAATTGAAGAATTTGGCGGCATTTTGATCAAAGAACTTGGCGATGGAGTGATGGCAAGTTTTCCTGCCGTTTCCAATGCTGTTTATGCGGCCATCAAAATACAGGAAGCATGTAGTACCGCAAATGATTTTTCTCTTCGGATAGGAATACATCAGGGCGAAGTGGTATTTGAAAACGGTGATGTGTTTGGCGATACTGTCAATATTGCTTCGCGTATTCAAACAAAAGCTCCTCCCGGGGGAATTTTCGTTTCAGAATCTGTATACCGGAATATCTCCAATAAAAATAATATCCGTTGCGAATTTGTCGGCATGGAAATGCTGAAAAACGTCAAGGACCCTATACCGGTGTATAAAATCATGGCGCTGGGTGAGACGATGACGGAAAACACTCCCGATATCCCCGTTTTTAATTCGATTCAGGCCGGATACAATTATGATATCCATGTTAGCTACCGGTTTAATGATAACAAATACGACGGCTGGATAACAGAATTTATTGAGAAACTGGAACGCGAACTAAGTGCAACTTTAAAAGACCGGCTTTCAATTTATTATGATAAAAATCCGGAAGAAACAATGAGCGGTTTTAATGATACCGCGCCATCATCTGCCCGAAAAGTAAAATCCCTCATTTTTATTCCAATTATCTCACAAACCTATTGTGATATTGAATCTATCGTGTGGAACACAGAATTTAAAGCATTCCAGGAACTGGCGAAAAATGATAGCATAGGCACAACCGTCAGACTCGGAACTGGAAATCTTGTTTCCCGTAATATCCCAGTAAAAATTCACGATATAGATGCTGATGATGTGAAACTACTGGAAGCTGAATTACCCGACGGATTGAGGTCTGTCGATTTTATTTACAGGGACGAAGGAGTGAATCGTCCGCTACGACCGGTCGACGACGCAAAATATTCTCAGCAGCTGAGGCCTTTGTACAGGAACCAAATCAATAAGCTGGCAAATGCAATTAAAGAAATTATCCAGGGCATAAAAGGGAAAGAAAAAGGTGCTGGTAATGAGCCTGCTGCTTTCCAGCCAATGGCAAGACAGATCGTCCCCAATGTATTCGCGACTTCAGTATCGTCTGCTATTAAAGTTCAGGTGATTGACCGGCAAAGACCTAATATTTATCTTGCCTGGACATCCAGTGATCTGAAAGAAAGCCGGGAAGAACTGGCCATTATTCTGAATAAAGCCGGATTCAATGTACTGCCATCAGTTGATTGTCCCGCAGACGATGAAACATTTAAGCGAAAAGCAGAGGAAGAAATGCAGAAATGTGTTTGCTCGCTGCACATGTTAAGCGGTGAATTCGGCAGGCGATTTGAATCCGACGAAGAAACCTCGTTCCCGCAATACCAGTTCATGGAAGCCAAAAAAAGAGTGGATACACCCGGGGAAGAATTCAATGTGTTTGTATGGCTTGATCCCGAAAATTCGAAGTCAGTAAAACCATCACAGCAACAATTCATCAAATACATCCGTAACAATATTACCCGGAACATGATGTTTTCCAACAGCCACGGACCCATGCAGCTGGTGGATGACATCAGGGTGGTGATGATGAAACATGATGCAAAAACCTATGACTCAAAAGATACAGATATCTTTTTCATATTCAATCAGCAGGATGAGCAGGACGCGCAACATATTATTAACACACTAAGCCTTGAATTTCCGGTAGAAACGATGAATATACTGCCCGATGGAGAGGATTCTTACAGGGAAATTTCTTCTCAGCAGATACCTAAAAGCAAGCTGGCGGTAGTATATTTCAAATACGCGGCCGACTGGGCCCTGCCTTTCATTAAACAAATATGGAAACAGGTAGGCGGTGCTTCATCACCCACACCAATGTTTTTGGTTGGCGAAGATGACCCATACTCTAACCTCGCGCGTAATTTTAAAGCACCACGTGTAATTTCTGTAATCGTTCCAAAAGAAACCATACCGGCAGAAGTGAAAAAAGTGTACAGTACCGTGAGCAGGTAGCGAATAACAATTATGCATACACGATGTATTATGTTTCATATTTGAATCCTGTCTGATCCATTCCCTTTTTAACTGCCGGTAAGGTATATATAAGAATTTAGTCCCCTTGAAATTTCAGCAGCCACCCTGAGGCACCACACTAACATTAAGTACCGAGCGAATTGGTGAGTAGAGTGTTTTTAACTTCAGCGTAAAACAGATAAAAATGACAAACATTTGTCTTTTATTCACTCATTGACCTATTCACCCATTCACTTTGTATTTAAGAAACAAAGTATTCCTTTATGTTTGATGATGAACAGATTTGCCCTTATACCGGATTAAGATCCTTTACAGAGGAGGAATCCCTTTATTTTAAAGGAAGGGAAGATGATATTGACCAGGCCACCAGTCAGCTGCAGAAAAATAAATTTCTGATGCTTACCGGCGCCTCCGGTGATGGGAAATCTTCTTTGATTTATGCTGGTATTATTCCTAATGCACGTGCCGGATTTTTAAAATCAAAATATACTCAATGGTGTGTTGCTGATTTCAGACCTGAGCGAACACCATTTGAAAATTTATGCAAATCCGTTGCGCGGCAGCTGGATATTGCTGATTCTGCTATTGTACAGTCAGAACTGAACCACGGTTTTTCATCTTTGGTTGACTTGTACAAAAACTCAAAGAGGTTTATAGACCCGGATGCTGTTGCCTGGCAGGCAGCAGATGATAAAAATAAAGCGGCCATTAAACGCGAGGCTGCTAACCTCATCATATTAGTGGATCAGTTCGAGGAGTTTTTCACCAACCCTGAGAACTATCAACATGGCGCACCTTCCCGGGAAGCTAACCTCGTACTCAATCTTTTGCTGGAAACCGCACACATAGCCCTCGAAGAGAATCTTCCGATTTACGTGGTGTTCACTATGCGATCCGATTATATCGGTCAATGCGCAGCATTTCGCGGACTGCCCGAGTACCTGGGCTTTTCACAATTTTTTGTTCCTCGTTTGAACAGAACCCAACTTCAGCAGGTCATTGAAGAACCAGCCTTACTTGCCGGAATAAGAATTACGCGGCGATTAACAGAGCGGTTGATTCATGATATCACAGAAGGCGTGGACCAGTTGCCCATCCTTCAGCATGCGCTCAACCAGATATGGGTAGCGGCGGATCATGGCAGGGAGGAAATGGACCTGGTTCATTACGCGATGGTGGGAGGAATGAGTGTACAGGAACTCCCCGAAAATGATGTGCCCGGATTTAATCAATGGTTTGATTCTTTATCCCCTGAAATCAAACAATGTTATCATGCGCCGAATCTTCAAAACGTGCTGGATACGCATACCAACAAACTGTTTGAACAGGCAGCAGGATACTACACCCAAAACACGAAAGAACCGATCTCTCCAGAAAATGCAAAACTCATTATACGGACTGCTTTTATCTGTCTTACCAAAATTGACCAGAGCCGCGCGGTACGCAACCGGATGACATTGCAGGAAATCACCAATATACTTGGCGACCCTGGATGTGATGCGGCGATGGTTGGATCTGTTTTAAATATATTCCGTGAACCCGGCAATACATTTATTCACCCATTTATGTTAGCTGATCATCCGCAAAGTGAAACATTGCAGGCTGACCAGGTTTTGGATATAACGCATGAAAGCCTGATACGAAACTGGCAATACCTCGGTCGCTGGGCTAGAGAAGAGTCAGACAGCCGTGCCATTTCACTTGATTTTGAACAACAACTCGGTCGTTGGGTAAACAGCGGCAAATCAAATAGTTTCCTCCTTTCAATTGGACCTTTAACTTATTTTGAAGGTTGGTATAACAAAGCTAAACCCAATGCTTACTGGATTGCAAGATATCTTCCGGAGGAAACGACCAAGGAAATCAAACTCGGTAAAGCTAACCAAATACTGAATAATGGCAGGGAATTTCAGCAACGTAGTGCACGCAAACATATGGTAACGCGAACGGTTATGCGCTATGGTCCGAAAAAGATAGCAGGAATATTTGCTGTACTGGCCTTGCTTACTTTATCTTCTTTTGCTATTAAGAATTATCTCAGCAAACAGAATTCTGCCGTTCTGGAATCTATTCATCAGCAAACAGTGAAACTCGCCGGCAATCCTAAAGTGCCCATGGAAAATAAAATTACATTGGTTGGCGACGCGCTAAAAATGGGACTTACTTCAGTAGATGAAGTGGCTGGAGCCATTAGGGACCCCATTCAAAAAATTAATACGCTGACTGGTATAGCGACTCTTCTGATTTACCAGGGAATGCAGGAACCTAAACAGGAAATATCCAATACGCTCAACTTAATTGACAGCCTGATGGAGTCATTTGTTTTCCCGGAAAATGATCCGGTACAATTGTCTGCGGTGATGAAGGAGACCAATGACTTCAGGGCAACTCTCGAAATGGCGTATTATAATAATACTAACCCTGCAATTGATCAACTCAGGCAAACACATGCCAGGCGGTCCGGCAGGTGGGTACTGAAAATACTGGATAAACAGCCTGATGGATATGATGATATTCAGAATTTAAGCCTCGCTCTTGAACATGCTATTAACTACAAGACATTGACGGATGGGGAGATAAATAAAATAATTGAAATCCTGTCTCCATTTGAAAATGGACTAAAATCAGCATGGCTTCAATCCAATTTTCAGCGGGATAAAATCTTAGTTCGCGGTGCACAGGATTATGGGTTCAGCTTCAATGGACTTTACCAGCAGCTCGCTTATCTCTATGCTGCCCTGGGCAATACTGATAAAGTGTTGCAATGTACTGACAGCCTTCTTAAGTATAGCCAAAACAATTACCAGGGCGATTATGCAGCAGGTATGGATAACGCTACCAATATTGCTGCTGTATTTTTTTCCAGTGAAAAAAAGGAACAGCTGGATGCTTTTGTAATGGGTTACTGTACGCGAAAGAAAGTAAGCAGAGAAGAATTTTATTCCCGTTTACTTGGCCGGTTCATACATAGTTTTAATACTGCAGGTAATATGGAGCTTTATGGCTGGATGGGCCATATTCAGAATATGAACCTGCAGTTTAGCAGTAAAGAACAAATGGGATGGTTTTTTAACAAATACAGGCAAACTTTAAGGGCTGATATCAGTGATAAAAATCTTCAGCATTTTCTACATGCAACTTCTTTTAAAAATGAAGCCATCCTGAAATCTTTGTATACTACCTCTTCCGGAAGCAAGCCTGAAGTATTGACACATTTATTCGATTCTGCAGTTATACATTACCGTACCGTTAGCAAAGAATTTCTAGAGCAACCCATTTCCGCGATTGGCGTCAGCGCTGCAGACCTGGTAAAGGTTCCAAGAAAATTTCTATTCCTTTATCCCGACATTAAAACTTCCTTTCATCCGCTGGAGCCAAGGTCATTTTTTTACTTCTATTTTTCAGATGTATTCCTGGAGTATCTGATCAACAATCAATTGCTGGATACATTTTATCCCACCCCTACTGAAGTGAACTATATCACCATGTGGTTGAGTGATTACAATGCTAAAAATATTGAGTTGAAAGGTTTTATGGTAACTAAGCACCGCTATAATGTATTTAAAAAACTGGAGCAAAATATTGAGAACCGAAAATTTTCCAATAGTCTCGATATGAACTGGTTATATCTGTACTTGGGATATGACGCACAGCAATCGGGGAAAACAGATGAAATGCTTGGTTATTATGATAAGCTACAGTTCGGCAACTTTTTTAATATACTCCGTTCAAAAGAATTCGGTGGTTTGGTAAATGCACAATCGTTCCGATTGATTGGTTATGCTGTGGTTGGATACACAAGTCAGGGACAATTTGATAAAGGTCAAAAAATTATTGCCAATTTCAAAAACCCTGTAAATCGTTCCACGCTATATGCTTTTGTTGCAAAAGAATTGCTGATCCGGAAAAAAGAAGATCCTGTCATTCAACAATTGATTGACTCATCAGCAATGGAAATGAACAGGATAGAAAATAGTACCTCCGATCAGCCAAACCGCGAATTGCTTTCGCATGCGCTGGTGATGCAGTCACCTTCAAAAAACTCCGCTGAAGCTTACCGACTCATCAAAAACCTACCGGCAAAATTCTTTGCCATACAGAATATCTGCAGATCATATGCTTATTATGGTGATCTTGATGGTGCCCGTAATAATATCCCCTCTTTTATTTCCGCCGCTGACCAATCCTCTTTTCTTTGGCAACTATTGTATGGTTATTCATCGAATAATCTAAATGTAACTGAAGAGTGGAAAGTTTTTGCGCAGCAATACCCCGTTAACTTAACCAGTAATTTAGTCTACATAGATGAGAACAACTGATCCCGTACATATTTGTCCATATACCGGCCTGCGTTCATTCACAGAGGAGGAAAGCCTATACTTCAAAGGGCGCGACCTGCAGGTGGATCAGATTACCGCTTTGTTGGAGCAGAACAAGTTTTTAATGGTTACCGGTGCATCGGGTGAAGGAAAATCGTCATTATTGTACGGCGGACTTATTCCCAATGCAAGAGCAGGTTTTTTTAAAGCGAAGTATACCAATTGGGTAGTGGCTGATTTCAGACCTGAGAGAAGTCCAGTAGCCAATATGGCCAAATCTCTCTCGGAACAGTTTAAAAAAGATAGTGCATCAATTGAAATAGAATTGAGAAGAGGTTATTCTTCATTGATTGATTTATATACCAATTCTGAATTCCATTTAGGAGAGGAAGACGAAACATGGAGCAGGTTGCCAGACGCTGAGAAAAAAGATAAGAAGAGAAAAGCGGCAAACCTGTTGATACTTGTTGACCAGTTCGAAGAGTTTTTTACGAATCCTGAAAATTTTTATAATGAGGTCCCTTCGCAGGATTCACAAATTGTTGTAAACCTTATTTTGGAAACAGCGAGAATTGCCATCAGTAAAAATCTTCCGGTATATGTTGTGTGTACTATGCGCTCCGACTACATCGGTCAATGTTCTGCTTTCAGAGGGTTGCCGGAGTATATCGGGTTTTCTCAATTTTTCGTACCCCGGCTCAAAAGAAAGGATTTAAAACAGGTAATAGAAGAACCTGCCATATTGAGTGGCAACAGCATTTCACAACGGTTGATAGAAAGGCTGGTTTTTGATATTTCCGAAGGTGTTGACCAGTTGCCCATTCTTCAGCATGCGCTAAGCAGAATCTGGTTAGCAGCTGACCTTGGCCGTGAGGAAATGGATCTTTTCCACTATGCTAAAGTGGGAGGAATGTCATTGGATGAATTACCGGAAGAAGACATGCCGAGGTTCAGAGAATGGTTTAATACGTTGCCTGAAAATCACAGAAAATTTTATGCAGAAACCGGATTACACAAGATTATTGAGATACATGCTAATCTATTGTACGAAAATGCCGCAGAGAACTACAATAAGGCATACCCCGGAGAGCCTGTATCGCAACAGAATGCCAAACGGATTGTAGCCTTAACTTTCAGTTGTTTAACCAAAATAGATAATAGCCGTGCGGTGCGGAACAGGATGAGCCTCGCAGAAATAGCAGGAATCATTAACCGACCGGAGCTAACCAGTGAAGTGGTTGGTAATGTATTAAACATTTTTAGGGAAGAAGGTAATTCGTTTATCCGTCCGTTTAAAACAGAAGATTCATCCACGCATCAGTTGTTGCCATCTACTGTGCTGGATATCACACATGAAAGTCTTATCAGGAACTGGAACAAACTCAATCAATGGGCCGTCCGGGAATTTGAATTTTACAGCACGTTCCTTGATTTTAAAAAGCAACTTGATCGATGGAAGAAAAGCGGCAAAGAAAGCGGATACCTTTTGCCTATCGGCCCGTTGACTTATTTCGAAAACTGGTACAACGACTGTAAGCCGAACAAAGGTTGGATCAAGCGGTATGCTGAAACGAAAGACGACCAGGAACTGGCGTTGAAGGAGGCAAACCAGGTGCTTGCAGATACAAAGGAATTTCTTAAAAAAAGTTCCAAAAAAGAAATGATCACGAGGGCATTTATGAAATATGGCCCGCAAAGGATAGCCACGCTTGTAGCGATCATTATCATGTTAGGATTGACAGGATTTTATTGGTATGATGCTGATCAGAAAAAGAATGAAAAGGTTATTGAACGGGTAAGAAAAGAATCCTTCAGTCTGTTGAAGAGTAAAGACATTAATATCGACTACAAAGCAATTCACCTGGTGATTGAAGAACGGCATACCAGTGGATCGATGATACCCTATCTTGAATCATTAGAGTACAAAAATCGTATAAGCCTGGCTATTGAAGTATATAAATTATTACTGGATTTTAATAAAAACAATGATAACGGGCTTAAAGGCCAATTGGTGGATTTAATTGTACATAATCTCCAGAATGCCGATAGTATCAATGATCCAGCATATGTATTGACTGAAACCAATAAATTTCTGAACCTTCTCGCAATTGATAATTATTATGCGCCGGTAGAGACAAAGCAAAACACTCTCGCTGCCGTATCAGAACAGAATCTTCAACTTGTATTACAATTTTTCAGGAACAAAAAACTTTATACCTCCGCTGTACCGCTGGAATTAAATATGGCCATACAAATGTGGCTTACTGTGGGCAATGTTACTACTGAAAAGCTGAATGAATTATTGCGATGGGTTGCTCCACTTTCCGGTAGCAATGCAGAAAGTGTTTTTAATTTGTATTATCCCAAAGGAAATTTTGAACCCAATGGAAGAATGGCATTTAATTTCAATGGCGGTTACCATACACTGGCATCCCTATATGCAGCCGCAGGAGATGTAGAAAAAGTGGAGTGGTGTTTCACAAAAATTCTGGAAAACAACCAACGCGATTATTTTGAGTTGCCCAGGATTTTGAATAATCATATGAACATCCTGGGTTATCTCTATCAATTCGGTCATCGCGATAAAGTGCCGGCATTTCTTCAATGGATTTCCACACATACTAATGATAATCCTCCGCTTACGATACTCCGGAACACGGTAATGCGTGCGGGGTATATTTCCCATATCAGCACCATAAATCTTAAAAGAGATTATTACAGGTCTACCAGAGGATATTTATATCCCAACCTGTATTTTGCTGACCGGGCAGATTTTGATGCAATGTTGGAAGATTTTGAAAAAGTAATAATGGCCAATCCAAATCCCGATGAACGGAATTTTTTAATGGCCATGAATGGGAAACGTAAGGCGATGTTTTACTTCAAGTATAGTTACGACAGGAAACTTCCTGTTGATACCGCCAGATTGAATGGTTGGCTTAAACAATCTTTAGAAATATACTCACGTATCT
Source organism: Chitinophagales bacterium (assembly GCA_031425315.1). Lineage (GTDB taxonomy): Bacteria > Bacteroidota > Bacteroidia > Chitinophagales > Chitinophagaceae > Pollutibacter. Next base: position 35,212 of record JANPJC010000215.1, read on the forward strand.
CCCCCGGTTTTCTTGAAGATAAAGTTTCCACCACGGTGCCATATTATGATGATGGGGTGCGTACCAGTCCTGTTAAAAGGAGAGATCTTTTTATCTATCCTGATTACAGGGATGGATGGTTTAGCTGGACTTATCATGGAGATTACTTTTTCAACTACCTCAGCAGGAATGGTCATTTACCTCACTTCTATAAAACCGGTGAAGACCTTCAGACCCTGCATCTATGGGTTGCGAAAGCCTACGAGTGGAAAGATAAAATCTCACCTGAAAGTTATAACAACAATTATCCTTTACCGGATGACGTCTTAAAAAACATTGCAGCATTTATTGAGAAACATCCCGCTGGAAAAGAATTTGATCTGAATTTGCTCTACCTCGTGATGGCAAACCATGCATTTGAGAAGGCAGATACCATAAATGGCTTGAAATATTATCAAAAGGCAGATAGCAGGAATTTGCTGCGTTCGTCTAACAGGTATGAGTATGCGGAAAAAATGTTTTTTTTGAATATGATGCACCAGTTATGTATTAACCTTGCAGATATTGGTAAAAAGGAAGATGCAGTAAAACTGGCTGAACAGTTTTCAAAAAATGATGAACGTATTTTTCCCTATATGTACATGGCTGAAAAATTGTACAGAAAAAATGCCGATCCGATCAGCTTTATATATCTCGATTCAGCATTTTCAAAAGCAAAAAAAATAGATTACTCCAATAGTCCTCTGGGGTTTTCAAGGCTTTCTATGATCAGGGTATTGTCGGAGATTGGCAGTAAAAGGATTAATCAAAATGCAGACGAATTATTGAGAGAAATTCCGGAATATTTCAAATTCCAGGGTATTTATTCCCGTGTCAGGGGAGTATCGGGCGAGGGTAATTATTACCGGGCACTTACTGCCATACCCAATACACTTACAGAAGGACAGGATCTGATTTGCAGGGCGGTTATTTTATGGGAATCTTGTAAAGCAAGGGAACGTGAAACTAAAGACAGCTCCTGGAAAGCAATGGACTATTTCCTTGACTGGAATCAAAATTACATTCAATTTATTCCTATCTAATGAGAAATTACAATACACTTTATTACCTTTTGTTTGTACTGCTCATCCTGGGTGCATTTGCTTCTATGGCACAAAACACCTATGGACTGACTATTCTCGGCACTACCGCAATTGTTTTTGGGTTAGTATTCGTCTACCAGTTTTTAGTAACGTATCTGAAAAAAGACAAGATAAATAACGTTAACCAACTCGAATTATTCTGCATGGCTATCCTGTCTTTACTGTTTGCACTTCGGGTATTTCATATTCACTTCGCTTACGTTGAATGGCTGTTTAGTGTTACAGCGATGGTCCTTGGCATTATCTATATAAAAAAGATGTTGGATAGATTCAGCCACATGAAGGGAAAAAACATGACGTTGGCAATACTGTTGCTCATTTTTTACGCCAGCCTGGTGCTCTTTATTTTTTCTTTTGTACTGGCTCCGTTTATACCTGCGTTTGCGGTTTATGCGGGTGGTACAGGATTTATTTCGTTGCTGGTTTTTTTGATATTTCTTTTTTTAAAAAACGATCTCAAAATTGAAGGAGAAAAAGTGGCAGTAGTTAAAACTATCGCACGTTACAGGGACCGCTCCTTATTATTGATTTCGTTGTTCTTTATCATCTCGCTTTATTTTGGATTTACCGGAACGAAAATTCTTCCGCCTCTGTATTCAGATCAGCTTCCGCAGGCATATTATGAACTGGTAAATAATGCTGAGTCTGGCAAAGAAATTCCCGTAAATGGCCGCTATAAACATGAAGAATTTAAGGAACGGTACGAAGGTTTTTTGAAAAGGAATATTTCGGGTGATCAATGATGATAATGTAAAACTGAGCGCAAGATCAGTAGTTGAAAATTTCTGTAGCGACTTTGCTTTGAGCTTTTGTTCAGATTGAGATAGCGATGTTCGTTGTGAATACTTCTTTGTTCTTCGGTCAAACTAACTGCCAGGGTGTAGAAAAAAATCTGTTTGGACTTGCAGTACCTAATTGAAATAAACTGGTTTTGCAATTATCAAAATAATTACGGGAAATTTATGATACACCAATCCGGATTAAATCTAAATGATAATTTTATCTCAAATATTTCCGGAAGAAATTGTAAGCAAGCAATTTCATTTTATTTTCTTCAGATTAAATACACGCGATGTAAACTGCTTTTGCTCTTCTGCATGGCGACATTTGTATGTTACTCGCAACCCCAACCATTAGATCAAAAATATGTGGACAGCATAACATTGCGTTTGCCCACATGGCCCGATGATACATCAAAAGTGAATAACCTGAGAACGCTGGCTTCCATGTATTTGCTGATTAATCCAACACTGACTGTAAATTATGTACGGCAGGGAGTAGCGATTGCTGAAAAAATAGACTACCCTATCGGCAAAATCGGTTGTTTGGGTCAAACAGCCTTTCTTTATGCAATTACCGGCGAATGGGCCAAGGCTTCAATGGACCTGAACGAAGCTATTCCGCTTTGCGAAAAATATGACCCCATACAATTGATTCATATGTACAATATCAAGTACATCAATGCCGCGACGAAGGGAGATGATTTATTGGCATTGGAATCTGCGCAGCGTGCCTTGCATCATCCTGCTTTTTCAACACTGCCGGAGATGGGAAAATGGCCGACTTATATGCAATTGGGACGTGTGTATGAGGTGTTAAACAGGCTGGATTCAGCTATTTATTATGCCAATATCCTTGTTGGTTTTGTACAAAAATACGGGCATTTATCACCTGACCTGGCCCAAAACTCAAATACGCTCATGGGTTCAATTGCTGTCAGGCAAAAAGATTATCCCAGGGCCATCAGCTATTTTCGCCTCAGCTCAGACAAATTAGGTTTAGCAAACGTATATCGTTTACTGAACCGGCCGGATTCAGTTATTTATTACAGCAGTGCTGCATTGACAGATGGGGAAGTACAAAAGAACTTCAATATTATTCAGATAGCAGCGAGATTACTGGCCACAACTTATGAAAAATCGGACCAGGCTAAAGCCAACTATTATTTAACCTTATATGCCGATGCTAAAGACTCCTTATTCAATAATGTAAAATTGAAGCAGCTTGAAGAAGTTAGGCTAAGCGAACAAAAAAATAGATTTGACATTGAAAAAAAACAAACGGCGGATCGCAACCGCCTGGTACTTTTTGCACTGTTTTCCCTTTTGACTTTCCTTTTCATTTTTTTATTTATGCTATGGCGTAATAATAGATTTAAGCAAAAAGCAAATGTCAAATTGGACACAGCATATAAAGATTTGCAGTCCACACAGGCTCAGCTCATTCAATCTGAAAAGATGGCTTCGCTCGGTGAACTCACCGCCGGTATCGCACACGAAATTCAAAATCCACTCAACTTCGTGAATAATTTTTCTGAGGTGAGTGAAGAGCTGATTGTTGAGGCAGAGGTCAATAGGCAGGAGGCCGGAGAAAACAGCCCTGTGGTAGCAGAGTTGTTGACGGATATCAAACAGAATCTTCAAAAAATTAATCATCATGGCAAACGTGCTGATGCCATTGTGAAAGCTATGCTGCAACATAGTAATACCGCTACTGGAATCCGTGAATCGACCGACGTTAATAAGTTAGTAGACGAGTATACAAAATTGGCGTTTCATGCATTTCGCGGAAAGGACAGTACGTTCGATGTAAAACTGCAAACAGATTTTGACTCCACAATCCCAGAACTTAAAATTACACCACAAGAGATTGGCCGCGTATTGCTTAATGTATTGAATAATGCATTTTACGCTGTGCATGAACGATGGAAAAATGATACTGGTTTTATGCCGGAAGTGATTGTTGAAACGAACAAAACAACGAAAGGCATTGAAATATTGGTTAAGGATAATGGTAATGGTATTTCTGAAGATTTAATTGCGAAAATATTTCAACCTTTTTTCACAACGAAACCGACAGGTCAGGGAACAGGATTGGGACTTTCGTTAGCATATGATATTGTAAAAGCGCATGGTGGTGAAATAGCAGTTCAAAGCGAAACCGGTGACGGTGCCAGCTTCGTCATCCTTCTGCCGGTGCATACCTGATCACTATACAGCAGAACTGAAAACAGGGATCAATGTTAAAAAACACCGAAGGCTATAGTTTAAAATCCATAGTCTTACCCGCCGCCAATTAATGCAATGGAAAAGTAGCACCGTCTGGAAAACACCCGCAACGAAGCGGCTGTTAACTACTTACTTCTCACTTCTCACTTCAGGTCAGATTTATCGGGCTTCAGGAATACAAAATAGTGATTGAGGAAAACACAACCCCATTGACCCGTCTCTCCGCAGTTTTCCATGCATCATTCCTGATAAAAATTATATCTACACTGTAATTACGGGCATTCTTAAATGACATTTTTTGGCTTTTTAATTTATTTAATTATCGGATCCATGGTGAAAACTGTGCCCTGATGAGCGTAGTAATGAAGTTTAATTTCTTCTGTCATTGGTCCCTGTTTTTTATATTTTTTGAGATCCTGACAGAGCTATACCCTGTTCTATCTTTTTTATATCATGAACTGTTTCAAAACTTTTTAGTATGAAAAATGTACTGATCATCAGTATCATCATGTTGGCCGGATGTACAACAGCCTTTGCACAACGGGTAATCACAGGCAAAGTAACTAATGCAAGAGACAGCACCGTCGCATTTGGCGTTACAGTAAGTATCAAAGGCACAAATATCGGAACCCCCACTGATGGCAACGGCATGTTTACTTTAACTGTTCCTGCAGATGCCAGAACACTTGTTTTCAGCAGTGCGGAATTTGTAACGCAGGAATTGAATATAACAGCCGACAGAAACGAATATTCAGTTACGCTGGAAAGAATTTCAAGAGATCTTCAGGAAGTGGTAGTGTCTGTTGCATACGGTGAACTGAACAAAAGAAAAATCACCGGGTCAGTAGGAAAGTTGCAGGGAAGTGCGATTGCAAATATTCCCATGCCCACAGTTGAACAGATGTTACAGGGAAGAATTGCGGGCCTTCAATCAGTATCTCCTTCCGGGCAGCCGGGCTCTGCACAGCAGATCCGTATACGCGGCATTGGTTCCATCAACGCATCTTCAGAACCATTGTATGTGATTGATGGCGTTCCGGTAAATTCCGGTGATGCTTCCGGCCTTACTAATTCCAGCAATCTTTTGGCTAGCATCAATGCAAATGATATTGAAAGTATTTCAGTGCTCAAAGATGCGGCTTCTGCTTCCATCTATGGTTCCAGAGCTGCTAATGGGGTAATTCTGATTACAACAAAAAAAGGAAGGCCGGGTAAAGCGGTGATTCGCGTTGATGCTGAATTTGGCAATAACGATATCGCCTTTTTACCAGACGCCGCAAGGCCATTAAATAAAGATCAGTTCAGGGAACTAACTACCGAAGGCATACTGAATATTGGCGGCTCGCAGGCTGATGCGGATGATGTGCTCGGTCAACTCGGATACAATACCACTGCTGATTATAACTGGCTGGATCTGGTGCGGCGAAAGGGCGGGCAGCAACAGGTCAACGCATCTGTGTCGGGCGGAGATTCCAAAACGACATTCTATTTATCCGGGGGCTATTTCAAACAGATGAGTGCAATCATTGGCGCAGATTTTAAACGTTATTCGGCTCAGCTCTCTTTGAAACATGCAGTTGACAAACGTTTTTCAGTAGGTACCAATATCAATATTTCTACATTTCAACAGCAGGGAGAACAGGAAAGTGGATTTTTCCGTAATCCTGTCCTTGCAGCCATGGCATTATTACCAACACAGGAAGCATATAACGCAGATGGGTCACCGAATTATGACCCGGTGGTATTTAACCAGGTATTTAATCCACTGGCCATCCGGCAATATGATCGTCAGGAAAACCGCACACTTAAAGGGCTGGGTTCTGTATATGCTGAATACAAAATTCTCAGCAATCTTAAACTCAGTTCACGCTATGGAGTGGATTATAATAACATAGAAGAATTATTTTATAACAACCCTTTTTTCGGTGATGCCGCAACGGCAGACCCCGGTACATCAGGTAGTTTTTTTAACAATTATACACGACTGTTCAACTGGGTCTGGACCAACCTGGCTGATTACAATTTCAATGCATGGGGTGATAAACTGGATGGCGCTGTAACTGTGGGTTATGAAGCACAAAAATCGAAGGCTTATGTACAGGCGGCAAACGGTACCGGGGTGCCACAAACGACTTTGCTCAGATATCCATCGGTAGCAACGCCTGTGTCTGTTGGTGTCAGTGGTTCTGATTATGCATTCACATCTTTGTTCTCAAAAGCACAGATAGGTTTCCTGGATCGTTACATTCTTTCCGGCAGCATCCGGCGCGATGGATCATCACGTTTTGGTACAGACACCCGATACGGAACTTTCTGGAGTGTAGGTGCCGCCTGGAATATTGACCAGGAAACATTTTTTCAGCGCTTGAAATTTTTGACTTCGCTGAAGTTGCGTGCATCCTATGGTGTCAACGGAAATGCCGGAATCGGTAACTACGATGCACGGGCAGTATATTCATTTACTGGTTCCTATAACGGTTTGCCAGCAAGTATTCCGGGTAATGTTGGAAATCCGGGTCTTACATGGGAACAGAATAAGCCGTTTGATATCGGACTGGAAGCAGGCGTATTTAATAACCGGGTAACGCTGGAGTTCGATTGGTATTACCGGAAAACGGAAAAATTGCTGCTCGATGAACCTCTTTCCCGGACAAGTGGATTTAATTCCTTCAAGAATAATATAGGGGCGATGGAGAATAAAGGAATTGAAGTTACCGTGAATGCTATTCCTGTACAAACAAAAAACTTTACCTGGCAGATCGGTTTTAATGCTGCCTGGAACAAAAACAAGGTGACTAAATTACGTGAAGGTGTAAACGAAATCATCAGCGATCCTTACATCCAGCGTGTAGGCGAAGACGTGCAATCCATATATACATATTTATGGGCCGGTGCAAATGCTGACAACGGCGACCCCGAATGGTTTAGTGATGGTTCAAAAACCGCCAGAACAAGCGACTTCTCAACTGCGGAAAGAGCTATATACGGCAGCCTTTCTCCTAAAGGATTTGGTGGTGTCAATACTACGATCACATACAAATTCATTTCGCTGAGTGCACAACTGAATTATCAGTATGGCAATTATGTATTCGACTCATGGGGTTTTATTTTCCTGGGTGATGGTGCATTCGGCAGCCTCAATCAGTACACCAAACAACTTGACAGGTGGCAGAACCCAGGTGATATCACCGATGTACCCCGGTACGATTTCTTCAACTCCAGCGGTTCAAATATTTTTTCTACAAGGTATTTTAATAAGGGTGATTACCTGAGATTAAGAAACCTGACGCTGAATGTGGATCTGCCATTAAAAATGATCAGCAAACTGCACCTGACCAAGGTGGGTCTGTATGTGCGGGGCACTAATTTATGGACAAAAGTATTTGATGATCAGATTACTATTGATCCCGAGCAACCGATCAATGGTACAAGTGATATACAATATTATATTCCTAAATCGGTCACATTCGGAATAAGTGTTCAATTATGAGAAAGGGAACGTTCATCAGTAAAAAAAGAAACATGAAAACCCAGAAAATATTATTCAATACACTTCCATGCCTGCTGGGATTATGTATTTCCTTTGGATCCTGTCGTAAAGAATTTCTGAATCTGGAACCATACAGTGATGTTGCTGCGGATATTGCTATCACCAATGAGGCTGATATGAGTGCGGCACTTAACGGAACTTATGCAACATTGAGAAGCAACAATCTTTTTGGAAGAACCCTGCCGTTGTTTGCTGATCTGTTGGCCGACAATGTATATATCAGCGCGGTTAACAGTAACCGATACCTGGATTTTTTTCAGGTGAATTATACAGTGGTCAATGGAAACGCATCAGCTATCTGGCAGGCAGCATACACCACTATTTTACGGGCTAATAATGTCATCAACAGTGAACTGGCCATTACCGGGAAAGTGGAGCAATACCAGAGTGAAGCCAGGGTCATCAGGGCATTGATGTATTTCGAGCTGGTGAAACATTTTGCAAAACCATACCAGGTGGAACCTTCTGGTTTAGGTGTTCCTCTTGTGCTTACTTATGATCCGCAATTGAAACCCACCAGGAATACCATTAACGAAGTGTATGCCCAGATTGAAGATGATCTCTCACGTGCAATAGCAAAATTACCGGAAGATAATTCATCGGGATTTTTCACCAGTTATGCAGCAAAAGCTTTGCTTGCACGCATGCACCTGTTCAAAGGCGAATGGGCGAAAGCGCTGACTACCAGTCAGGATATTATAAACAACTCAGGGTTTTCACTCCTGACCGCTTCTCAGGTTGTCGATTTCTGGTCGCGCAATACGCCGAGAACAGATAAAGTGGAAGTGTTATTTGAAGTTGTATTTGATGCAGTGCAGAATGCCGGCATTGACGCACTTCCTTATTTCTATAGTCAGGCCGGCTATGGAGATGCATTGGCTGCCGATGCTTTTTACGGAATCTTTACAGCAACTGATGTGCGCCGTCAACTTTTCCTGACCAGCAGCCCTATCCGTGGTGATGTGAAAGTAGTCAACAAATATCCCAATAGCAGCAGTGCCGATCCTGATGAATTTAAAGTACTTCGTTTGTCAGAGGTGTACCTGACAGCTGCTGAAGCAGCCTATCATTCAGGCAACGAAACCCTTGCGCTGGAGTATGTAAATGAAATTGTCAATAACAGAGATCCTGCATTTGCAGGCTACAGCTCTTCAGGCCAGGCATTGCTCAATGACATCCTGGTCGAACGGAGAAAGGAACTAGCTTTTGAAGGCCATCGCTATTGGGATCTTGCACGGTATAACGGCGATGTAACCAGGCTAAACATGTCTGCTAATTATCCGGGTAATGTTCCCCTGACTATTACTAATGATAATTTTCGCAGAGTATTACCGATCCCACAGACTGAGCTGGACGCCAATCCTAATATACGAAGTCAACAAAATCCGGGATATTGAACGATAAATATTTGTTCACTTATTTGTGAATCTTCTTACAGATCGCCAAAATTTTGTGCAGCCGGAATGACAACATGTGCCAAAACACCTCCAAGGTTTAAGACTCCGGAGATGTTTTGGCTTTGGTATTCGGTTATGATGCCGGACCTCAGGTTTCGGTGCCCGGTTTATTTTGAGTTCCTGCAGTGGAAAGACAATTTAAAAAAATTCTCTTCGAGGGTTAATACCTCCAGGGTCTGAAGTTAAATTCCTGATAATTACCCGCGTTAATTTTCAACAAACGCTACCCATCCTGCATAACTTCAACTCAGCTACTCTTTTTCAGCATTCCTGATCCAATGTCATCTAGTTAAGGAACGGATCAAGGCAAACTTTACAGATTTTGTAGATGCCTCCCAAGCAAACATCCGCCTCAAAGGCATATTGGGCACATAGATATTTCTTTTGTATTCAACTATGTGTCTACCTGTCCGCAGAAGTGCAATGGAGGAGGATGTGGTTCAAAAAAGCACCGCTATGAATTCCTGTTTTTCTTAACTAAACGACATTGATTCCTGATCTACCGGAAAAAGCAAAATCCATTTCGGGTAAAAAAATTTTGAAAGATCAACCTTTAGTTCTCCGCTAAAATTGAAAAAAAGCATATTTAATCCGATCTTGTTGCCTGCTATCCCTCATCGAATCACTCCGCATATCTACCCTCCGAAAACTTTAGGTTAAAGCATCCCTTTAAAAGCAAATACCCGTTCGTTACATGAGAAAGCCTTTATATTCCGTATTAAAAAATGGTATCACCTGTTTTATCTTTTTTTCAATTGCCTGTAACTCAAAACAGAATACGCCTTTTCCGCAGGAAGAATCCAGTCAGGGTACTCTGGAAACAAAGCCATTGACCTTTAGTGAAACAAAGAATATTAGCTGGACTACAGTTCCGCGCGACAGTATTCAGCCACCGGTAACCATCCCGCTGGACATCAATAAACTTCCGGAAAATAAATTCGTTATCAACGATTTTAAATCTTTTACTACTCCGCCACAAGAGAAAAAATTAAACTGGGCTCAGATCCAGGATAGCATCATTAATCTTGACACTATTACAAAACAATCTCTCGCATTTAAAAAATATCCCCTTGCTAAACCGGTAATCACCAAAGCTGGTATGCCCAAATTGATGATGAACAGTTCATCCGGCATCATGCAGTTCAGTGAAGAAGAAGGGTTGCCGGGCGTGGATGTCAGTGCTTCGCTGATTGATAAAGAGGGTGGTATCTGGCTGGCGGTAGGAAGGAGATTAATAAGATATGCAGGGGAGCAATTGTATATCTGGAATTTTATGCCCCGGTTAACGACTGCAGATGGAGGGATCATAACGGACATGGCCATCGACTCGATGGGTAGGATGCTGATTGGTACCAGTTTCGAAGGCTTTTATGTGATGGATATTGAGCATGAAACCTACTGGCATTATCCTTCAAAAGCCCGGGTTTCAGACGTGATCTGTGACCATACCGGCAAAATCTGGGTGGCGTCATTGGATCAAACCTGTGTGATTGTCGATCCGGTAGATCTGACCGCACAGCCTGTTTCGTGGCCTGGTGATTTAAAGCAGACAAGACCTGTGGTCATTATGGAAGACCGGTTTCACAATATCTGGCTGGGCCAGAAAACCCAGATAAGTATAATTGACTCCTCACGCAAGAAAGTAAAGAAGATCGGGCTGGAGCAGAATATGAATATTGATGAAATACTGGAGTTGTATGAAGATTCCAAAGGTGATATGTGGTTCGGATCTTTCAGAAATGAGATCAATGTAGTATCGCTGGAACGCGACACATACACTACCTACAATCATTTAAACGGCATACACGCCGCAGCATTTGACGTTGTGGAAGATAACAGTGGAAAAATGTGGATCTGCTCCCGCGACACCATTTTTGTACTGAATGAAAAAAAGTCTGCTTTCAAAGCCATACCAACAAATTCAAAAATATTGACTAATCACAAATCAGATGCATTGAAAGATCCTGCGGGAAATATCTGGATCGGTACGGTAAACAATGGTCTGCTCATTTTTGATGCGAACCATTTACTGCCACAGCATTTCGATAAAAGAAATGGTTTGGTTGATGGAAATGTGTGGGGCACATTCGAAGAAAACGATGGCACGATCTGGATCGGTACCAATAGCGGATTAAACATTTATGACCCGAAAACAACAGTGATCAGAACACTGAGTAAAGCCCAGGGCTTACATGGCAATGACATCAAAACAATCACCGCTATCAGTGAAGATGAAATGTTTGCAGGTAATATTCCAGGTTTTTCCATTATCAATAAAAAGAAAAAAACACTGAGCAATTACGGCAAGGCACAGGGTTTCCCGCTTGTTGTTTTTAATAGTGTTGCGGATAACTCAGGGAATATCTGGATTTCAAGTGCACCGGAATTAATGGTGTACAACAGAGACAGCATGAGCTTAAAAAAACTGGAATATGCAGGTGGATTAATTGGTGCTGTATGTTATGGCATTATGAAAGACAGAAAAGGTGATTTCTGGGTGGCTACTGACAGTGGTATGATGGTGATTGATCCGCGCATGAATACGGTAAAATACCTCAGAGATAAAGAAGGTTTGCCCGGAGAAGTAGTGTTGAAAGTGATGGAAAGTAAATCCGGTGACATCTGGATTGCTACATCGGGTGGAATCTCAATTATTAATCAGCAAAAAAATACCATTACTAATATCACTGCAAAAGAAGGACTGGTACCTCCTGATATATATGATCTGCTGGAAAAGGATAACAAAATGTACGCTGGTTCCAGCAGTGGATTGTTTGAAATCAGTTTACCGGATTCATCTAAAGGAAGAAATAGTTCAGAAAACAGATTACGACTTCGGAATTATAATAAAAAAGAGGGTTTTCCCTACAATGATTATAACCAGATGGCAGGGATGGTACGCCGGAACGGAGAAATCTGGTTAGGGATAACGCCGGTACTTACTGTACTCACGGAAACGAATAGCCGTATTGATTCAACACCTGCAACTGTTCAGGTAACCGGAATCAGCGCCTTAGATCACCCACTGCTTTTCGACTCAAAAACACAACCGGTTCAGGTGTTACCAATGAATGATTCACTGAAATCGGCAAATAAGAACTGGATTTACACTGATACATCGGTGCAGGCTGCGTTTCTGTCGAAAAGCCGGATCAGGTACGACAGTGTGAGTTCGATCTTCAAAATACCTGTCGATCTTTCTCTCCCACATAATCAGAATTCGCTCAGTTTTAGTTTTTCCAATCCCAGCATTACCGGGCGCGATAAAATTGTATACAGGTATATCCTGGATGGTGAAGATGAACAATGGTCTGCTGCTTCTACCCGCCCTTCCACAAAAAATTATTATAACCTGAAGCCAGGTCATTATACATTTAAAGTTGCTTCCAAAGGATTTACTGGCATCTGGAGCACACCTGCTATCATTCAGTTTACTATCAGGCCGCCATGGTGGTTGACCTGGTGGGCATTTATTCTGTATGCGATTATATTTGGCACTGCCGCATGGATGGTGGCTGGCTATCGCTCACGCATGTTGAAAAAAGAGAATCGTATCCTCGAAGAAAAAGTCACACACCGCACAGCACAGTTGAATAAATCCCTGGAAGAATTAAAAACGACTCAGTCCCAATTGGTACAATCGGAAAAAATGGCCTCATTGGGCGAACTGACTGCGGGCATTGCGCATGAAATTCAAAACCCGCTCAACTTTGTAAACAATTTTTCTGAAGTGAGTTTTGAATTGCTGGAAGAGATGAAGACGGAGTTGAATAATAATAACAGGGAAGATGCGATCGCTATTGCCGACGACGTAAAAACCAATCTTGAAAAAGTTATTCATCATGGAAAACGTGCTGACGCTATTGTAAAAGGTATGTTGCAGCACAGTCGGGGAAACACAGGCATAAAAGAACCGACTGATATCAATGCAATGGCAGATGAATACCTGCGCTTGTCTTATCAGGGCCTGCGTGCAAAAGACAAATCTTTCAATACCCATTTCAATACAGACTGTGATCCGTCAATAGGAAAAATCAATATTATACCACAGGATATCGGTCGCGTGCTGTTGAATATATACAACAATGCTTTTTATGCGGTGTATGAAAAGCAGAAAGCTTTACAGAATGGCTTTAAACCACAGGTAAATGTGTCAACGAGAAAAAAGATGAGTGTTGTTGAAATAACGGTAAAGGATAATGGAAATGGCATTCCGGAGAAAGTACTTGAAAAAGTCTTTCAACCCTTTTTCACTACTAAGCCATCCGGACAAGGTACTGGTTTGGGATTGTCATTATCATATGATATCATCAAGGCACACGGCGGAGAGATAAAAGTAAATAATCATCCGGGTGAAGGTGCGGAGTTTGTAATAACGCTGCCGGCTGACAGTAGGCAATAGGCAGCAGGCAATAGGCAATAGGGAACAGCCATTTAGTTGCAAAGTTGCCGAAAGGGTTTAAACAGAATCAGGCAATAGGCAATAGGCAGCAGGCAATAGGGAACAGCCCTTTAGTGGCAAAGTTGCTGAAGAGTATTAAACAGAATCGGGCGGGAGGCAATAGGGAGTCAATGTCGTTGAAATGAGAATATTCGACCTTTAAAGCGGTGCTTTTTTG
>JANPJC010000216.1:0-19760 GCA_031425315.1 Chitinophagales bacterium
GGTCAATTTTTCTGAAATTATTTTTATTGAAGGGATGAAAGACTATCTCAAAATTCATACACCGGAGTTCCGTTTAGTCACCCATCAAACCATGGGAGACATGGAAAAACAATTACCATCAAAACAGTTTATCAGAATTCATAAGTCATATATCGTTTCCATTTCAAATATCAAAGCCATTCAGAGCAATGCCGTGGAACTACCGGGAAAAATTCTGCCTATTGGCAACATTTATAAAGAGGCTGTACTAATGCTACTAAATAAAAAATGATTCCTGGCAGAGCATCCTTATTTTATTTAATGACTATTAATCGCAAATGATCTATAGTCTATAAGCGCCATCGTTTAATTCATTAAAATCTCTCACGACCAGGTCGGCAAGCTGCAACTCTTCTTCCCGATGAGTTGTTGAAATCGCCACAACTCTCATTCCCGCTGCCTTTGCAGAGTCTATACCAACCACGGCATCTTCAAAAACAAGACAACTTTCGGGCGTAACTTCCAGCAATTCTGCAGCTTTTAAATATATTTCGGGATCTGGTTTTCCTTTATTGATGTGTGCAGAATTGACCACCACAGCAAAATATTCACGGATGGGAATATGATCAAACATAAAATCAATATTAACCTGGATGCCGGAGGTAGCGATGGCCATTGGAACATTTAACTGTTTCAATATTTTTAAAAAATCAAGCAGACCATCAACAGGCTTAATAAACGGCGCATACATTTCACGATACACGGCCTCTTTTTCAAGTCCGTACACAAGCGCCTCTTCTCTTGTCATCTTTTTACCAAACAAATATTCTGCAGCATCGTTATTGGTACGGCCATTAATGTTGGCATTATATTCGTCTTCAGATATTTCTTTACCCAAATTTTTTATGTACTGTTTCCACGATTTTAAATGGAATGCATTATTGTCCACCAATGTTCCGTCAAGATCGAAAATCACCGCAGACGCATCCATTTTAGCAAGTAATGAACTGATATTTTTTTCGCGCATTTTTATTATTTATATTATTCAACAATGATAATGCAAAAATGAAATCGAATAAAAAATCGGCTATTGCTGTTGCAGTAGCCGATAAAAAAATAATTCAGCATTATTCTACCAACGCTCTAATCCTAATAGTTTTTTGCCCAGATCTGTCAATTCAGCCGGACCATATTTTGTTTTTTCCCAACCTCTTGGGTCACCGGGAAACGCATACCCCTGTGGGGCTTCACGTTCTTTCCACGAATTAATTCGCCATTGCCTCAGTGTTTCATTATCTTCTTCAGCAGGCATCATAGATATATACTGTGCAATTCGTACTTTATTTTCACTTCGGTTGGGCCTGATACCATGTGGCTGTGTGCTGTTGAAGATGAGCAAATCACCTGCATTCATTTTCACTTTTACAATGTCGAAACCAGTTGTATCCGGCTGAAAATGATGTCGTTCTTCCGGTTGGGTTAATTTCCATGTATCATATGTTCTGAATAATTCCGGTACACATTGAAAACCTCCCATATTTTCATCATCCTGGTCTACCAAAGCCAGCACACCCTGTACATTTTGCGGACGTGTTTCAGGATCATAATCCCAATGAATAAATCCTTTGTATTCAAATCCAGGTTTAATGGGAAAATTTAAATTAGCCCTGTCAATCGTTACCCACAATTTTTCAGTGCCCCATATATCTGAAAAAGCCTGGTGTACTTTTGGAAATTGCCTGTTATCCCACAAGTACTGATGATTATATACCTCAACCATTCCGGTATTTGTCAATTCCTTCATCATCATCTCTGCACGGGGAGGAGTATACCAGGTGGATTGATCGTGGGGATCTTTTTCTTCGAACTCCCATAAAAACGCAGCAAGCCGATCTACCTGCTCTTTCGGCACAGCATTTTTTATTACGATATAGCCATTAGTTTTCCAAAACAACCAATCGTCTTCACTCAAAACCCTCAGCCGTTCTCCATTAGACCGATCACTTAATTTGACAGTGCTGCTTTTCGCTGTAGAGGGATTACCTGGGATATCTTTATGGGCATTGGGGGCCATAGTCGGCGCCATTGTTTGTTGTTGCATATGACAGCATTTTGATGAATGTTAGCCAAAACTACAACTTCTCCACTCCTGTTTTCAACAGCTAAAATGACCAATATTTGCTCTGTATTGATCATTTAAAATGAAAATCTCATAAAAAAGGTAAATTGAGGCAACAATATTGCTATCATGAAAATTGAACGGGAAATCATTGAACCCAGTAAAGGCAGTTCATTTAAACTTTTGCTTACGCCCCGACTCAATGATACATTTTTATGGCATTTTCATCCGGAGTACGAAATAGTGTACGTTGAAGGTGCAAGTGGCACAAGGCATGTGGGACCTCATATTTCCAACTATGAAAATAGTGACCTTGTATTTATCGGTCCACATATCCCGCATTTGAATTTTGATTACGGTGTACCCGCAGATTGTGAGCAGGTGATTATTCAGATGAAAGAAAATTTTCTGGGGAAAGATTTTCTGAATATCCCTGAATTATCAACAGTTAAAGATTTGTTTGATAAATCTATATATGGTCTCTCTTTTTATGGAGAAACAAAAGAGAAAGCCGGAAGATTATTAAAGCAGATGCAGGTTAAAGATAGTTTTGGTCAACTATTATTATTGCTTGAAATTTTTCAATTATTGGCACAGTCAAAAGAAATACAGCAATTAAATGCAGCCCCCGCCGGTAACAAGTCGATGGAGAAAGAGCAGCATAGAGTTGGCAAAGTGTACCAATATATTGAAACCCACTATCATCTTCATGCTGATGTAAACGAAGCTGCAAAACTTGTACACATGAGCACTGCAGCATTCTGCAGATTTTTTAAAAGAAATACGCGAATGACATTTACAGACTTTGTTAATCAGTATCGGATCAACCAGGCTAGAAATTTGTTGCTGCAAGACAAAACAATTACCGAAACCTGCTATGCCGTAGGGATTGAAAGTATATCTTATTTCAATAAATTATTCAGACAACTGGTTGGTGAAAATCCATCTTCGTTCAGAAAAAAATTCAAACCCGAATCTGTTGCCTGATAAATATTAAAACTATCCTGCGAAATACGCACAGTCAGGCCTTTTTAATATATTTATCCATAAACCAATTTGCTGCCATGTTTCAATCAAAGCCATTCGTACACCTTCTTAGTTTTATTTTATTGATTATTCCTGTGATCATTTTATCTGAAGCCTGCACCAGCAGTGATACAACCCGCCCAAGAGTACTTGTATTCTCAAAATCAAAAGGATGGCAGCATGCATCCATACCCGCAGCAAATACAGCGATTTATAAATTAGGGACTGAAAATGGATTTGCAGTGGATACGACTCAGGAAGCAGAAATGTTTACTGAAGAAAATCTGAAAAAATACCATGCAGTGGTTTTTGCCAACACGACCCGTAATGTACTCAATGCGAAACAGCAGACTGCTTTTGAAAGATATATCCAGGCAGGTGGTGGTTTTGTAGGTATCCATTCAGCAGCTGATACTGAATATGAATGGCCATGGTATGGAAAATTATTAGGTGCGTATTTTTCAAGTCATCCTAGCAACCCGGGTGAAAGAAAAGCTTCAATTAAGGTAACCGATACCACTCACCAGGCCACCAAAGGACTGCCGGCTTCATGGGAAAGATTCGATGAATGGTATAATTATAAAAACATTTACTCCGGCATAAAAGTATTAGCCAGTCTTGACGAAAACACATATGAAGGCGGTACGAACGGAAGCAATCATCCTATTGCATGGTACCACGAATTTGATGGCGGCCGTTCCTTTTACACTGGCGGTGGACACGAAATTTCTTCATTTACAGAACCACTTTTTCTGCAACATCTATTGGGCGGATTGCGCTATGCCATGGGTGATGGAAAGTTGGATTACAGTAAATCGTATTCAGTAGAAGTGCCCGAAGAAAACAGATTCGTGAAAACCGTTTTGATCAACGATTTAAATACACCCATGGAGTTGGCGGTATCTGATAACGGTGAGATATTTTTCACTGAATTTCAAACCGCTAATCTGATGATGTATGATAACAAAAACGGGAAAACGAAATTGGTACATCAGTTTGATGTGGCCACTAAAGGTGGAACTGGTTTAATAGGTGTTACACTGGATCCTCAATTCAGCAGCAATCGTTTTATCTATCTGTATTATTCCCCGCCAACTGATAAAGAGCCTGTCATCTTCCGGCTTTCCCGTTATAGAGTAAAAGATGACTTCACATTAGATACCACCTCCGAAAAAATATTATTAAAAGTGCCTGTTCAAATTAATAGCGGCGCGCATCATGGAGGTTCGCTGGCATGGGATAAAGATGGCAACCTGTATTTATCTACAGGAGATAGTTCAAGTCCATTCCCCGCAAACGGCTATGCTCCAATAGATGAAAGACCCGGAACCGAATTTTTCTCACTTGATGCGCAACGTTCTTCTGCCAACACCAATGATTTCAAAGGAAAAATATTGCGTATACATCCCGAGCAGGATGGAACTTATACTATCCCTGAAGGAAATTTATTTCCGCCGGGATCTGATAGTACTTTACCTGAAATTTATGTGATGGGTTGCCGAAACCCATACCGGATAGCAGTGAATCCTAAAACCAATGTTTTATACTGGGGAGAGATCGGTCCTGATGCCGGACGTGATAGTATCCAGGGCCCAAGGGGTTATGATGAATTTAACCAGGCTAAAAAACCAGGCAATTATGGCTGGCCGCTTTTTGTAGGTAACAATCAGGCATACGCGAAATGGGACTTTGCCACCAGTACTGCAGGACCAAAATTCAATGCGGATGCTCCCGAAAATAATTCGCCTAATAATACCGGGTTGAAGAAACTCCCTCCTGCTGTGCCAGCAATGATCTGGTATCCTTATGCTTCCTCCGACGAATTTCCCGAATTGGGCCAGGGTGGACGAAGTGCAATGGCCGGTTCTTTTTATACTTATGATGATAAGGCTAGTTCCTCCACGAAGTTTCCTTCTTATTATGATGGTGCTTTATTTGTTTTTGACTGGATGCGTAATTGGGTGATGGCATTACGATTCGACAAAGAAGAAAACCTGCAGAAAAGCGAAACCTTTATGGTGGCGAATGGCGATTTCAGAAGGCCAATTGATCTGGCTTTTGGGAAAGATGGTGTGATGTATATGTTGGAGTATGGCTCAGTTTATGGCGCAGATAATGAAGACGCCAGGTTAGTGAAGATTGAATATAACCAGGGTAACCGCGCTCCAAAAGCGAGCGCAACAATTGTTGATTCATCTACGGTAGCCAGTTTAGCTGCTAAAGTTTATCTGACTTCAGAAAATAAAAGCTATCCCAAACTTAAAGAGATTGCCGGGGCTCTACCGCTGCGAGTAAAATTTACAGCCCAGGGTTCTGCTGATCCGGATGATGATGATGAAATCAACTATGAATGGAACTTTGAAAATAACGCTATCGCGAAAGGAGCCAGTTCCGTTTATACATTTACGAAAGCTGGAAATTATAATGTTGTGTTGAAAGTCAGCGACCAGAGTGGACTGTATGGCACAGATACGGTTTTAGTGAAAGCAGGTAATGCCATGCCTGTTGTTGAAATCGTAACCAATCACAATAAATCATTTTACTGGCCTGATGATCAATTTACATATACTGTTAAAGTAAATGATCCGGAAGATGGAAATCAATCGGCAAAGGCTGGCGTATTTTTTAACTATAACAAAAATGCGGGTAGTTTGAGTAACGACGCGCAGCTATTGTCGTCCAGATCAAATGTGAATGCAGAAAATCCGCATCCGGGCGCGGCATTAATAATAGCAAACGATTGCAAAGCCTGTCATGTAGTACAAGGTAAATCTGTGGGTCCTGACTATTCTTCAATTGCTGAACGGTACAAATCGCAAACTGGCGCTTTGGCAAAACTAACATCAAAAGTTATTGCAGGTGGTGGCGGCAACTGGGGTACAGAACATGTAATGAGTGCACATCCTCAATTATCTCCTTTGGATGTGAATGAAATGGTGAAATATATTTTGTCATTGGCAGATGCACAGGTACAGGTAAAATCATTACCGGTAAATGGGAACATCAAACTGAACCTGGGCAAGACAGATGATCCAAAAGGGCTTTATACTTTGATTGCATCCTATACTGATCAGGGTGCAAATGGTATTAATCCGCTCAAAGGCGCTGAGGTGCTGAGTTTACGCAGTGCGAATGTGAAACCCGTACATGCTGATGCACATCCGGGGTTTTCGCGCTTCGGTAATAATGTGGGAGCGGGAAGTCACAAGTCGCATATCTACCTCAAGAATATTGACCTGAATACAATTAAGCAAATCAATTTTGAATTGAGATCCGGAAATAAGGAAGGAGCGATAGAAGTGCGACTGGACTCCTACGCAGGACCCGTTATTGCCGTGGCCAATTTTACTGCAGTAGAAAAAAATGATAAAACCTTCTTTGCCCCGGCGCCGTTAAAAGAAAAAATAACGGGTCGGCACGATCTCTATTTTGTTATTGTGAAAAAAACTAAACCTGACGAAAACGTAGTGAATATCGCGTCTATCAATTTTGAGAAATAGAAGAAAAAAGTTGTTGTCTATCTTATAACAGGAAGTAAATAAATGAGTGAAATCCGTTTTCCTGAAATCAAAAAAATAACAGACAGTATTCATCCGCTGCCTGAACAGGACTGGCTTGCTTTTGAAAAAATCTGGCAACCATTTTCAGCAAAAAGAAAAGAGATATTGACCGTGTCGGGCAGCAAGGAAAAGTATCTCTATTTTGTACAGGAAGGAGTTCAACGGATGTACTATCTCGATGACGACGGCCGTGAAGCAACAGTATTGTTCACTTACCCGCCATCGTTTGGGGGCGTGCTGGATGCGTTTTTATTACAATCGTCTTCCCGGTTTTTTTATGAAACACTAACTCCATCCATTTTCCTTCGTGCTACTTTTGCCGAACTGGACGAACTGCTCAAAACCAGTCATGACACAGACAAATTAATCCGCAAAGGCTTAACCGGTGCATTTTCCGGCGTATTGGAAAGATTGGTTGAATTACAATGTTATTCATCCGAAGAAAAGCTCAGAAAACTTTTACAACGCAGCCCGCATATACTGCAGCTTGTTCCGCATAAATACCTTGCCAATTATTTAAGTATCGATCCGAGTAATTTTAGTAAGCTTATAAATAAGGTTCGATATCCGTAGATTGAATCTCCGGATATCGAAACCTAATTCTTGGTATTTACCAAGAATTTATATTTCGAAACTTTTCATTTTTGTGTCGTCATTAAATCGACGTAAAAATGAAAAAGGAAAAAATCATAATAATCGGCAGCAGGGTATATATTTTTACTTCGGCACTGTGCCTTCTTTTCGTCAGCCTGCAGGCCTGGTACGATCCACAAATGATAATGAACCTTGTTAATGTCCAATTGGAAAGTAATGATGCTTCAAGCTCTATTCGCGGCGTGTATGGCGGAGTCGGACTCACCATTTATTTCACGCTTATTTATTTGATGAAAAAGGATGTGGGCAAAGGGCTGCTGTTTCTTAGCATGTTCTGGGGACTATATGCCTTTTCAAGGATATTGACTGTTTTTGCAGATGGAAAGCTGGGAGGCTTTGGAGTTCAATGGCTGAAAATCGAATCTCTACTGTTTTTGATGGGTCTTGCTTTATTAATGTGTTACCATTTATTTATTACACATAAAAAATCAGCATATGAAAAAGTATAACAAGTTAGAGAAATTGGAAGAACTGGAAGGTTTAGTTGAAAAACATCTGGATACAGCGATTACAATTTATCAGAATTTATCGGCTCAGGAGTTACTCAAAACACCATCCAATGGTGGATGGTGTATCGCTCAATGCCTGGAACACCTCAACAGATATGGCGACTATTATATTCCCAATATTAAAAGTGCATTAGTATCAATAGCTGATATTCCAGATAATACTATATTAAATTCTTCGTGGTTCGGCAACTATTTCGTCAACACAATGGATCCAAAAACAGGAACAAAAAAATACAAAGCTTTCAAAGCATATATCCCTGATGATATAGAAGATCCGCATGAGGTTGTAGCAAAATTTATCAGGCAGCAGGAAGACTTATTAATCAGTGTAAGAAAGGCATTTGTGCTGGATGTTAATGCTGCAAAAATCCCTGTTTCTATTTCGAAATGGATACGATTAAGTGTGGGAGATACATTTCGATTTTTGATTGCACACGATGAGCGTCATTTTCAGCAGGCCGAAAGATGCAGGAAAGATATTGGTGTAAGCATTGTTAGCGCAGAAGTGAAAAAGTGTGATGAACTATTCTGAGGAAAAGAAAATTCAAAAGAAGTCCGGAGAGTTTAAAAGCGTAGGAAACATTAAACTATAGCACGGAAATATTATCGATCCGGACTTCTCTTAACTAATAATAATCAAATTAGATTCAGGCTGCATTTAGGTTATATCGAAAATCATATCATAGTTTTCTCCATTATGGTTAAAACTACCAAGAATATTAAACCCGTTTCTTCTATAATACTCGACAGCATTTTGATTTGCAGCTTGTACTCCTCCCCAAAGCAGTATGCGATGAAAACCTTCACTTTTTAACTTTGATAAGATAAATTTAAACAACTGATACCCCACTCCTTTCCCCTGCCAGTCATCAGCAACCGAGGGAGCATAGGTACAATCTTTGAAATTATCCGGCTCTATCCCATAAGCATGTAACCTTTCAAAATCGTGTTCCAGGCATCCGTTTTTGATAATGGCATATGCGACAATTTTTCCGGATTCTTTTTCTTTTGCTATATAGCCATTATATAAATGTTGGTGCGCATAAACGGCGGCAATATCATCCCTTGTAAACGGATGCGGACCAAACCGGCTTTTGGTTTCAGGTGACAGTGTTGCAAAATATTCTTCTAACCCGCCATAATCCTGCGGATCAAGAATTTGCATTTCAACGGGTATATTTTCGTTAGTGTAAATCAGCACAAAATAATTTTAGAACTTAAAAAACTTTCGGATTTGCTTAAGTTAATCTATTTCAGGCGAAGGATATTAATGAGTTTCAAAAACGATACCGGGAATAATGTTCCAAATCATTTTAACAAACAGGTTGAATGCTCAATCTGATAAGGTTACACCGGCTTTAATTTTTCCCGCACCTTACCGTACTTTCCGGCTTTCCGGCTATGTATAAATGGAAGCGAAAAAGTCAAACCTACTTAAGTAATTTTAAAGTTTGGACACAAAGGGAAAGAGGACACAAAGAAAATACAACAAATGCGAAGATTGTGAAGCACCAAATATTAAAGGCTATTCTTCCTATAACCTTCCCGCTCTCACCGTCTCACCGGATACGTATTCAAAGCGCAGCACAAAAAAAAGCTGCTCCACTACAGAACAGCTTCTTTAGTATAAATCAACTCCAATAAAATAGATCGATAATTTGTCTCATCAAAGACTTACTTCCTTATCCAGCAGCTCCTTTTTTTCTATTTTATAAGAAGAAATTAATCCCAATCCACCACCTATACCCACAAACGCAAACCAAAGGGCAGGGTTCTCTTCATCATGTAAAATGTATTGCGTGATCAGGTATGCTAACGCGAGACCTATACCTGCACCGAGCAGAAGCAGACCATTTTTAAGGTTACGGTAAGGTGCTGGCCTGTTGGCAAACTCTTTCGGGTTCATGCCTTTTTCTATCATTGCCATCGATTCGCGGCTTCTGAGATAAAATATGCCAAATACCATTGCCATGCCGCCAAGTGGAACCAAAATCGGGATTAATACTTCTCCGCTATCCATAAAAGGGTTTTTTATTTTTTGTTTTAATGTGTACGGAACATCAGACTACAACTGATTCAAAGAGGTTACAGGTATTTTTGAATAAATTTAAATAACTTGATAATCAATAATTTATACGAAAATCCGAAGATGGCAACAAATTGATTAGCCAATTTAAATCTCCCGAATGGCCGAATTGCTCCAAACTAATTAATGTCAGATGAAACGGCCGCTACCTAAATTAGAATTATGGTGAACTGCAGTATCCCTTATCAGTCCCCCATATATAAAGAATGTTATTAAAAGACTCAAGACTAATTACTAAAGACTTATGACTTGCTGTAACCTTTATTAACTTGCCGTAGTCATATGATTTCGAATGCAAACTGCAATTTCTGACCAACAGTTGATCAGCCAGGTGTTGAATGGCGATCACCAGTCATATAAAGTACTGGTGGAGCGCTATCAGCATTACATATTCACATTGGCTTACAGACTGACTGAATCGCGGGAGGATGCTGAAGAGATTGCGCAGGATGTTTTTGTCAAGGCGTTTCGTTCCCTTGCTGATTTTAAGGGCGGGTCGAAATTCAGCACATGGTTATACACGATATCCCATAACACGAGCATCACCCTGCTGAGAAAGAAAAAATTGAAGATCATTTCACTTGACCAGGAAGGCACTTTCTTCCAGGTCGAAAACCAGGAATCAGACTTCAAAGCAAATCAGATGGAAGATAAATCGCGCAGGGAGATGGTAAATAATGCCATTGCCATGTTATCTGCCGATGATGCGCAGATCATTACTTTGTTTTATAAAGGTGACCAAAGTCTTGATGAGATCGGTCAGATTATTGGTATAGAACCAAATGCAGTGAAGGTTAGATTATTCAGAGCGCGGCAACGTTTAAAAGAGAAGATGCAAAAATATTTTGCTGAAGAGGTTAGCACTTTAACGACCAGCTAGTGTTCTTCATCAAACAAATAAATTAGATTACATATAAGTGAAGGTTATGGATACGCAAAAAAATATCGAAGAACGTCTCTGGGATTATCTTAACGGGCACCTCTCTGATAAAGAAAGTGAGGATGTGGAGAAGTTGCTGCATTCAGATAGCCAATGGCAGAAAGTGCATGAAGAAATAATTTCTTTTGAGGCTATGGTAAAGTCAACGGAGCTAGAAGAGCCATCCATGCGCTTCAGTAAAAATGTGATGGAGGAAATAACCAAACTCAAAATTGCCCCGGCTACAAAATCATACATCAATAATAAGATCATCTACAGCATAGCAGCATTCTTTTTACTGATCATTGGAGGGAGCCTTGTTTATATGTTTACCCAGCTTGATTATTCGGGTGGAAACGGAACCGGAATCACTAACATAGATTTTTCTAAGTACAGTTTTGACTGGAAACAATATATCAGTCCAACGATGTTGAATTTGTTTTTTGTTGCCGATGCAGTGATTGCTTTAATGCTCTTCGACCGTTTTCTTAACAAAAAGAAAAGAGAAGGCCGCGAATCCAAAGGGCTGGTGTAAAAGCATATCTAAACTAAAAGTGCAGCCAGAATTTTATTAATCTCGTTAGCGCGGTCCATCACCATAAGATGGCCGCCTTTATTTATGGTATGTGATGGTTTAGTATAACGAATGGGAAAAACGATATCACCTGAGCCGTGGATGTGTATACATTCCACATTGTCGTCAGCGCCTTTCCACTCCAATGCTGCAGTTAGTGCCCAGCGGATAAACCGGGCATCGGCTGCTCTTACCATTTCCCTTACTATTTCTTTGTCCTCAGAAGTTTCAGCGGTAAAAAGCCTGTTGAGCATTACCGATTTTTTAATCATTCCTATGGGTATAATCTTCGGTAACCGGGCTCGCTGCATCCAACGGAAATAAGCAGGGAGATGACTGGGATGCGGTACACTCGCTATTAAAATTGTTTTGTCTGCCGGGTACAGCCTGTTGATTTCCGTAGCCAGCATCCCACCAAAAGACACGCCCACAAGTATGAATTTCTCTGTCATATCTATCTGTTCAGCCATGCGTTTCGCATAACTTTCCAGACTCTCATTTTCAAAAGGAACAAGCCAGTTCAGAAATTGCCGCTGGTAATGTTCTGGAAAACGGAGATGCCTGAAAACCCTTTCATCTGCTGCAAGTCCGCCTATGAGGTATGCTTTCATCCGTCAAAAATAGGTGAATACGTGAATGTGTCAATGGGTGAATGAACAGCCGTTGCCCGCGTGAATCGTGAATTGTCAATCGTCAATTCACATGATCGGGTGAATGTGAATGTGTCAACGGGAAATTGAAATAAGGTGATTAAGACAATCTCCGTGAATTCAAGAAGGCGCCAGGAAACATCAAACTTAAATCCTACAACCTGTAACGGCTGTTTTTTGTAGCGGCAAACTATGCCTTACCGCTACAAAAAAACCTTGTTTCCGGCTCGCTGCTCACTCGTATTTATTGTTCTCTACCGTCTACAGTCTGTATATTGGCTGTTCAACCAGCAACCCGCAACCAGCAACGGCTGTTTTACTTACCTTTATGCCTCAACATAAAAGAATGGACATTAAGAATAATATACTGGAAACAATTGGCAACACCCCCCTCATAAAACTGAATAAAATCACGAAAGATTTTCCCTGCACCGTTTTAGCCAAAGTGGATTATTTCAATCCCGGTAACTCTATAAAAGACCGCATGGCAGTGAAAATGGTGGAGGTGGCTGAAAAAGAAGGAAAGCTCAAACCCGGGGGAACCATAATAGAAGGAACTTCCGGTAATACCGGAATGGGGTTGGCATTGGCGGCGATTGTAAAAGGATACAAATGCATATTCGCCACAACAGACAAACAGTCAAAAGAAAAAATGGATATCCTTAAGGCAGTGGGTGCCGAAGTGATCGTTTGTCCCACTAACGTGGAGCCGGATGATCCGCGAAGTTATTATTCAGTTGCCCGCAGGCTGGCGAAGGAAATTCCCAACAGTTTTCACGCCAATCAGTATGATAACCTGGCCAATCGACTTGCTCATTATGAGAGCACCGGCCCTGAGCTATGGAGGCAAACTGATGGTAAAATCACTCATTTCGTATGTACCGCAGGTACCGGTGGTACGGTCACTGGTACAGCGCAGTATCTTAAAGAGAAGAATCCGGCTATCCAGATCTGGGCGATAGATGTGTACGGCTCATTGCTAACAAAATATTTCCGGACAGGCGAAATAGATATGAGTGAAGTGCATCCTTATATATCAGAAGGTTTCGGTGAAGACTTTGTTCCTGAAAACTATGATATGAAAGTCATTGATCATTTTGAACAGGTTACTGATAAAGACGGCGCTATCATGGCGAGGCGCATTGCTAAAGAAGAAGGTCTGTTCTGCGGCTATAGTGCAGGCAGTTGTTTACAGGGATTAATGCAGCTAAAAGACCGGCTGAAAAAAGATGATCTTGTTGTTTGTGTTTTCCACGATCACGGCAGCAGGTATGTTGGCAAAATTTATAATGATCAATGGATGATGGAAAGAGGATTTCTGGAAGTGAAAACCTTCAGGGATATCCTAAACGGAAGAGGTACAAAACAAAAACTGGTTGCTGTAAATCCATCTCACACTATAGCAGAAACAGTTGAGCTGATGAAAAAATATGATATCGAACACATACCTGTATTTAATGAAGAAACTCCGGTCGGGTCGATAAGCGAAAATGGATTATTTCAAAAGGTGTTCTCTAATCCGGATATCAGGACCGAAAAAGTGAGCGCAGTGATGGAACAGATTTATCCTGTTGTGGATTTCAATACACCTGTGGAAAAGATCAGTGCACTTATTAACAGGGAGAATGGCGCAGTTTTGGGAAAAGACGAAACGGGGACTTACCACATTGTAACGAAATATGATATTCTGCAGGCCTTAGCAAAATAATGCACAAATAAGACCTAATCGACTCGTTTACATTGACTTAATTAAGTTTATTTCAATTATTTAATCCATCAAATACCCTCTTTCGCGTAGTTCTACTATATTTTTGATAGAAAGAATACCCGGCACGATTAGTGTATACCCTCTATAGCGAAAGTATAAAGTGCGATGTTAAAATAGGGTGAAAACGCTCTTGCACAGCGAGCTTCAGGAGACTATCTTTGTTCCAGAAGTTGATTGAAAAGGATAAATACACCTTGACCAGGCCAATATCCAAAACCATCCGAAAAGAAGTTATATCCAATACCTACGAAAGAGGTGATAAAATCCAATGTCGGTCAACTTCTACTTTAACCCATCAGCGGTTAATACATATAAAATCCAATATCCAGCTCCTTTTTTCAGCTAATTGAAAGCCATTCCAATATCCACTTATTTCAAGTAAAAATTGAAATGAGTCGAGAATCCAACGAAATCCAATGTTTTTGAAATCCAATTGAATCCAAGAGTCCAGAAAGACCGAAATCGAATGTCCAACATGAACAAACCAAAAACCAACGTCCTGAAAAACCAATTGAATCCAATGCCATTGACAAAAACCCGGATTGAAACCTCAGACAAAAAAATTGTTTGATCTTTTATCCAGAAAAACCAAACCAAACAGCTGACTGAGAAACCCCAAAATCCAATGACTATCGAAGAATCGAGACAAACAATTTTATAGGAGTTGTTTGACCAATTTTCCTGAAAAACCACAAATGTCCAAGTTATCCGAGAAACCAAAAACCAAAATCCAAGATCCTGTAATCACACCATCCGAAAAAAAAATTGTCAGAACCAGGTTCATCCCTGGTAAAATTTGAAATCCTATTACGAAAAACCAGTTGAATAAGGCTTCTGACAAATGATTTGTCCCGCCCCCCAAAGGGCGGGGCTTTTTTTTAAGTGCGAAGTCTGAGGTGGGAAGTGGGAAGTAACCAGCCAATACAATTAACCGATCTCACAACTTCAAAGTTTTATTTCAAATAACTGGCGTAAACTGCTCTAATTGAGATTAATAATTATAACATGTAGCTATTCCTTTACGCGCTTTGTTCCTTTCCAAATAAATTAAATATTCTAAACGATATCAGTCAAAATCAACTGCCCGCGGTCGATAGATTAACTTAAAAAGTATAAGATGAAGGCTGTTCACTTCCCACCTCCCACTTCCTACTTCGCACTTCAAAAGCCCCTTTGTGTCCAAAAACAAGCGATCAGGTCAGCAACAAAATAGTCATTTAGCTACCTTCATTATCCATGATAACCTTATATGATCAGATTGGCGAAAAGATTGAATTGAATAGCTCCCCCAAACGTATCGTCTCTCTCGTTCCATCGCAAACCGAATTGCTTTACGACCTGGCACTAAATGAAGAGGTAATAGGTATTACAAAATTTTGTATTCATCCCGCTGCCTGGCAGATTCAGAAAGCTAAAATTGGGGGTACCAAAAATATCAACGTAAGCAAAATTAGGGACCTGCATCCCGACCTTATCATTGCCAATAAAGAAGAAAACTACAAAGAAGATATTCACGCACTAAGGGAATATTGCCCGGTATATACCAGCGATATTCAAACTTTGGATCATTCCTATAGAATGATAACAGATATCGGAATACTGACTGACCGAAAATCTAAAGCTGAGGAAATAATCCAAACGATACAAACCCGTTTCGAACATTTTAAACCTGGCTTTAAATCTTTGCGGGTCGCATACCTGATTTGGCAAAATCCTGTAATGGTGGCTGGTGGTGAAACTTTTATTCATCACCTGCTTGAATCAGCTGGAATGATTAATGTTTTTGGCCATTTATCAAGATACCCTGAAGTATCATTTAAGGACTTACAGGAACAGGCACCGGAAATTATCCTACTCTCTTCCGAGCCTTATCCTTTTAATGAAAAACATATTAGCGATTTTCAACTATGTGTTCCAAAGTGTAAACTCGCCCTTGTTAACGGCGAAATGTTCAGTTGGTATGGCAGCCGGTTGCAGTTTGTACCCGGCTATCTCACACACTTAGCCGAAATTCTGTTATGAGTGGGTATCCTTAAATTATATTTATGCTTTAAGCCCTATATTTGCCGAAATTTAAAACAACCATCATGGCTAATAAAAAAATTCTGGATCTGCTTGGTGACAAAGCGGAATACCTGCTGGGTCACACATCAAAAACCATTGATAAATCCACCATTCATCTGCCTTCTGCAGACCACGTGGATAAAATTTGGGTGAACAGCAACCGGAATAATCAGGTGCTGAGAAGTATGCAGGCTTTGTTGGGCAGTGGCCGATTGGCAGATACAGGATACTGTTCTATTTTTCCGGTAGACCAGGGTATTGAACACAGTGCAGGCTCTGCTTTCTCCCCTAACCCGATTTATTTTGATCCTGAAAATATCATCAAACTCGCTATTGAAGGTGGTTGCAATGCAGTGGCTTCAACATATGGCGTATTGGGCATCATGAGCCGCAAGTATGCACATAAAATCCCTTTTGTTGTAAAAATCAATCATAACGAATTTTTAAGTATGCCTAACCGCTACGACCAAACGATGTTTGGTTCTATTAAAGCAGCGTGGAATATGGGCGCTGTAGCTGTAGGTGCAACTATCTACTGGGGATCGGACCCCAGTGCCCGTCAGCTGAAAGAAGTGGCGGAAGCATTTGAATATGCACATGAATTGGGAATGGCTACAATTCTTTGGTGTTACACCAGGAATAACGGTTTTAAAGTAGATGGTATCGACTATCACACTTCTGCTGATTTAACTGGTCAGGCTAATCACCTTGGCGTGACTTTGCAGGCTGATATCATTAAACAAAAATTAGCTACCAATAACGGTGGATACCTTGCCACTAAACACGGTAAAACTTCACCGTTGGTTTACGAAAAACTTACAAGTGATCATCCGATTGACCTTTGCCGTTACCAGGTCTTGAATTGTTATGGCGGCAGAGTGGGACTGATTAACTCGGGCGGTGAATCAAAAGGCATGGCCGACCTTGCAGAATCAGTGTATACTGCAGTGATTAACAAGCGCGCGGGTGGCATGGGATTGATTCTTGGCCGTAAAGCTTTTCAACGGCCATTCAAAGAAGGTGTGGAAATTTTGGAAGCTACCCAGGACGTATACCTGGATGATAGTATAACTATCGCTTGATAAACAACCCTTTATCTGTTTTATAGATCAACCCGAACGGCCCGGCCCGTTCGGGTTGACTTTGTTATTTGGCTACAGTTTTTTACCTACATTTGTTCCCTTTAGTGCCGGAAACAGGATTAACCCTGTTTTATAAATTACGGTACACCCGGCTATAGGACTTGTGACATCCGGGTACAAAAAACTTAATCTGATATGGCCTTAAAATACGAGGAAGATTTTGACGACCAGTTAAGCGGTGATCCGGGGAAATCGGATGCCGCTAACAGCCGGTGGTTTAAACGCATTAAAAAGGGGATCAACACCTCCACGTCTGAAAAAAAAGAAGCGCCCGATGGTTTGTGGACCAAGTGTCCTCAATGTAAGTATACCTGTACAACACTTGATCTGAAAGAAAATCTTTATGTATGCCCTCAATGCGAATATCATCATCGTATTGGAAGTGCTGATTATTTTGAAATTCTTTTTGACGACCGACAGTATACTGAATTTTTTACAGGGGTGAAATCAATTGACTTTCTTGGGTTCAGTGATTTGAAGCCTTATAAAAAAAGATTGGAAGAAGCATATTACAAAACAGGTTTACACGACTCACTGACTGTTGCATTGGGTAGCGTTACCAGTCATCCGCTGATGGTGTGTTGTATGGATTTTAATTTTATCGGCGGTTCGCTGGGCAGCGTGATGGGTGAGAAAATCGCCCGTGCTGCTGACTACTGTCGTGAGCATAAAACACCGTTGATGATCATCAGCAAAAGTGGTGGCGCAAGGATGATGGAAAGCGCATTTTCATTGATGCAATTACCTAAAACGCTCGGCAAATTGGCTCAGCTTTCTAAAGCAGGAGTTCCATATATTTCTCTTTGTACAGACCCTACCTATGGTGGTACAACAGCATCATTCGCAATGGTGGGTGATATTAATATCGGCGAACCTGGTGCCATGATTGGTTTCGCAGGTCCCAGGGTGATCCGGGAAACAATCAAAAAAGATTTACCCGAAGGATTTCAGAGTTCAGAATTTGTGATGAACCATGGATTTCTTGACCTCATCGTCAATCGCAAAACGCTGAAAGAAAAAATTGGGGCGCTGCTTACATTGTTTAAAAACTGATGTGAATTCACAAAGCATCTACGCAATAGTTGCAGCTATACATGGAAATTAAAAATCGTTCCGCTTACTTCGAATACTTCATTGATGATACTTTCAATGCAGGGATGGTGCTTGCCGGCACTGAAGTAAAATCATTACGTGCAGGCAAGGCCAGTTTCAACGACGCTTATTGTTTTTTACACAAAGGAGAATTGTGGATTAAAAGTCTTCACATATCTCCCTACGAATTTGGCAACTACGCCAATCATGATCCGGTACAGGAACGAAAACTGCTGCTTACCGCAAAAGAGTTAAAAAAACTCGAAAACAAAACAAAAGAAAAAGGTTATACGATTATTCCTTTGAAAATTTTTTTTACTGAAAAAGGCCTTGCAAAGATTCATATCGGTCTGGCAAGGGGTAAAAAGGTTCACGACAAACGGGATAGTATCAAGCAACGCGAATCAGAAAGGGAGATGAAAAGATTTATTAAGTAACCCAACGTTTAAGGATAAACTATTGGTAGTCAACCTCAGATATAGATGGCATGATATTTTCACTCACAAATATCTTATGAAAACAATTTTGTGTGGTCTGTTTTTATTGTGCGCTGCTCACCTTGGAGCCCAAACGCTTACAGGTAGCTGGTTTGGCCGTGCAGATGTATTATTGCAGGGGTCACATAACAATTATCTCGCAGAATTAACACTGAAGCAAAAAGGTCGCGAAGTGACCGGAATCATGGGTTATTATTTTAAGAACAGCTATCAGAGTTTTTTTGTTAGAGGAACATATAACAATACTACCCGGCTGCTTGAATTTAAGCAGGTACCCATCATGTACTTTCGTTCATCTGCAGCAAAACCTTCTGTGGACTGTTTCATGACTTTTGAAGCAGTACTCACCACGTCAAAATTAAAATCAAATCTAAAAGGTTATTTTCTAAGGGATGAAAGGTATAGATATACATGCCCTGATCTCACAATCAATTTTACAAAAGATATTAATGCAACAAATCCTGACAGTATCATTCAGGAGGGAGTTGCTGCCCAACGCATCTGGAGACCGATGGAAGAAGAAGTGGTGGTTACTCCGGAACTGATAATCGAAAAAAAGAAAATTGAACCCTCTACACTCGAACTTGCATTCAAGCAAAGAAAAACACTGCCTGTGAAAGAAATCCTGGTAGAATCGGATTCTCTTCGCTTAACCTTCTACGATAATGGAGACATTGATGGTGATACCATCTCAGTATTCTATAACAAAGTGCCCGTCCTAACTCACCAGCCATTGACTGCACAGGGTGTAAATCTTTATGTTGGATTGGATACCACTGTCGAACTGAACGAACTCAGCATATTTGCCGAAAGTCTCGGCAGTATCCCGCCAAACACGGCATTGGTTGTTATTAACGACGGATATAACCGCTTTGAATTATTTTCCACCAGCGACTTTAAATTAAACGGAACAGTTTATATACGACGAAAGAAGCGGTAGCCGACTGACAGATTTTTACAACTTGTGACTGTTAGAACAGCTCCTGCTGTGGCGTCTCTGGTTTATGCACCCACTCCATTTCAGTACTCTTTGTAAAATCAGAGAGCTTATTACCTACAGCGCGCCAACCCATTACCTCAACAAATCCCTCCAGTTTTACCTTAGTGACCCTCGCCTGCTG
>JANPJC010000217.1:0-4635 GCA_031425315.1 Chitinophagales bacterium
CATTTGAAAACGGCGATACTTTACCTATTCATTCGGATTTAAATTCAGTAGCCGGTAAGACGGAAAGAACGGAAAGTTGCGGGAAAGAATCCATCAATGAAAAAAGTTTTCTGGACGAACTCGATTAACGTCAACATTTAATCGCCATTCCCGCTTCAATGTCTTTGAAGTAAGAATAATCAACCTTCTTAGCGGTGCTTTTTTGAACCACACAGACAAAAAGTTGAATACAAAAGATAGGATTGCTGTTTACTTCCCACTTCCCACTTCACACTTCCCACTTCAAAATGTGCCCTCAATACTTATGTGGCGGCTGTTCCCTTGGGAGACAATCCTGAGTAAGCAGCAAATCTTGATCCGATCCGTTCCTTATTTGAACGACATTGATTCCCACGCCTTCAATCTTCCACAAAAAAATGCTAATTGAAATATGTAAAATGCAGGAAATAATCATCCAGCAGAAAAAGCTTATGCGG
Organism: Chitinophagales bacterium; assembly: GCA_031425315.1. GTDB lineage: Bacteria > Bacteroidota > Bacteroidia > Chitinophagales > Chitinophagaceae > Pollutibacter. The sequence goes on from JANPJC010000217.1 coordinate 477, forward strand.
TTTATTTTGATTTTTGTTTTTTCAGCTTCATTACATTCTGATGTGGCGGCACAGCAATTACCATGGATAAAGTTGGATACATCCGGCAGAATGAAAAAGCGAACGCCTGGTTTTCTTTCGCAACAGCCCAAAATTGGAGACTACAAACTGGGTACTATTTATAAACTCAGGCAAGATAATATGCCTTGTTTTGTGCCCGATACCACCGGGATTCGTTGGATGCCTAACGCAATCAGTCAAAATTACCTGCTGCATTTTAAACTAATACAAAACGGTTATGCTAAAAAATCAAACACCAGGTAGCAACAAATCTATTGCTTGATAATTCTTTCAATAAATTTTTGCTTTCCGGTTGTTACTTCAAGAAAGTAAACTCCATTTGAAATTTGTTTGTCACTCAGGTCGACAAAAAATCTCGTTTGCCCCTCTCCATTTATAGTTCTGGTGTGAAGTAATCTGCCGGATATATCAGTAATTCTGAGGTTCAGCTTTTCATTTACAGGAGCAGAGAAAAGTAAACCAATATTATTCCGGACAGGATTGGACAATAATTTCAATTTCAAACCTGCTGATACTGTAATGTTCACTGCCTTCACTTCAGAATATTTTGCAGTTCCATCTAAATCAACCTGTCGAATGCGATAATACCAGGTGCCGTTACCGGGTTTTTCATCAATATAAGAATATTGCGAGTACGCACCAGTTGCCCTTCGTTCTGCAATCGTTTTAAATGAGTTGCCAAGTGATGCTCTTTCAAGGTAGAAAGTAGCAGCATTTATTTCGGATGAGGTTTTCCATTTCAACTGTACATTTTCACCGTCAACTGCCGCAGTAAAAAACTCATAAGTTACCGGCAGCAAGGTTTCCGGCATTAAAATCATCGGATAATCTTCTGCCTGTCCGTACACCGGATTATAACATCCGCCTGTAATACTCAAAGCGCCTCCATAACGGGTTGACAATTCTTCTGTAATCCTCATGCGCAATACAGTATTTGTTGTTGCTGATAATGGTACAGTAAGTGATCCCGTCACCACCATATTAAGTGGATCCGGCGGTCCGATATCATCCTGGAATACAATCTGCTCTGTTGCATTGTCAAATACGCCGTTGTTGTTATAGTCGATCCATCCTCTCAGCTGTTCATAATTTGAACTTAGTGGTAGAAAACTGTAATTATAAAGATTTCCTCTTGTAAGTTGAATCAGGTTGAGGCAACTTGTAGTGCCGTTATTATAACCCCCATCCATCATTGCAGTACCGGAAGCGAATACACGCCCACCTAATTCTAAACCCATCAGCCCTGCAAAGTTGTTACTCAATCCGGTTGCAGATGTTGTAGGTGTGCAGGAAGCTGCGGTTGGTGTTACAAATGGATCAATCGGGTAGGTTGAAGATGCACCCCATGATGCGCTTAAAGAAACCCTGTAATAACTGCCTGCAAATCCGAGCACCCTGTCGCGCTGATCGGCAGTAAATAATGTCGCGCAGCCGGTGTAATTCATGTAATTGTGTTCAGTATTAATGCTATAGGGCACTCCGGCACATGCATTCATGCCGGTTCTGCAAACGCCAGTGGTCGGTTGAAGAATGGGATCAGTGTCGCATACTTCATCCCCATCAGCAGTACAATCGACATTAGCGGGACAAACTGCAGTGGTGCCTCCTTCAAAGGGATGGTACAAGCCAAAGGCATGACCAATTTCATGGGGAAGTGTTTTTCTGTTGGGTTGCATTTGTGATGCAAGCATTACAGTTCCATCAAGGTTTACCGGTGCGCCGGGCAGATAAGCAAATCCTGCGGTGAAAGAGCCACCAATAGTGCCGTCATGATTATCTATTTCATTGACGATCCAGATATTGTAATAGCGGGTAGCATCCCAGCGGATAAGATTCTTAACATTGAGTTGATCGGTTCCTCCGCTGCCTGATACATTCACTCCATTTGAAACATAATTTGCAATTCCGGATCCATTTGTCCTGGTGATACCGGTAGAAACTGCGCATGATGGATCCCGCGTAGCTAAAACAAATTGAATCTGCATATCCCCCACCCCTTCGGCTCCGGCTTTGGTGCCGTCGTAAACGGCATTTAGGTCGGCTATGGTATTCTGGATCTGGAGATCAGTTGGATTATAAGCGGTGCCAATTGCGCCGCCAGTATGAACAATATGAACAACCACGGGAATTGTATACAACGCAGCCTGCGGTGCCATTACGCGCGCATTTCGTTGGCTTTCAATTTGTTTTTTGATGAATTGTTTCTGTTCCCGGATTGCTCGCTGGTAAGCAGTATCAGTGGCGAGCGCCTTTTTATGTAGTATATCAAAACCGCATTGTTCCTGTGAACTACTCTGTATGTAACACAGTAAACCTGCTAAAACAGCGAACATGCGGTTAAACATAGATTTGGATATTCCAGATAATACGGAAAAAGAAGGTCTTTAGTATATCCAGACCTGGCAGGTTTAAGAAAATCTGTATACCTAATAGGTTTTCTTAAAGCTGTTAGGTATAAAAAAAGCCTTCCAGTTGGAAGGCTTTATGAATTGGGTAAGGGGAATATCTTATATGAAAATCACCATTTGTCTACTTCCTCTGTTGCAGAATTGTCGGGAGCGGCCGGTGCTGCAGGAGCAGGTGCAGGCGTTGGAGCCGGAGCTGGTTGAACAGCAGCAATCTGTTCAACTGCAACAGTTTCTTTTCCATTCACATGTTCACCCTGATCGCCATAACCTTCGCCATCACCATCATTGTCATGATTGAATGCATCGAAATCGAAGTCAGGCATCAATTCAGTTTTCACGTGATCCACTGCTTCAGTTAGCGCCTTGAGAAATTTGTTGAAGTCTTCTTTGTAAAGAAAAATTTTGTGCCTGTCGTAACCGTCGTCATTAAAACGTTTACGGCTTTCCGTGATCGTTAAATAATAATCATTTCCACGGGTAGTTCTGACATCGAAGAAATAAGTCCTTCGCTTCCCAGCCCTGATGCGTTTACTATAAACGCTTTCCAATCTTTTGTCGTTGTTTTCGTACGCCACAATAATAATTTTTGGTTTGTTTTGACAATCACATAAGCCGGACAAAGATAAAATTGTTTTTGAATTGTCAAAATTTAAGAATAAATAGTGCCGGCGACGGAATATTGCAAATTATTTGGCCGGAGAACCGTTCACAGCCTCATTTTGGCCTTCCTGACCCTGCTGAAACATATCTGTATAATATCCATTCAATGCCATAAGTTCGTTATGGTTCCCCTGTTCAACTATCGATCCATCATCAAGAACGATTATTTTACTGAAGTCGTAAAGTGAGAATACGCGGTGTGTGATAATGATGGCGGTTTTATCTTCCATAAAATCATGAAGGTTGGAAAGAATCTCTTTTTCAGTACGGGCATCTACAGCGCTTAAGCAGTCGTCAAACAACAATACCCCTGCTTTTTTATTCAGCGCCCTGGCAATCGATAAACGCTGTTTTTGTCCACCACTAAGTGTAACGCCTCTTTCTCCGATCATTGTTTTATAGCCTTCGCTGAAACTATTAATCTCTTTATCGACAACTGCGTAACGGGCCGAATCCTCAATTTCTTCAACCGTAGCATTGAAGTCACTGAAACTGATATTATTGGAAACACTGTCGCTAAATAGAAAAACATCCTGCGGTACAAAGCTGATCTGCCGGCGCAAACTTCCCAGGTCAATATCCCGGAGATCAATTCCATTAATCATTATCTGTCCGGAACCGGGATCATACATCCGAAGGAGCAGCTGCGCGGCAGTTGACTTACCACTCCCCGTTCTTCCCACCAACACTACTTTTTCACCTTTCCCGATTTTGAGATTAAAATCTGTCAGCGCTTTTATACCGGTATGCGGATAAACGAAGTTCACCTGGCAGAATTCAATTGATTCTACCGATTCGATTTTGACTTTCTCTTTACTATTGCGGATCACTGGTACTGTATCCAGAAATTCGTTAAGTCTTTTCTGCGAGGCGCTTGCCCGTTGTATCATACTGGCTACCCAGCCAATTGCACTCACCGGGAATGTCAGCATATTGATATACACGACAAATTCAGCAATGGTGCCGGACGATACCTGGTTATTGATCTGGTACATTCCACCAATGAAAATTGTGATCAGCGTACTGAGGCC
>JANPJC010000218.1:0-5084 GCA_031425315.1 Chitinophagales bacterium
TATTATTTTTGATATTACTGATATCAAATTCTTTCTGGTTAATTTTTAGCTTCTTATTTATTAGATTAATGTCTGCAACTGCATCAGTGATAACACTATTTATGTGTTTCGCATTAGATACAATTTGAGCGTTAGCATATAAAGTTTTTAAGTGCTCGAGTCTTGTCGAGTTAAGTTGCCCTTCCTGCCTTTTTGTAATTACAGGTTTTTTATCCCACACTCTACAATCTTCCTCATTCCATGCCTCTGACATCACTGAATGTCCGATGCTTTTGTATGTATGCTTTCTATCCATAGTAACCCTAATCATTATAGGATGAGTCCCGTCTTTGTATGTTTTTCCCGTAAAAAGGACAGGTTTAACTTTTGGCAAATTCATAAAACGACCTTCATTTTACTAAAGGTACATTTCATGGTTAACACATGGTTAAAACATTTTCTTGCTTTATATTCTTTTCAATGACTTTAAATGACAATGCAGTACCGTGATTATCAATAGTATAGAAGATTTTGAAAGAATTTGGTGGAATATGAAGTAAGGAAAAGTAGTCCTGTCGGGACTACAGATATATTTTGATTTTCAACGTCTTAGCTCCACTTTTTATTTATAGGGGCCCCGCTTGGGGACCTTTTTAGTTCTAATTGGCTTCTTTCTGCAAGAAAGTGTTTAAAGAAATTAGTATTCAGAATGCTTAAGTATAATTGTATCAGCCTATCCTTAGCCCGGTTTGAATAATGCGAAATTTTGGCTGCTGCTCTTTTAAAAGGCTTCATTAACACTAAATTGAGAAACACTTTTCGTTACTAAATTAATTATCAGATTGAAAAAACAATTTCCTCCATCTTTCACGATCACCATAATGCTTTGTCAAAAATTAACTACATCCCTATCATAAGTCAGGTACCCTGTCTCATCTTCCTGTCTGGTAGCAATCTGAAAAGTAAAAAGTGCACCGATTATATGGTACTGATCTTCAAAAGAAACTCCTTCTTTAATGAAACTACCTTTGAAGTATTGAGAAATAATTTGGTCTGCCCCCTTTGCCTGCAAAGCTTTGACTTTTTGGGGATCAAGGCATTTGAATATGCTTTGAAATTGTTGGCTGGAGTCGATTTCTATTGCTTCTTTTTTAATTAAAATAGAATAAGCCTTGTTTACGTATTGTTCCTCAGCCATCCCATTAGTAAAAAAATAACCAAATAAATCATAATTGTTAACTATGTATAATTTTTCTTTACTACCTGTTTTTACTCTTGTAAGTATATAGTAGCTATTTCTGGCTCCATCATTTAAAATGTTTTTATAAAATGACTTTTCATTGTTGGAAACGCAACCTGAAAGAAAAATATAGATAGATAGTAATGCAGTATTTTTCATTTTCATTTGGGACTCTAATTGTGTTTAGTTTATCAAGTTTTCGGAATTAGCAAAAATAGATTTATCGTGCCCAGTACAAAAGTACAACCTTAAAACCGCGTTGATGGGGTTTATTGCTGGGTCAGAATTACAAATGGCGATGGCCTGTTCCGTCAGCCCGGATTGCATAAAGCTACCTGTTAGCAGCAGCCTTGGGCTATTTATCTATAACTTGGAGAAAAATGAAAATTATATGCCCGGAAATAAAATCGCATTTCTTGACGAAGTCTTGAAACCATATGTTTCTCTTCATAAAAATACTCGTTGCTTTTAAATTCAACAAATCCATAAATAAAGTTATCCTTCGTACTATCTGGAATGTCTGAAATTATAAAATTGTAACTATTACATTCAACATCAACACAAACTTCTGTCGAATCGGTTATACTTTTTTTAAGCCGACGTTTAGTATGGCCACAATTAAAATGATAAAAGTGTTTCTCTTTCCCAGTAATGACGGCATGAAATCCACCACCTGACATTCCAGTTGGACCACCTGCAATGTGTAACGTGTCATTTTCAAAGTAATATCTAGCATAAATCTGTTCCTCCCGAGATCCCGAGAACACCAATGTGTCATTTGTGAAATATCGGGATTCGAAAGGCGCCATAAAAGAATATTTTTTTGATCCGAATTCCGTTTCTCGAATTTTAGTTTTTGCTGTCAATGAAATACTACTATCAATTATGAAACTATCCTCTTTTATTGAATCAAAAATAGACGTCGATTTATACTTGCTAAAAAATATAATAATAATTATGAAAAATGTGTACTTCATGAGAGTAAAGGTTGCTGCTAACGCTAAAGGCTTTATGTCAGGCCGGGACTTCCGTGTTAATGTCGTCCGGTTGGCCGGGCACTCGCTTGGGTGAATTGAATATAATGTCTGCCAGGCCAAATTACTGAAGCTCGGTCAGAATTACAAATGCCGATGGCCTATTCCGTCAGCCCGGATTGCATAAAGCCGACTGTTGGGCGTAGTGCAAAATTTATTGATTCTTCAAAGCTTCATTATCACCCATATATGTTTACTCCCTTTTAATGGCAGAATAGGAATATAACAAGGCCACGTCAGCAATAAACTTTTTTGATAACATGCAGAAAAGCAAATGCATGAACCTATAATTTAAATAAAGCAATAAATTGAACTTACAGAATATCTTGATAACAAGATCTAATGTAATATCTACAATAAATAAAATATCCACCAAGGAAATACTAATATCGAAAAAGAGTAAAAATACTCAATTGGAGAAGGATTGTAATTTTTCACATCCCAATAAACAGTAAATACACCAGGATAAATCATTATTGGGTCGTAGGGAGCTCTCTTGTGTTTAAACAGAAACGAAAAATACCGATTAAAGATCACATATCTCAGAAATATAGCCACTACAAGATATGACGCAGGTAGTAAAGACAACACATTTTGTCTATTCCAAACATTTCCCTCTTTGTGGTATTGCAAATAGGAATATGATATTGAAATTAGAATGCAACCTACTGCAAGCCACAACTTTTCTCTTCTTACTAGTGTTTGAATTAATGCAAAATGCAAGGTAAAGAACAAAATTAGCGGTAGATATAAAGCCATAATACTATTCACAATGTCACCAATGTTTATGATCTTAACTTGATTTAATTATATTTCAAATTCCTGCGAACTTCTTGTACCTATTATATTCTAGGAATGCATTACGCCCAGTCGAGTCACGCAAAGTAATTTCACCTCTGCGTTCTCACAGAACCGTGCGTGACAGTCTCCCGTCACACGGCTCTTCCTGTTTTAAATCACAAATGTATTGCTACATTATGGATGTACCAATTGCCAGTGTGGGAATAAAAGGGGTTGTTCCTTGTACTGTTGATGCAGCCACTTTCGGGCTGCTTTGTTGTACAGGCCTTTTTCCCATTTAACCCACTTCAATAGTCGCTGATTAAGCTGATGCCAAACCCGGTACATGTGCGCCGTCCAAAACTTTCCATAGTAGTTCATCACGCCTTGTATAACCGGAGTCAGTTTTTGCGCTATCACCTCCAATGGCTTGCGCCATTTGTGGATTTCAAAGCTGCTAAACTTTGCCAGTACTCTTGTTTTAGATTTTGTACTCATAAAGCTTGATACCATCAGCATGTGACCCTTACTGGTTTTGCACCAGAGTGGCCGGATGGTGAAACCAAGAAAATCAAAACTACGTGGATACTTCTTTTCCGTCATACCTCGCAGGTTTACAATCTTTGTCTTTACCGGGTGCAGTGTAAGCTTGCAATCTGCCATTCGTTGTTTTATTTGTTTCAATACAAACAACGCCTGTTTTTCTGTCTTGCAATGAACCACAATGTCATCAGCATAACGTTCAAAGGGTTTTTCGGGATGATGGAGATGCATCCATTTATCAATAACCACATGCAGGAAAATGTTGGCGAGCAACGGACTTATAACGCCTCCCTGCGGAGTGCCGTTCTCTCTGTCCGCATACCTACCATCCTGCTGAACAATACCCGCCTTCAACCATCGGGTAACATAAAGCAATACCCACCTGTCACCACAGTAATGTGTAACCGCTTTCAGTAAAAGTTCATGATCTATGTTATCGAAGAATCCCTTGATGTCAAGGTCGATCACCCAGTCGGCAGTTATCACGTTTTGCGAAGCCTTCTCTACTGCCTGGTGGCAGCTTTTACCGGGACGATACCCATAGGAATTTTCATGAAAGTGCGGTTCCACAATTTTCTCAAGATGTGACTTTACCACTTCCTGAGCTATACGGTCTACAATAGTTGGTATGCCGAGTTTTCTAACCCATGCATCTTTGTTGATTTCAACTTCCTTTACAGGCTTCGGAAAGTAAGTTCCGCTCGACAGTCTGTTCCATAGCTTATACAATTGTGCATCCCGATCTTTATCCAGGTCTGCCCAACTCATGTCGTCTATGCCTGCACTGCCCTTGTTGCCCCTTACTTTCCTGTATGCCTGCAGTACCATTACTCTGGTAATTGGCTGTGATTTCGTTTCGTAATAATCAATCATTCCTTTTAAGGGGTTGTAGATAATCATCAAAACATAAAACAGGCTAATCCCTTCGCTCCGCCTGCATTACACAGGTTTCAATACTACTACGGATTAGTCCGCCGCCGCTGATTCGTGCAATCCCTGCACGGCTGTTTCCTTCTCAAGTTCACAGCGCACCAGCGACTTCTCTTGTTCCATACTAAACCCTGTATTGCATTCCTGTCAACTTTACCCCGAATGTCATGTAAACAGTAATCAGGTTTCCTTTACACTCTTAACAGGCACGAACGTAACTGCCTGCTTTCGACATCTTTGATTGCCTAACGGGGCTTCGTAGTTGATTTAATTTATTCAGCTCTGCAATACGCACCTACAGAAATCCTGTTTCCGTTTTTTTCCTTATCGTTCACCACAACAACAGTTTCCGATTGATGCAGCATAAGGTGGTTTGCAAACGACTCCTGAAAGCAGTCTGCGGAAGGTCAATCCTTTTTGTTGGTTTGCTTTAAGTCGGCCGGTCGGTTCGCTTGACCTCCGCACTTCAACATAAACTACTTTAAAAAGGCTTCCATGTTTTTGTACAGCACCTGATCTGGATATTTATCCGAATCAGTTCAAGACACACACGTTCCAGGGCTTTATGCTGGCCGGGA
>JANPJC010000219.1:0-3393 GCA_031425315.1 Chitinophagales bacterium
TTTTTTGTGGCCCTCTGTGTCCAAATTAGTGGTATTAATTTATGCGCTGCGCTTTATTAAGATAGGAAAGGCGCTGCGCTTTGAAGTATTTTGCCGGGAAGACGCTTAGGCGGGAGAATATATTCTACGGCTGTTACTTCGAAATTCGCACTTCATACTTTGTACTTTTTTTGTGGCCATCTGTGTCCAAATTAGTGGTATTAATTTAAGCGCTGCGCTTTTGTTGAGATAGGAAAGGCGCTGCGCTTTGAAGTATTTTGCCGGGGAGGCGCTGAGGCGGGAAAATATATTCTACGGCTGTTACTTCGCAATTCGCACTTTATACTTTGTACTTTTTTGTGGCCCTCTGTGTCCAAATTAGTGGTATTAATTTATGCGCTGCGCTTTATTAAGATAGGAAAGGCGCTGCGCTTTGAAGTATTTTGCCGGGGAGGCGGAGATCCGGAAAGAACAGCCTTCCATGGCTGTTACTTCGCAATTCATACTTCTCACTTCGTACTTTTTTAAGTCTCTCCGGCAAAAATGTATTGCCAGCTCCTCTGCCTAAATGTTAGAACCAAGAAGATAAAAACCATAAGCAGGTAATTCAAGAAACTCATCATCTTTACCTACAATAAATTCTTTGCCCGACCATAAATCAACCAATGCCTCCGGCGTATGTCCATGTTCCTTAAATGCATACCAGGTAAGGTGTACATTGGCATTACTGAAATTAAAAATGCAATACAATCGCTGCTCATCCAACGTGCGCAGGTAACCCGCAATATGGATATTATGCATGTTTAGCCAAACCAGGTTTTTAGCATCTGCAACCACCCGATGCTTTCGTCGTATTTTCAATAATTTCCTCGTAGCACTATAAATTCTTTCTTCAGCTGTACCCGGCTCATAAACTTTTTTATTTTTTTCCCAGTCAATAACCGGCCTATGCATCCACCTGTTGTCGTAACTTTTTCCCGCATCATTTTGGTAACTATAATCATTGGTATACCCCACCTCATCTCCATAAAACAACATTGGAATACCGCCAAGAAAAAAGCTATGTGCCTGCATCATAATAATCTTCTGTACAGACAAATCTATCGCTACTGAATCATTCGTTGCGAACCCCGTTTCCAATCCACATAAAGAAGCCAGCGAACCACTAATCCTCGCATCACCGGTTTTGGGATTGAAAGAAAACAGTGCACCTTTTGAAACAGAGGATGGAAAATTACCTGAATAATATTCCATCAGAAATTGCCGATGTGCGTGCGGCCTGTACCCAGCTTGCGCAATCATATAATCTTCATAACCAAATCCGATATCATCATGGCAACGCGTATAATTGATCCAGGTGGTACCATATGGTTTTTGTAACAATTCATGTTGCGCCGACATCATTACTTTGCAATTGCCGGTTGCCAATGCATCCCATTGCAATGCCATGTGGGTGGCATTATATGCAACATCGCACTCTTTTGCAGTGTACAGACCTGTTCCAAAATATTTCATAATTGCAGAAGGAGCAACAATAGCTTCACCTAAAATCGCCATTCCAGGTGCTGCCACCTGCACACATTGTTTAATCAATCTCAAAATTGTATGAGCTTGTGGAAGGTTCTGGCAGTTCGTTCCGATTTGTTTCCATATAAATGCAGGAGCATCAATCCGTAAAACATCAACACCTAAATTCGCATAGAAAAAAATTGTATCAAGCATCGCAATAAAAACGTGGGGATTGGCATAATTCAAATCCCACTGATAATCATGAAATACTGACATCACCCATTTCCCCGTTTCTTTATCGAATACAAAATTGCCGGGAGAACTTTCAGGGAATACTTCCGGCATAGCAGATTCAAACTGATCAGGAATATTTCTATCGGGATACATGTAATAAAATTCCTGATAAAATTTATCGCCCTTTCTTGCTTTCTGTGCCCACTCATGTTTATGCGATGTATGGTTCAACACGATATCAAGCATCAGGTACATTTTTTCCTCCTGCATTTTCTTCTGCAGAAATAACAGGTCATCAATCGTACCAAACCGCTCATCTACTTTTCTAAAATCTGATACAGCATATCCACCATCGCTCTCTCCAACCGGACTTTGAAAAACAGGCATGAAGTGAAGCAGATTTATACCCAGGTTTTTCAAATAGACAAGTTTGTCAGGCATTCCTGATAATTTATTGCAGAACCGATCTACATAAAGACTCATGCCTGCGATTTCCTGACTCAGCAACCAATGGCCGTATTCCACCTTTACATCATCTTTTTCCCTCAGATCTTTGCGCCGGTTTTTGTAGGCATTTGCAACAGTATTGATGAGTTGATCAAACAGGGAAAATCCTTTGATATGAAGCCCATAAACTTCCCGGTATAACGCATCAATCGAAGCTGCATTAGCCACAAAACGCGTATAAAATAAATTATCTCTTCCTGCCAGGTCAATTCCTGATTCCTGGAGATTTCGGTTGATACGTTGATGGAGAAAATGATTATACACATTGATTAGTTAAAGATTCCTGAACTCAAATGTTTAAAAGCTTCCATTGCTCCCATGAACTCACAGGTACGCGCACCTGCTTTATTGGCATTGGCAGTAAGCAATTGCCAATCATCAAAACTCAGCGAATGAATAGAGGATAAAGGTTTTTCATTCAGTTGATATAAAATCGCACCCACAAAGGCATCTCCGGCGCCGGTGGTGTCTATCGGCTTTACTGGAATGCTTGGTACAGTAATTGTTTTTCCTCGCATACCCAGCAAAGTTCCATCCTTACCCAATGTAATGGCAAAGACGGCTTTTGTTCTCTCCAATAAAATATCAACCGCCATTTGAAGTGTCGGACTTCCGGTAATCAGTAACGCTTCATCATCACTCAGTTTAAAAAAATGACAGGCATTTAGGAAATTCCACGATTGGTCAATGAATGCGGGTTGATTATTTCCAAACAGCAAGTGACGGTAATTAGGATCGAAGCTGATGAAAATATTTTTTCGCAATGCCTTCTGTAATAAACCCTGGTATGCCGCCTGCAGCGGACCGGGCAGAAATCCGGTAGCCGAACCGAAATGGATAATCGATACATCGTCAAGATTAATCTGATTTACCTCTTCCCTTGTTAACTGTCCATCGGCACCACGATTGAAATAAAAATCGCGCTCGCCACTTTCCATTAGAGAAACAAAAGCAAAGGTGGTGAAGTAATCAGGATCCTGAAACAAAAATTGGGTGGATACACCAAAAGAATGCATCACTTCAATGAGGTGCCTGCCAAAAGGATCAATGCCCACTTTCGCCACCAGTTCAACTTCTCCACCGAGCGCAGCGATAGCTGCCGCAACATTTGTTGGTGCACCACCGGGCTTCTTTAAAAAATTTTCACCATCAGATAAAGCCTTG
>JANPJC010000220.1:0-1821 GCA_031425315.1 Chitinophagales bacterium
TCTCGCTTTCAATAACGAACCATCTTTATCATATACCCACTGATGATAAGGACAAATCAGCTTAGGTGTATTTCCTTTTTCTTCCAGACAAATTAGCGAACCCCGATGCCTGCAGGTATTAAAATGAGCGTACACTTCACCGTTATTGCCCCGAATTATAACAATTGAATCTTTATGTGCCTGGTATAAAAAAAAATCACCGGCTTTGGGAATTGCCGCGGTGGTGCCGGCAAACAGCCAGTATTTTTTCCATATATGATCCCATTCATATTCAAACACATCATGATCGGTATAAAAGGGTTGTTGAAGGCTCCAGCCAGATTTATATTCAGCAATTAACTGTGATATCTTTTTCATTGGCAATATTGAATGGTACGCGTAACTGATCCAACATTTATTTTAGCAAATAATTTAAAGGATCACACATAAATTTACCTAATCTCTTTTACAAAGAGTTATTTTGCCGTTATGAATATTAAGGTACCGGATCTTCCCGCAGATATTCCGACTATTAAAGTAATTGAGTTGGCTGATAATCTGGCAAAAAAAAGTGTATTGCTGGAGCATAAAACGGTAGCTGCAGGCTTCGATGGTTTTATTGACACCTTAGTGAAAGTGATTAAAATGAAAGAGGCTGAACAGCCACCATCAATATTTTCGACAATTGGAGAATTCGGGCAGTATATAGTAGACAAAAAGGGCGCCAGTCTGAGCCTTGAAATGGAAGAACAAAGTGTGAAACTTGGTGGTAATATGCCTATCATGGCAAATGCCATGGGTCAGCTCGGTGTAACGGTACATTGTATTGGCGCCTTGGGTTATCCGCATCAACATCCCATTTTCGAAATATTCCCCTCAAATTGTAAACGATATAGTTTTGCCAATCCAGGCCACACCACTGCATTTGAATTCAGCGATGGAAAGATAATGATGGGTAATATGGGCGAATTGAACAAATCTGGCTGGCAGGTTATTAAAGAAAGAATCGGGTTAAATCAAATAGCGGCGGTATACAAGCAAAGTGATTTGGTGTGTATGCTAAACTGGAGTGAAATTGATGCATCCACTAATATCTGGAAAGGATTTATTACTGAAGTGGTCAATATTCAGGGAAACCAGCGAAATAATAAATCAGTTTTTTTTGATCTCGCTGATTGTTCCAAAAGAAGCGATAAAAAGATTGAGGAAGCCATTGGTCTGGTACAAGAGTTTGCGAAACACACAAAAGTTATTTTAAGTTTGAATCGAAATGAAGCGGGTATTATCCACCGCATACTTTTCGGACAGGTTTCAGACAAAACTATTGCAGGTTTAGGCGAAGCTATTTTCAGCAAAATGGGTATTGACATTATTGTGGTGCACGCAGCCAAAGAAGCTGCAGTATTTAATGCGGGTCATTCTGTTTATTATAAAAGTTTCTATATCCCGAATCCTAAAATCTCCACTGGCGCCGGCGATAATTTTAACGCGGGATTTTGTGCAGCAGTACTGTTGCAATTGCCCGCAGATCAATCCCTCATTTTAGCAAATGCTGTGTCTGGTTACTATGTGAGAGAAGGAAGAAGTGCCACATTACCTGAAATCGTTTCCTTTCTTCATCAATGTTCCAATGCCTTGTAATTTTATTGCCATATGCGTATCAAAATTTATAAAGACCATCATGCTTTATCCACGGCAGCTGCCGATGAGATGATTGCATTACTGAATGAAAAACCTGATGCCGTTATCTGTCTTGCATCAGGACATACACCTCAGCTTACCTGCGAACTTTTTGTCATCAGTGCGTTAAAAAACAAAACAGATCTCAGTCGGTTTACTTTT
>JANPJC010000221.1:0-3777 GCA_031425315.1 Chitinophagales bacterium
ATGTAGTAAATGGAGGGTTCGCGCATATAATGGATTTATTCTAATAATTATTTTAGAAAGATACGGGCACGGGTGTTGAACCATGTGCATTCAAAATGATTTGCCAGTTACAATTCTCTACTGGCATATCAATCCCATATGCCGCACCAATAAAAAATCCGATTCATCTTCTTTACACTTTGGACAAAAATATTTTTGTTGCAGGAATTTTCCAGCACCTGTCCCAACATTTTTTTCCTTATTGCCGGATGAGAATAAATGATACTATCGTTGCCTAAAGACAAATTGAAGATATTAAAATGACCGTTCTAACAGCAAGCGTTTTTAAAGTGAACAATAAGATCTAACATGCTGGAGAGATTGCCTGGAATATGCTCCGTAATCTGCTTTAATTTTCTGAGAAAAAATTATTATTGAATCAGACGCCTGATTTAGAAAACAAAAAAGTAACAATACATTGGAAAGAGATAATTTTTTTTCTATTCATTTCAGGCAAATCACAAATTGGTTTTTTTCAGTGTATCAAAAACGAAATTTGCATCAATCTCACCGGTACCTACGGTTTTTTTGCGGGCAAGCCATTGCAGGGTCTGACCATTAAACCAACGTGTGCGTTTCCATACCAGGCTCAGTTTCATTCCTGTTTTAGGAACTTCTTCTTCGAAGATAAAAATCGGTCCGGGACGCTGGTTTTCGGGAGCGCCTGTATGACCAAGCAAACTGGTCCGGGGTCTTATTCTAACCGGAACAAACTGGTCGGCAACCCTTGGTGTAGCGGCCCTTTGCAGAATTACTTTTCTTTTTTTGAATGCGGCTGTCTGGGCAGCATCGAGTACCAGGGGAATAAATGGAATTCTGTTCTCCGCCATCAATGTACCCGCTTTATACTTCCATCCTTCCCCGGAAACTTTTCCTTCTTCTGATGCCATGTGTTGAGCATTGAAGGATTCAACAAGCCGGACAGTTTTTTTCGCCTGTTGTTCGCCATCGCGGCCACCACCGAAAGGACTGCTGATGATTTCTTCCACACCCCATACCATATTGGCCATTTCATCTCTCAAAAACGAAACTTTTTCCACCGGAGAACTTTCCTGGACAATATCTGAAGTATTGGCAAGGAACAACCATCTTCTGTCACTTTCCGAAGTGACATTCTGGAAAAAAGCCCAATTCCGGTCAGGTACTATTTCAGTAAGTTTCGTTTCATTGCCGAAAGTATCTGTTATCACCATGCCCGTCAACCGGCACATCGTTCCATAAGAAAAATGCAGAGGTGCCACCAGCCAGTCGTTTCCGTACACAAGGCCGAATTCTGCAAACAGCATTTTATTTAGTTCAGTGGAAGAAGCCCTTATAGATCCGAAATCAACCTGTGCGTCTTCCATTTGCCAAAGCCTTGTGGAAGGCATTCCTCTGAATCTGACGCCACCGGGAATCAGCGTTTCTTTGATTGTCTTTCGTTGCTCCTGTACATCGACTGGCTGGCTTTGTCCGTCCCAGAATTTAGTGGGCTCAAATCCATACCAGGCTAAACCTTCTCCATAATATTCTTCTTTGCGTAGAACAGTCGGCCTCCCTGTTGCGTCCGGAAAGCAAAGCTGTGGCTGGTATTCAAAATGATTTTCATGCCAGCAATTGGCCAGAGGGGATTGCTGGTATACTCTGTTGAACCATTCTATGAATTCTTTACCGGCAGCATTCACCGCTTCATCAGGCTGTGGTAAAAAGATCGAGGCAGGTCTGCCTGATTTTAGCTCCATCAGGAACGCATAGCCATCAATCGCCCGGCCACGGGCGAGGGATTCAGTAAGTAATATATGATCATCATCGCTGTAAAGTTGCGCTTGCTGAAACTTCAATTCCTCGCCTGCAGTAATGTTTAAGCCAGGAGAAAAATGAAACAAAGCAATATTTTTGAATTGCTTAATAATTGTTTTAGCGACAGCCGGCAAACGTTTAGACAAAATGCGCTCCCACTGGCGTCCCATTTCCAACCGGTCTGCAATACCAGGATTAAATTTTTCTCCCTCCAGCGGAACTTCAAAAGGCATTTTATGAATATCAAATGACTGCGGTGGTTTTGTTTGTGAACCGAGGGCAGTGACGGCAGACTGCTCAGCATCAATCTGAACAAAAGCGGCGGTGCCGGCATCTTCCCCTTCCAGTTCGCCAAATTGCCATTGGCGGGTTAACATCCACAATGCATCGCGTATTTCAAAACGAAGTGCATTTTCTATCTGGCTTTCATTGCGAAGGGAACTTTCAAGACGGTTCCACATTAAAATCGATTCTTCCATACTGAAGTTGGTTAAGCGTTTTTCTATCTTGTAACCACAGTGCCCGTGGTTGGTCCCACTATAATCGGTCCGCCCGGAAAAGTTGGTTTTATTTGAGGGCCTGCTGATTTGAAATCCAGACCAGGGGTATTATTTTTCGCATCCACAGGCGTTACTATCGCCGGGAGAAACTGGCTCATCCATGTATTCTGGATAAGGTCGCTATCTACGGCTCGTTTTTTGGCAAGCGTCATGGTTTCCAGCACAGCGTTTACCACTGATGGCCAGTCCCAGGAGCCCTTCATTTCTGCAGGCACCACCAGTAAAAGACATTGAGGGGCCTCAGCATTTGTTTGATCATAATTGATAGATACCCCCGTCTTTACCTGTTGAATCGGTACTTTTTCAGTCCATTCATCAAGCATGATCCCCGATATCGTCTGGCTCACCTGCAGAGGAATGCTGCATTCATAGGCCATGGAGGTTACCTGATCCGGAGGTGTAAATCCCTCGGGGAATTTGGCACCTATCCAGCTGTTTACTTTTCCGGGAATAAATGGCAGTTGCATAATTTTAAAACTCCGGTTGGCCGCCAGGGTTTCAAAGGCCGAACGAAGGTTACTGTTAAGCTGGTATCGCCGTATTTTATCCCTGACCAGGGATAGTCCCAAAACCCATTCATCCAAAACGAATTCTCCTATGCCGGCAGTCAGCGTTGTATCGGTGATTGTACCCTTCAACCCTTGCTGGTCGGGTAAACGGAATCGTGGCAACAACAGGATATCTTCTCCACAAAATTGCCTGGCTATTAGAGAGAGTTTATCAAAAAGATTCTTTCCTGTGAGTGATGGTTCGGCATTGATTGCAGCAAACGATGAGCTTGACTCTTCTCTGCAACGGATCAATTGCTCTTTCAATTCACCGGCATGGTCCAGCAATATCCTGGCATTTTGCGCGTCGCAAATTGCCGGGCATCGCGGCATGGCATCCCATATTCCCAGGTAATAAGCTTTTGGGATTATTTTAAACAGTGCAGCGAATGCCTGGTCTGATTCCTGAGAGCCAAAGCCCACTGGCAAATTAGCTTCCAGCCTCATTCTCGCAGCATCTAATTCCGCCAGGTATTTACTGATCGGACCAGCCGGACCACTGTCTGTCAATGCTGAACATAAGCTCTTAAAAGAGACGTTGTCATAGAGATCGTCTACAGTATCCTTTGGCGTTAGCCTGAAATCATCAGGTTGCATTGGACGACTCTGGTCGAGCATCAATGCAATTGTCTTAACAAGAGGAAAGAGCTCTTTTACAGAAATTTCAGCTGGAGTAAACTGCGCGTCGCGTTCAAATGAGATACCCAAAAAGTTTTCGGGGGCCAGGCCAGGCAACTTTTTTGCTTCTTCAGTAAAAAACCAACCGAGAAGACTGTTCGCAGGGTCTTCTCCGGATTTGCGCAGCAAATGGAAAAAATCGATAGCCTGCAGGCCTGTCGATAATATACCGA
>JANPJC010000222.1:0-36791 GCA_031425315.1 Chitinophagales bacterium
GTGGAAAATGCCCCGCCAATCCTGCTGTTAATGGTGCCCCTACTACAACACCCAGTGCGTAAATTGAAATAAGGTGACCCGCGTCAGGGATACTGATATTTAATGAATTCGAAACATCGGGCAAAACACCCATCATCATAAATTCCGTCATCCCCACCACAACACCACCAATTAATAATGTCACCAGGCTCAATGGTATCCTGGTATTATTTTGTACTGTTTTCATTTCAAACAATTTATACTAACGTTTACCTGAAGCTGCCAGCGATAGCGGGCATTTCATTAAAAGGAATACGGCCCGGCATTTCATTGCCCAAAAAATCGGGCTGTGCATAAATACCATCCAGGTCTGTACATCCTGAAATTTCTGCAGCATCCAGGATCTCAATACGTGTTGTGAGAAATGCTACCTGGATATTTTTTTCTATTGCTGCATCCAGCAATCTTTTCATTCGATGATGGAGGTTAGCATTTTGCAATGGATTATCAAAAAACAAAATCATATCTACTTTGCCGGCAAGAATCCATTGCGCCATCTCATCGTAACCGCCGTCTATATCGCTACTGAGGCGGGTTACAGGCTGATGCATAGTACCTTCAAGAAGGTAAGCCACCTGCGATGTTGCAATGATTTCGTGCGTAGCTAAAATTGTTTTATTATAGTACGACCATTCGATAAGGTCTTTTGTTTTATCCCTCGAAGCCACAAATGCAACCCTTTTCACAGGGGACAATTTGTTTGTCAGATTCATCACTTTCATATTTAAAATTTTTTATAATGTTCAAAGCCTGCATCACAGGCAGGCAATCGTTATTGTCAATAAATAAAATGTCTTTCTTCATCCGATGGCAACCGGAGAAGTGATGGCGAGCGATAGTTGAAGAAGAAAGAAAAGCGGTTTACACCACTCTTACATGTTTACCTGTCTGAAGAATATCGGCTACGAGATTTTTATGATCGTCGTCGTTTGCCGATACCATTACCAGGTCAATAGTTGCGTCATGAATCAGGTCGCTGATTTCAGTTACCGTTTCCGCTTCAGGAAAACGATCTTTAACCCAACCCGGTACCTGACGACTTTTGGGAAGTATTTTTATCAGACGAAATCCGTTTTTGCTGTTGATTCCGGCCATGCGGAATGATTTTCCTGCCACTCCCTGCTCAATCACACCCATATCTTTAAACGTGTTCATATTTAATAATTTTTCTTGCTCTTTCGACGTTTACAAAGCAAAGTTAACTAAATTTGTTTAAACGATTAAACAGGTTCAAATATTATGCCCGTTTTCACATATCCGGCATTGGTATTGAATACATTGAAGTTGAAAATAATAATCATTTAGTTGATAGCTAATGATTTACAGGCTAAAATAATCAAATCATTAATTAAACGATTAAACCGGATTATGCCGGTAAGACGGCCATATGCTACCAAAGAAAACATCCTTAAAAGATATTGCTGCAAAGGCTGGCGTTTCTATCGCGCTGGTATCGTATGTTCTGAATAATAAGAAAGAAGGGCGCATCAATAAAGACATTGCTCAAAAAATTAAAGACATTGCGCGGCAGCTGAATTACCGGACTAATCAAATTGCAAAAAGTCTAAAAACGAATAAGACTAACACTATTGGATTAATAGTTGCCGACATTTCTAATAACTTTTCTTCCAATCTTGCGCGGATAATAGAAGACGAAGCTGACAAATATGGGTACACTGTGATCTTCGGTAGTTCTGATGAAAATGAAAAAAAATTCAGTAAGCTGCTCGACACTTTACTAAACAGGCAGGTTGATGGGCTGATAATGGCTCCCCCTATTCATTCAGAAAAAGAAATTAAAGAACTCATTCGTCAACAAATTCCTTTTGTGTTAATCGATAGGTTTTATCCTGATATCAATACAAATTATGTAGCACTGGATAATTTTTCCGCAGCATATATGGGCACAAAACACCTTATAGAAAATGGCAGGTCGAGAATAGGGATGATTACTTATGGTACTTCACTACATCATCTGGAAGAAAGGAAACGCGGATATGCTGCTGCACTTAAAGACAATCACATTGCATACAAAAAAGCACGATTGAAGGAAGTGGATATTATTAACAGAAAAGAAGACATTGAAATAGCTATTGATAGCCTATTGTCGGGCCCGCTCGCCATTGATGCTATATTTTTTGGATCAAATAGTATTGCCCTGCACGGTTTAAAATATGTAAACTCACTAGATATTCACGTTCCCGATGACCTGGCGATAATCAGTTTTGACGAAACAGAAGCACTCGACTTATTTTATGCACCGCTCACGTTCATACGGCAACCACTACCCGAAATGGGAGAGACAGCTGTAAAAATGCTGATTGAAAATATTGAACGCAATAATAAAATCACGCAGGTGGTGATGGAGGGTCAGTTGATTGTTAAAGCTTCAACCATTGAGAATAAACAAAAGGTATAACACCTGCCGGCAGAAGGATTTTCTTCCTTTCTATCCGTGTTTTACACTTGGATGCAATATTTACCTATTGTAATTTTGTTGTGCCGCTGCCTTAGGTGTCAGACACTTTCGCGGCGATTGTTCATACGGTAGGCTTCGAAGTGTCTGACACCTGGGGAACCTCAAAACTTTTGTTTTTCTCCCACATTTCTAAAAGAATTTTCTCCCTTTCTATCCGTGTTTTACACTTGGATGCAATTTTTACCTGTTGTAATTTTGTTGTGCCGCTGCCTTAGGTGTCAGACACTTTCGCAGCGATTGTTCATACGGTAGGCTTCGAAGTGTCTGACACCTAAGCCTCGGTAAAAAAAAATTCGCCATCCCTCAGTGCCACTACTTTGTACCCTTCAGCTTTCAACGCTTCTGCGGCAGCCAAAGCGCCTTCGGAAAAATCAGGATGATCAGTATGCGGCACAATGATTTCTTTCAGCAGATTTAATCCTGTAAATATCTGTTCAGGTGCATCAGCAGGATCGTCACCCATTTTGTCGAAATGTTTTATTGTTGGCCCTGCAACTACCGCACCTGCACTCCATCCGGCATACAGCTTACCAGCATTCACCAATGCAATGATGATTTTATCAGCCCCGGATGCTTTTAAAATCCAGCGGAGATAATAAGTATGTCCCCCGCCAATCCAAATCACATCGTACTTCATCAGTTCATTGCATAAATCAATACTGTTTTCATTTAACCATTCCCGCAAATCAATAACGTCACCCACATAACCCCTGTCCATCCATGTTTGCCTCACGCCAGGCAACCATTCCTCTGATCCCGGAATGATATCCGCAGCATTTTCAATAAATGCAATTTTGATCTGAGCAGGTGCTTTGTTGACTAGTGATTCAAACTTAGCAAATCCCTCGTCGGTTAAACCCATACTCATTAAAAAAACACTATTCTTCTTATTCATTAAATCGGCTTAAAAAAATTTGAAATTCTCAATCTTATAATGATCACTTACATTAACAGAGTAAGCAGAACCATTATATTGAGACATCCCATTGAAATCAGCATTTGACTTCCCTCCATATTTTCAGTCAACACCATGGCAATAAAACCTGCTTCAAATACAATATTAGTTACCCCAATAATATCAGGTAAGCCCCCTTCATATTTTATCCGTAATATATGATCGCAGTCGTCCAGATCGAAATTGACTCTATAGCCGGGATAAACCTGTTCTAACAGCATCAAAATCTTTTCTGCATCAGCAGATTCCACCACATTAGTTTTAAATACTTCTATTATGATGTTTACAATAGGCTCTGCGATAACTGCAAGTATGCAGCTAATTTCTATTGTTTAAAGATTAAGATTTTAACCGCCCAATTCGCGAAGATTATTCATTCTCAAATCGCTGATAATCGCTCTCTATTTCACTCATTCACCTATTCACTCGTTCACTTTTAAGAAGAGGTCTTAGGATAATCATAATTCACCATCCAGTTGATACCAAACCTGTCGGTAAACATTCCAAAATATGCTCCCCAAAAAGTATCGTCAAGTGGCATTGTAATCGTTCCGCCATCTGATAAAGCATCAAAGATTTTTTTGGCTTCCTCTTTTGAATCTGCAGAAAGTGAAATGGAAAAATTATTACCCATGGTTACCTGGTGTCCGTAATGTGGTGACGTATCTGAACCCATTAATACCGCATTATTACCAATGGGCAGCGCAACATGCATAATTCTTTTAGCTTCTGATTCCGGCATTTTATTTTCGGAAGGCGCATCACCGAAACGTTGAAAAACAGCAAACTCAACTCCCAGTGCTGATTTGTAAAAATTGAATGCTTCTTCTGTAAGGCCGTCGAATGTGAGATAAGGATTAATGTGTGGCATATAACGTATTTTATATTTCTTTGAATGACAAGCAGATCAGCCTTTTAGTTTTTTAATGAATCATCACAAATCCATGTTGGCTGTTTCTCTGTGTCCTTCGTTCCTTTGCGGCTCTCTGTCACCAAACATTTGAAAATACAAGTGGATGTGTGAATGTGTCAGTGAGTGAATGTTGAAAAACCTTATTTACCTCTGATATGAAAATAAACAATCATAATTGCACATCAGGAAACTCTCCAACCCACAGGTGAATTATTTGAACCCCACTGGCAACTATTCTGCCCGAAAAGCTGGAATCAAATTAATCTGACTTCTTTCAACAACCTATGACGCTAATTTATGAAACCTTTTGGTTGCGTGTAAATTTATTTTAGCGATGTAGTTTACATTTCTTCTTCCTTTAGCCTGGCCATACAAATCATTTTATCATCATCAACGTACCATTCCACACAGGCAGCAGTATTATCAAACCCAGGCATGCTCATCATTTTGCCGAATGTTTCACTAATTTTTGGTAACTGCTGCATCCATTCATCAATCGTTTCGGAAAGATATTTTCCGGAAGGAATTATATACTCTTCATAGCCTGGAATATTCATTTCTGAAGGGTCAATAATATTGGAAGCAACTTTGTAAACGATATCAGAATGTTCGTCCATCCATGAAATGCCGTAATAGTTTCGGGAATCAACCAGCGGAAAATCTTCCATTAATTTATCAAAGGCTTCTTTTATTCCTTGCGGAAAGGTTGTAACCTGTGCACATCGTAATTGAATACTTTGGGTAATACTTGTCGTTTCCATCATCTTTGGTTTATGCCGACAAACCTACATTCAATACCTGCATGTTACTGGGTGTGATTACGGCATTATAGCACTGTAAATACGACAGCTTAATTTCCGGCTATTGAATTCTTTTGAGTGAACAGTCTGTATAGCGTTGCAAGATGCGCGAATAGCACTACCGGCACAATACATGCAGGAAGCCATATAAATGGGAGATATAATACTGCTTTGTTAGGCTGCGTAAATGCCAGTTGTTGAAATGGCGACTCTACCGAAACAATCGCCATCATCACAATATTCACCAACAGGACCAAACATAAAATATTCCATATCACTAACATATTTTTCCTGTATCCTGATTTGGTAAAGCCCAACACGATGATCAATGGTGTGGTTAAACCAGAAAAAATATCATAGTTAAATCCATCGTAAGTCATAGCGCGTGGAATTTGTTTTTCCAGGTAAAGCCAATGCAGCAGTAATTCAACTGGTATACGCACAATATGAATCCACATAAGGTTTTTAAGCGACAGAGTCTTGATTATGGATTTCCCTTTTTTTGAAAACAGAAAGATTAAGAGAATTACTAATGATGGCATTAACAGCAGCGGAAACCTTGGCGGAGTTACGCCTTTAACTGAATAAAAACCTACTGCGGCAAACAATCCCTGCACAAACATTATACAGATAAAAAGAAAGGAGGCATATTTCAAACCATTCATCGCCCGGTGAAATAAAAAAAGCGCTAATACTGTTGTAGCCACGAACGACATGTTAAGCAAAATAGGCAATCCCGGTATCATACAAAATGCATTAAGTAGTGAGTTGAAATTAGATTATCCTCCGTGAATTATCATAGCAGCTTTACCGGAGAATGTAGAACGCTATAAATTGATCTAATTCCATTGAAGTTGGGGGCAGATGGACTGCAATGCAGAAATCACTTATTTTCGTTTTAATCTGCTGAACATAAACTATAATTCGAAGACTATGGAATATAGATTTTTAGGTGATTCCGGGTTGAAGATCCCAGTTCTTAGTTTTGGTACTGCAACCTTCGGAGGTGCGGAAGTTTTTAAAGCTTGGGGAAATACACAACCCGATGAAGCCACGCGGCTTGTAAATATTTGCCTTGATTCAGGTATAAATCTTTTTGATACAGCAGACATCTATTCGCAGGGATTGTCAGAAGAAATCTTAGGTAAAGCGATAGCAGGCAAACGGAATGATTTATTGATTTCCACTAAGGCGACATTTACTTTCGGCCAATCATCAAACAACCAGGGCTCATCAAGATATCACCTGATCAATCAGGTGGAAGGCAGTTTGAAAAGGTTAAATACAGACTATATCGATATTTATCACATGCATGGATTTGATGGCAATACCGCTGTGGAAGAAACAATGCGCGCACTGGACGACCTTGTTACTTCGGGAAAGATAAGGTACCTGGCAGCATCTAACTTCTCGGGTTGGCATTTAATGAAGGCTAATGGCATTGCAGAAAAATATGGGTGGAATAAACATATCGCTCACCAGGTGTACTACTCCCTGATCAACCGCGAATACGAATGGGAATTAATGCCATTGGGGCTTGACCAGAAAATTGGTGCGATTGTATGGTCACCTTTGTCGGGTGGCAGGCTAGGAGGCAAATACAGGCGCAATCATCCACCACCAACGGAGAGCCGTGTTGCCATGGGAAGTAGCCCTGTGCCACAAAAAGTGATTAACGATGAAATGTTTTATAATCTTATTGATGTCCTCGATAAAATTTCGGAAGAGACGGGCAAATCAATTGCTCAAATTGCAATTAATTGGGTTTTACAGCGACCAACCGTTTCTTCAGTAATAATCGGTGCAAGAAATAAAGAACAATTGATTGAAAACATTTCAGCCACCGGATGGAATCTTACAATTGAACAGGTTAAAATGCTTGATAATGCGAGTGAGGTAGCGCCTGTTTATCCTTATTGGCATCAACGGCAAAATCTTTCTCTCAATCCAATGCCGGATTTCTATTCACACAAATGATAACCTGCTTGAAGTTGGGTTGATGATTAAGCGCTATTAAAATTACGCAGGCTTTTAAAGTGGCGGGTTATTTTGAAATTCCCCCTTGATCAGATATAATTCAGCTCTATTATGTTGCAACATCAAACCTAACGAACGTTTCGTATTGCGGTATAACACAGTTGTACAGGCTGAATTGTCTGTTTAATCTTAAAACAAAAATTGAATACAAAAAACTCCGGGCTTTTTCAAATGCCAGACTTATCTAAAGAACTCTGACATTTCCGTTTCCAGCGATCGTGATATTTTCTTCAATGTTAAGACTGACACATTTATTTTACCTGCTTCAATTCGCGACATACTTGCCTTTGCAAAATTGCATCGGTTGGCCAGTTCGTTCTGGGTGATGTTATATTTTGTACGAATGGAGCGGATATTTTGACCCAATTTTTGCAAAAAATTATCGTCTGACATATAAAATAAATTGTTCTGCAAACTAACAGATCAGCATTTCTGCAAAAATGAGCGATGTCAACCCCTGATATGATAAATGTCATTTTTTGAGTTTCAAATCTTCATCAATCAAAATAGATTTTTTTATTGTTGACATAAATGCTAACATTTGTGAAGGTGTAAATATTTACATTGTGAAACCAGTGAATTTTAAAAAATTTTCTCTTGCTTAAAAATCCTGGATTCTACTGGCTTTTGCTGAACCAAGATCCGTTATAAGATGGTGAAAACACTTAAATTTTTAATCCTTGAGGATAGTCCTATGGATATTGAGCCCCTCAGAAGGCTACTATTGAAAGAATATCGGGACTGTGAATTTAAAGTAGCGATGACCAGGAGTGAATTTATTGAATCACTCTCTTCGTTTATACCTGATGTAATTCTGGCCGATAATTCTCTTCCGCAGTTTAGTGCCACCGAGGCGCTCGCTATTACACAGTCAAAAAATATTAATGTGCCTTTTATTCTGGTTACCGGCACGGTTTCGGAAGAATTTACTGCTGAAATAATTAAGAAGGGGGCAGATGATTATATTCTCAAAGACAGATTAGCCAGACTACCATCGGCTATTGATAGTGCACGTAAACATCATCAGGCAAGGCGCGAACAAAAAGATGCATTAAAGAAAGTTATTGAAAGCGAAGAACAGTACAGAACACTGATCGAAAGAATTTCCGACGGATTTATGGCGGTGAACAAAAATTTTGAAGTCACCTTTGTTAACCAGCAGGCAGAAGAACTTTTACAGCGTGAACCCGGATACCTGATAGGCAAAAAGATGACTGATGAATTTCCAATTGGCATCAACCGTCCATTTTTCAATGCTTACTTACAAGCTTTGGAAACCGGCAAAAATGTAAACCTGGAGGAATATTCTGCTGCACTTGATAAATGGTTATATGCCAGTATTTATCCTTCGCCATCAGGAGTTTCTGTGTATTTTAAAGACATTACCGAACAACGTAGGGCGCAAAACGAAGCCAGCAAAAGCGAAGAGAAATACCGGATGTTTGTCGAGCGCATTACCGATGCATTTATCGCACTTGATAAAAACTGGTGTTACACATATATTAATCCACAGGCAGGTGAGTTAATAAATAGAAGTCCGTCATTTTTACTGGGGAAAAATGTCTGGGAAATATTCCCGGACGCCATAGGATCTGAAACCTACCACGCTATGCACAAAGCGATGAACGAACAGAAATATGTTACAAACGTGGACTATTATGCGCCCTTGAATCTATGGCAGGAAAATCATATTTACCCCTCAGAAGATGGATTGACAGTTTTTATCCGTAATGTTTCGGAAAAGAGAAAACTCGAGCTGGAACTGGAGGAACAGCAGCGTCTTGAAAATGTGAAATTAACGGCCACGGCACTTGCTGCGCAGGAAAAAGAAAGAAATGCCATTGGGGTGGAATTACATGATAATGTCAATCAAATTTTGGCGAGTACGCGCCTTGTGCTATCAATGGTTAAAGTACCGGCGGGTAATGGAGAGGAACTAATAAAGTCTTGTATGGATAATCTGCAGTATGCCATAGACGAAAACAGGAAGATCTCCCATATGATGGTTTCACCAGACTTAGAAACTAGAGGGCTGACAGACCAACTGATGCAATTGGCAAAATCGATGCTGGAAACCGCAGGTCTGAAAGTGAATATTCACTATGCAGGTTTTAAGGAAGATAGGCTTACAGAACCTCAAAAACTTGCTTTTTATCGTATTGCGCAGGAGCAATGCAATAACATTATTAAATATGCCAAAGCCGCTAAAGTAGATTTTCAGATGGATTCCAACGATTCATTTTTTTCCATGATCATATCTGATGATGGAGTAGGTATGGCCCCCGAACAACAAACTGACGGTATTGGATTAAGAAATATAAAAGGCCGGCTAAGTGTTTTTAAGGGCAACTTAAAAATTGAAACATCCCCGGGCAAAGGTTTCAAATTGCATGTAGGCATTCCGTTAAACGGACATATTTAAATAAAATTTCCTAACATTGTCTCGTAGTATTAATTTTATCCAGACTAACATCTATGGGTAGTGCATTTAGTATTCAGGTGTTTAATTATTGGATTTTTTTAGATAGTAAGCACAATTATACTTCCTGACCATTATGTCTTTGTAGCAATTTGTAAAAAACGACATCTTTGATAGCAACTGAACGCCTGGACTCAAAATTAGTCTGTATTTTTTCGTCTATTCCTTTCCCTGTTAACTGCCTTCGATCTACGGAAATAAACTGCCATATTTTACGGTAACCTTTCAGCAATAAATTGCCATCACTTACCCAAAGGACAACTAAATAATTAATTCAAAAATTCAGCCCCTATCTTACATCTATCTGATCAAATAACATTCTTTTATATATACTATTGAACCATCTTTTTTGTCTACAATTCATCAATTATGAGAAAACTTCCTTTGTTAGTAGTTGCATTAATCCTAATGTGCGGTTTACAAGCTCAACAAAAATCAGCTGATGGATATTATACTGTTTCCGGTGGAATTCTGGGTGCAGGAAACTTCAGCAATTTCAGAACAGCCGGAAACAACCTGTCCAACATTCAGTATAAATTTAAACCCGGTTGGTCGGCAGGTGCCTGGCTCAATTTCCCATTAGGCAGATACTTGTCATTTGAACCGCAGGTAATGTATTCGATGCTGAATTATGAATTAAAAAATATCGTACCAGGCGCCTTAAACGGCACCATCGGTTATTTTTCTGTGCCGTTATTGTTCAAAGTGCACGTGATGCCAAAACTTGCCTTAACAGCTGGGGTTCAGGTTGATTGGGTTAATAATGTTGTCGACGATAACAATGTTGCCAACGAGGAGATGTTTAACCACAACGGTACTTCTCTAAGCGGTGGGCTGGAAGTGCTGCCGCATGCAAGACTTACTATTTTTGGCCGTTATATTTACGGCATTTCTGACATGAACTACTCAGTCATTTCCGCTTCTACTACCAAACTGTATAATCAGAATATTCAGGTTGGCCTAAAGTGGAAATTGTTTGGCAAGTTTATCCCTGCCGATACAGATGGCGATGGTATACGTGATCCGCAGGATAAGTGTCCAACAGTTCCAGGATTAGCAAAATACCAGGGATGCCCTATACCGGATACAGATAATGATGGAATTAATGATGAAGAAGATAAGTGCCCAACTGTGCCCGGGCTTCCAAAGTACCAGGGATGTCCTATTCCCGATACAGATGGCGACGGCATTAATGATGAAGCAGATAATTGCCCGACGCAAAAAGGTACTGCAAAATATCAGGGCTGCCCCATTCCAGACACAGATGGTGATGGCATTAATGATGAAGAAGACAAATGTCCGACCCAGGCAGGTCTTGCTAAATATAATGGCTGCCCGATACCGGATACTGATGGAGATGGCGTAAATGATGAAGATGACCGTTGTCCAAATGTACCGGGTACAGCAGAAATGAAAGGCTGTCCTACCCTGGAGCAATTCCAGCCTCATGAAGTAACATTCGCTTCTTCAAAAGCTGTGCTTACTGCAGATGGCAAAAAGGAAATGAATATCATTTATGATTTCCTTACCCGTAATGCTGACGTTAAAGTGCGTATTGACGGGCATACAGACATTTCAGGTAGTGATAAAATTAATGATCCTTTGTCGGTAAGCCGTGCAAATGCTGCGAAAGCTTACCTGGTGAGCAAAGGAATTGATGAATCGAGGATTACTACAGAAGGCCGCGGATCAAAAGAACCAATAGCAGACAATAAAACCAAAGAAGGCAAGAAAAAGAACAGAAGGATTAATATTACTGTGCTTTAACTGATGTCATAATACAAGTGCAATGCCCACTGGTAAATCCAGTGGGCATTGTCTTTTCTTGAAGTGATATTGAAAAGCATGCAGGCAGCAGTAAAGTATACATTAGCAATAAAACCTTTTGCTATCGAAATACTCTATGATCAATGCATTTTCCGGCTCAATGAAAAAGTAGTAAATATTATCCGGTCAGTGATCATGAAAGTGCTGCGTGGGATATGAAGGCTATTCAGCTCAATATCGTTTGTACCCTTTACGAATTATTTAAAAGGAATTAATTCAGCATTATAGAATGGGGCTTTGATAGTGCAGAAAAATCGC
Organism: Chitinophagales bacterium; assembly: GCA_031425315.1. Classification (GTDB taxonomy): domain Bacteria; phylum Bacteroidota; class Bacteroidia; order Chitinophagales; family Chitinophagaceae; genus Pollutibacter. The sequence continues at coordinate 11,788 of JANPJC010000222.1, forward strand.
TGGTGAATATTATTCTTCAGCGATTTTTTATTTGATCAGTTTCAATGTGTTTAGGGATTGCGTAATTTGATCGACTTCCTCATTTGTTATTACTACATCGGCAGCTTTTGCATTTTGAACAGCCTGTTCTGCATTTCTTGCACCTGCCAATGCAATAGTAATGCCGGGCTGTTCGAGCGTCCACAATAAAACCAGCTGACTCAATGAAATTCCCTTTTCATCAGCAATAGGCTGAATACTCTTTAAAAACCCGTTGGTCTTCGTAATATTTTCATCTCTGAAATAATATAAGTTGGCGCGGTGATCGCCTTCCGCAAACTGATGTCCAGGTTTTATTTTACCCGTGAGTAATCCTCTTTCCATTGGACTATAAGCAAGGATCGATTTATTATTATCCAGGCACCACGGTACCAAAGTTTTTTCGATATCTCTTTTAATCATGCTGTAAGGCACCTGATCTGATACGATGTTGACATGTTTAACGGCTTCTTCCATCTGTTCGGCCGAATAGTTAGACACTCCCGCATATCTAATCTTACCGTCTTTTATCAACTGCGCAACGGCTTCCATACTCTCCTGAATAGGTGTAGTGGAATCCGGCCAATGGATCTGGTACAAATCAATATAATCAGTACCAAGACGTTTTAAACTGTTTTCACACTCCAGGATAATACTTTCTTTTCCCGCATAACGGTATACATCAATATCGGCTCCGGAATTGTCTTTACTCTTAAATGCAAAATCGCCTTTTGGCTGATCAAGATCCCATCGCATGCCGAATTTTGTAAGGATATAAACTTTGTCGCGTGGAATATCTTTCACTGCCTCACCAACAATTTCTTCACTCTCCCCTTGTCCATACACAGCAGCTGTATCAATTGCGTTTACCCCTAATTCATATGAAGCCTGAATTGCCTTAATGGCATCATTCCTGTCACTACCTCCCCACATCCACCCGCCTGCTGCCCATGCACCAAAAGTAATAACCGGAAGTTCTAAGTCTGTACCTGCCAGAGTCCTGTATTTCATGCCCTCGAAATTTTTCTGTTGATTTATAATAAATGCAGGTTCAAAATTAGATGTTCGTCTGCACAAAAAAGGGATATCAATAAATGTACATGCATTTATTGATATCCCTTTCATATAAACTTTCAATTACTTAAACTTCAGATGCAGCGATATGATATCAGAATTCATATCAATATTTTTCTGATAATGTCCATATCGAAGTTCTATAGCGCTGAAGAAAGTTACATCCGGGTGATGCAATATGTTAATGAGTCAATGTGTGAATGAACAGTCTCCTCCTTCTTGAATTTTGAAAAGTCAATAATGAACTTTTTTGCACACTCATCGGGCTGTTCCCTTCTGCCTATTGCCTCCTGTCTATTGCCTTCCTGATGAATTTCCACAAAGATGCACTTCGAACTTCGCATTTCGTACTTCTTCTCACTTCCAAATAATTTTTTGGTCAAGCGGAACAATACGTGAGCCTGTTTTCACTGCATCCGAATATCCAAGATATATGAAGCCAACGACCTCGTCTTCTTCACCCAGTTCAAGATAATTTTTCATTGCTGGATGATAGGTCATCCCTCCAGTGCCCCAATATGCTGAGAGACCGTGGGCCTGGGCAGCAAGCAGGAGGTTTTGTATTGAACAATGCACAGCGGCTAATTCTTCTTTGACCGGAATTTTAGGATTATTGCCACGTTTCATTGCAACAGCAATTACATGTGAAGCGTTCTCCCCCATCAATCTGAGTTTTTCATAATTGGCTGTCAGAAATGATTCTGTTGCAATATTGGATTTATATAGATTGCTGTGATCATTACAAAATCGGCTAACACCTTCACCTGAAAAAACATAAAAACGCCAGGGCTCAGTATGTCCATGAGTAGGTGCCCAATCTGCAAGTGACAAAATATGGATAACTATTGCATCTTCTATCTTACGCCCGTTCATTAACTGAGGCTTTGTGGTTCTGCGATGCATTAATACTGATTCGAAATATTGTAGACTCATGAGGATATGTGTATTGATCCGGCAATTTAATACAAGTATATCTACCTCAAAAAATCAATGCTTACCGATAGCAATAAAGCATTAAGTTTATTATTCAAAATGCCTGCAGGTTTTTCAATCGGCCTTAATAATTTCCTCAATGTGCATCAACAAAATCAATATGATAGATTATGGAGAAAAATGAAGTTGTATTTCGATTCCTGAGTGAACCCGCGGATGTAAATTTTGGTGGCAAGGTACACGGAGGAGCGGTAATGAAATGGATTGACCAGGCGGCGTTCACCTGTGCTGTTAACTGGAGCAGTCAGTACAGTGTAACTGTTTATGTTGGCGGTATCAGATTTCTGCATCCGATTCATATTGGTGATATAGTAGAGTTAAGGGCAAGAATTTTATATACGGGACGAAGCAGTATGCATATCGGTGTTGAAATCAGCGCCATTAATCCCCGTACTAAAAAAGAAACCAAAACCACTAATTGCATAATTGTTTTCGTTGCAGTGGATGAACATGGCAAATCAGTCAGCGTACCGCAATGGATTCCACAAACGGAAGGCGAAAAGCAAAGGGAACAATTTGCAAAACGAATGATGGAAATGAGAAAAGATATCAATGAGGCGATGGAGCAATTTTCTGCATTCCTTTGAACAGGCAATAGCCAGTAGGCAATGGGCAATAGGCAATAGGCAATAGGCAATAGGCAATAGGCAATAGAAACAGCCAATACAGGTTCTAAACTGATGATAATATGTGAATGGGTCAACGGGAGAATTAACAGCCAGTGATAGAGTATGTTTGCACCGGCTGTTAAACTTAAAACGTACTACTTAAAACTTACACCCTGTATTGGCTGTTTCACTTCCCACTTCGAACTTCGTACTTCCCACTTCATACTACTCCGTCATCGCTTCTTTCAAATAATTCGACGCATATGGTGATTGCAAAACCTGCGTCCTGAATTTTTCATCATTCATCAGTAATTCAATTTCTGCCTTACTGGTAAAATCGAGTTTCGAAAACAAATCATAAAACTGCGGATCGGTTTGCAGAAGATGGATCAGTTCTGTTGCCAGGGCCTCTTTATCTGGTTTGATCATATCACTCCTGAATAATTTTCTCCGCAGGAAAAATGATCCGATTAATTCCACTACCCCAAACCAGCTGCTTTCCGCATCGGGAGCTTTCTCCAGCAATGAAGCATCCGGCACATCAATATCTAAAGCATCGAGTGCACGTATGATTCCATTGCCGTAATATTTTTTCCATTCGTCAAACACTTCATCTTTAGCGGCCGATTTAAATAATGCATAACGCACTGCTTCTACTTTTTTCCATTTATTGCCATCAGTATAATATCCTTTTGCTTCAAGTTCATTTCTTTTATGCGCAATCCATATGGCCGCGGTTGCAGCCACTTGCGGCGTCGCAGAAGAAGTACCGCCACCACTCCTCAAAAATGGTAGCTTTAACGATGCCCATGGCGTATTAGGTGTATAACCTGCAATGGCTTTTGTCATACGTGCTGCCGGGCCCCAGGAACCCTGCATATATTTTGTTCCTATATTAAACCTGCTCTTTTGTAAAAAATTTACATCATAAGGTTTGTGATCATACATCGCACCTGTTGCGGCGATCACCCGCTCAAATGCTGCAGGAAACAGAACGCATTTGGGTAATGCTGCACCCATTCCTTTATACCAGCAATTACTTGCAGCAGTCACCAATACGAGCCCGGCTTCGTAAGCCCTGTTCACCGCTCTGGCCATTCGCTGACTGGGTTTACCAGCCATCGACATCGACAATACCTCGCAACCTTCAGCAATCGCATAATCTATTGCATCGCAGAAATTACGGTCATTAAATATTACAACGGATTCGGATATCCGAATTGGAATCACATCGGCAAAAGGCACACCACCTATCTCACCTTCAAATTCATTGTAAGTCTGATCTTTAGTTGCTTTACCACCGGCAAACAACACCAGCGTTCCCAGGCCATGACCCTCCTGCCCACCAGATCCGGCTTTATCCAATGCCTGTTTCGGATTTTCTTTATCTACAAAACTATAAGCTTTATCCACTCTCAGTTTTGGTGGTAGTGAATGATGTGCATCATTGTAACCTGTATCAACATGCGCTACCGTTACATGTGCCGAAGGATTATCAGCAAGTACTTTTTTTACTGCAGGTGCCAGTTGCGAATGTTCGGCATCCAGGTGCCAGCCAATGCCCACTTTCCCCTGCAACAATGATGGAGGCCATTCCATTATGTAATCAGGATTATTGGCATCTCCTTCGCGCGACAACCGTTCCCGCTGCGCAGGATTGATAGTGAGTTGAGGTTCCACATTTGCGATAATGCCTTTCTTTTTCAATTCGGTTTGTAATGCATGTGCCGCACTCCATGCAAACTGGTGCGAAATTTCAGGAAGCTCAACAGTCAGCAATCGCTGCCCCGACCTTTTTTGGTCACTAAGTATTACAACATCTTTACCGCCAATTGTTTTATCATCGAAGGAATCATCTGCTTCTATCAGTAACACTGCAGCCCGCTCAATATCAACGATACTCATGTTGCCCTCGATAGTAAATTCTCTTCTCTGAGGTTCAGAAAAAGAAAGATCAGGTGCCCGATACCCCGTTACCTTTGTTGGATTGGGAATATCGATCGTGAATGGAAAACTGTAGTCAAATGAAGGGATAATACTGCCATATTCAAAGAATCGGGGTGCAGGAAAAAAATAACGGCTTCTGATCCCTGCAATCAATCGCTCACAATTTGCATCTGCAAATCCCGGGTCTTTAAATAACTCCATGAAAGCTTCGGTGAATATTCCATTTTGATCACCATCCAATGTTTCTTCATCGTCCTGGCATGCGGCAAGTAACTTTACTGCTGCCTGTACGCCGCGTGCTTTGGATTTAATTTTAAATTTCTCCTGTAATGGTTTGTAAACCGTTTCTTTATGATTCATAGCAATCATTGATTGCTGTTTCTTATTTAATTTCCTTGACCGCCATCCTCTTGCTTTCGCACCCTCAGCAATTCCTGCCGAAAGGAGCTCGTTAAGATCCATTGCAATTTCCTTTGTTACAGTTCCCGAGTGACAACTATCTGAAACCACAATAATGCGGACTGCCTTTTGGAATGTCTCAAATGCTTCGTACAATTCATCATCCAGTAGTTGTCTGTCATACAAACACCAAGTCTGATCATATCTTTCATTATCAGCTGCCGATGGTCTGTCGTTGCGGATTGAACCGCCATGACCAGCATAAGTTAACATCAATATATCACCGGGCTCCAGCTCCCTGGCGTAAGTTTTTAGCAGTTTCAATACTTCATTTGCAGTGGCTGCATTATCATGCAAATGCCCTGCTGTATAACCTAGCCCTTTTGCAAAACTTTCCCAAAATGCTGCGTCATTTACAGCCGCTTTGAGTTCTGCAATATTGCCATAATGATTTTTATCCACCTTATTCAATCCAATGTGGAGCGAGATTCCTTTCGGCATAAAATATGATTTTAATATATCTGAGTATTAGCGTTTAAGCATTTCTAATAATTCTTCCTGGCACAACTTTTCTCTGAAATATGCGAGATGATTACTGGCGACAATTTTCATGCTTACCCCTGGATCAAATCCATGAATAGACTGCATACTTTCTATAGTCACTGCAATATCTGTTTTCTTACCGTTGAATAAGGTTGCTGTTAACCCAGGAAATACAACACCTCTCATTATTGATTTCCATAGTCGCTTAAAAAATGGATCATCGCCATCATAATTTTTTAGCAGTGAAATGTCGCCACCAATCATAGTATAAGCGACTCCCGGGGACATGCTGTTTTTTTGCAATGAAATGATGAAATCTGAACCGGGTTTTGTATCCCTCAATGTGCGGCCAGGATCAAGTTTCATTTTCTTAAGTACAAATGACAATCCGGTAATTACAAGTTTAATAACCGGCGGTCCATTTAACGCATGAGTGATCAAACCCAATATAGCTGAGCCGAGTTTCGCCATTTCGGAACCTGCACTCGCTACTCCAACTAAAATCATTTTATTAACATAGGCATGGCCGTTTTCCTTTTCAACCAACCAACGCGATACAAGTCCACCCTGAGAATGTGCCACAATAGTCATCTTTGGCATACCTGGTTGACCAAAACCTGCCAACTCCAGATCGGCAGCCAGGGATTTTGCAGCATCTGTAATAGGTGTTGCCATATTTTCGTAATCATAAGTCAAAACACATTTGACCATGCCGGGTAACTCCTCTAATTCTTCCAGTGATTTTACAATATGCTTTGTGTCGCCGGTTAATCCATGAATGAGTAGCAATGCATTTCCATCACAAAATTGTTCCAGCAGCGGTTTCATGTCTTTTGGTTCCCGACAAATTTCTTTCCAGTTGCCATCATTGTTGAAAGAATACAACACAAGTGTATTAATGCGTTGTTTACGTCTGAAGATTTTTTTGAAAAACATTTTGATTGATCCGCCCAAACTACGGGTAAGTGGAGTGTCGGTGGCAGAAACAATACCTGGCGTAGGCGCAGGTAACTGCTGAATATGAATGATGCCCTCATCGTCGCAGTATCCCAAAGGAAACCAAAAGCCTGAAGTTTCATCAAAGCCATAAGGGATTACTGTTTCCTCCAGGTCTTCATCGTCAGCAGATCGTGTATTGACAGCCGGAACTTTGATATTGATTTCGATGGTTTCGCCTTCAGGGATCTGAATGACTTCATCATTTTCCGGTAAAATTTCCAGCATCATCACTCCATTTTCTGAAGATGGATTCAAACCCATTGCAAAGGGAGAAGAATCGGTTAGCGTATCTCCCCATATTTCTTCTGGTGGAGCCATCATTTTAAAAATGTCATCTTTTTCATCATCCAGCGACCTCAATGATGTCGCTCTAATTTTCTGTCGCAAATCATCGCCGGTAATCGCAACAGCGGCTACATTTATGCCTACAGGAGCTTTTACCGTGAACGCCGAAAAGTCGGCCTCTACATTTGCAGAAATTAATTTTCTTTTATTAGGCCCTGTTATTTTTATCCGGTGAGTATAAACATTCCACTCTGCCTGTTGCCCAATATTATCATTACCCCTGTCAAAATCTAAATCACCGCCTCTGAAATTTTTATTCTCCGCTTCATCGAGATCAAGATTATCCTGTCGGAATTTCTCCAGCTGCAATGGTTTATCTGAAACAAATAATTTTATAAATCCGTTAATGTCATTAATATTATAGAGTCCATATTTTGGATCTACTCTGAGAGGAATTGTTGTACTCTCCCGGTTGATACTTTTGATTATAGTTTTGAGTTGCACAGGTGTTCCGCCTTTTACCAGTTTAGTGCCAGCCGGTATCATATCATGGCGAATACCAAATTTACTTTCCAGATAAAGTGCCCCAATAAAACATTGTTGCAAAGTCGAATCAGGATGTATGGCTATTGAATACCTGAATGCGGGCTGTAGGTCACCTTCATAAGAGAAATTCAACTCGTCGCCAGCCTGAACAGCGGCTACCTTACCCCTTACCAATTCAAAACCAACAGCATTTAATACCTGCCCCTCTATTGTTTCAACATGTATAATAAAATCCGATGCTTTGAACGAAGATGTTGTATTGGCCAATTCACTGGTGCTGATCCATTTTCCTAATGAATCAATATTATTCAGAAACGATTCTGCATTTTGCTCTCTCTTGAATAATGGCACAGCATTATTTGCGCCGGTCAAAATATATTTATTCTCTGCCGTGAGCTGGATCAGATAATCTGCAGTTGCACCTTCTTCTTCAAATAATATTTCGAAATAAAGCGGTCGGTGACTTTCGTACCCTTTCTTTAAAGCGGTTAAAAAATATGTTTCCTTTTTTATCCCTGCAGATAATCCCACTTTTATCAATTCGTTAGCCATAGTAACCAAACTGCCCCGATAATCTTCCTTGCTTTTATCAAATGCTTTCATTGCATGATCTTCCAGTATTGAAAAATCAGCAAGTACCTGCTTTACCCGAATTGTTTGATCTGTCCCGGAAATCCTGACAGTTGTTTCTGCATGCCTGCCTGAAGAAATAATTCCATCAATTGCGCCTCCATATAACTTCCAGATTCCTGCACCAATATCAAACCTGATTTCAAATTCACGTTTATATAGCGTACCGATATCACTAAGAAATCGTTCATCCAGTTTTTTATCCTCAAAAGAATACGCCACCGGTGTTTGATTGCTATTCCTGTTTTTTACTGCCAGTCCAACGCATTGCATGAGTTCACGGTAAGATTTCAATGTTCCGCCATTGCGTAATACCTCTACAAGTTTCGTTGTAAATAAGCCGCCATCTTCGCTTTCCTGCGCTTTTTCAAAATCCATTGAAGCAGCAAGATGTACATAGTTAGCAATAGGAAATGTTACATTGCCGGCAAGCTCTTTGAAAAAATCAGGGTCTTCTTTATACCCGATATAACTACTCAGCGGAATTTTATTTCGCGCAGCGCCGATATGCCGGTATCGAATTTTTTCATTGAATGACCGTGTATTTCCACCAGAATTGCAACAGTCCATTATTATAAGGCAATGGACCTTTTTCTCTTTTAATGCATCCCAAAGTAAATAAGCAATTTCTTTATCGATCAAATCGCGGGCGGAAGAATCGGTTTGGCTCCTGCTGTCTACACAAACAATTGTTTCATTTTTGCGGTCTGATTTTAAATGCTGAAACTCTTCCGGCGCTTCAGTTTGCGAGCCATGCCCGCTGTAGTAAAATAAACAGATGTCACCATCGGCAGCATTCTTAAACTGTGAAAAGGCAGCGGTGCTGACATTTTTAAAACTGGCCTCTTCATAATCAAGCGCGACACTTTGTTGCTGCCGGTATTTTTCGAGTCTGATATGTCCAACTTCATCGGGTGCAAGAAAATACCTTGGTTGATAGGTGATTTTATTATCCTGTTGCCCGCACCAATGACTGATGAAATGGTCAAGTTCAAGTACATCTCTAACGCAACCGTTTAATGCATGCTGGGGGTAATCGTCAATACCAATATAGGAGGCAAACAGCGTTTTTGCTGGCATAGCTAAATTTTTCAGAGTTGTAAGACAATGCGCTACAGCCTATCTTTTCAAGGGTAATGAGGGTAGAGAATTTAAAAGCGGGAACCGACGGTAGAAAAATGCCTCTTAAACAATTTCGCCGGGTGAAAAATATGTGTTATTGAAAGTAATGCTATTTTATGAGAATCAAAAATAGTGATTCAGGCATCGATAAAATTTCACTTTCGACTGTGGTTGTCGTTAAATCAAGTAGAAATGCTAATTCTTAGCGGTCCTTTTTTAACCACATAGCCGAATACATAGTAATATCTACGTGTAGTTTTTGAATATGAGGCAGATGTTCCGTGGGAGGACTTTCCATCATCAGTTCGAAGGTTTTATCCGATCCATTATTCAATTCAACGAAATATTTCGTCAGTAAATAAATTGACTACTTAGACATATCCCATTTTCGGTACTCCTTAAAATAACTGCTGTTCCATAATTGATACCGGGGAACCATATAATCATCAAGTCGTCTTAAAAAATCTTTATAGTCTTTTTTCACACTCCATAAATTTTCTGCTATTGCGGTCATTCGGGGAAAAACCATATAATCAACTTTCGTAGGGCTTCCCACATACTCTGTCCATATATTAGCTTGTGCGCCTGCAATTTTATGTTGAAGATTTGCCTTCTTCAATGATTCAGAGACTATTGGATATTTATAAACTGCTTCAACAGGATTGTAGCCATGTATTGCAAGACTGTCGGCAGGATCTTTAGATTGATAATGATCTAAATAAAAAGGTTTGCCCGGCGCCATTATCACATCGAAACCCTTTTTGGCTGCAGAGATGGCTTGCTTCTCATCGGCCCAATTCATTATCAGTGTTGAAGTATCCAAATCTCCTTCAGCTATCTCATGCCAGCCAATAGCTTTTTTCCCTAGAGTTTTTAAATGGTTAGCTACATATTCGATAAAATAAGTTTGAAGTGCCGTCTCATTTTCAATTTTATTTTCTTTCATAAACCGCTGAGTAGCCTTATCCCTTTTCCACCAGAGTTTACTGCATTCGTCGCCACCGACATGTATGTATTCAGAAGGAAACAGATCACTTAACTCTGTGAATATCGTTTTCAAAAAAAGAAAAGTAGCGTCGTTAGGTGCGAGAACATTATTCTGACGGTTATACATTCCCCAGGTGGAGGCAACATTCCACGTGGTATCAGGATTGGTACTGAAAGCCGGATAGGCCGCAATAGTAGCCCTGCTATGACCGGGAATATCTATTTCCGGAATAACATTTATTCCTCTTACCGATGCATATGCTATCACTTCCTTTATCTCCGCCCTCGTATAAAATCCGCCATACCTCGTGCCGTCATAGATTGCAGGAACATCTTTAAAATGACCAACAAGTGTTGAATCGCGCCACGAACCAATGCTGTTCAGAAGGGGATAGCTAAGTACTTCCATCCTCCATCCCTGATCGTCTGTCAGGTGCCAGTGAAAAGTATTGAGCTTATGAAATGCCAGGTAGTCAATATATTTTTTAATGTACTCCATTGGAAACATATGCCTCACCACATCCAGGTGCATACCTCTGTAAGCAAACTGCGGATAGTCAATAATTTCAACGGAAGGAAACGTAACGACTTCGCTTTTCTCAATTGGTATGAGCTGCAGCATTGTTTGAAATGAATTTATAAAGCCTCTTACATCTCTGGCATAAACATGTACCAACTTATTTGACACTTTAATCCTGTACATTTCAGGCCTGGTGATCATTACAGTATCTACTATCAACTGAATGCCTTCCGAAATATTCATGTTGGGAGCAAGTTGCTGTACATTCAGGCGTATCCCGGTTTGTACAAGCACCTGATCGTGCAGATATTGTGCCTGATCATGAAATCCTTCGGGATACTGCAAACCACTTCTATCCGATAACCCTACAGGCGAAGCGTTTGTTTTTTTGTATTGAACCGGAGCAGGCACAATTGGACTTAATTGCTGTGCATGGCTAGCCGAAAAAAGAAGGCAGCCAATCGTTGCAATAAAATATCTCAATACTTTCATATTCTAATAGATATCATTTAACATTCCTGTTTAATTACCGTCTCACTGTCTCGCCGGCCACATAGTCTTCCCGGGAAGGCATGTAGGCGGAAAAATAAATTTATACGGTGATTGAGTAAACTGCCGTAAGCTTTACAAACATAATGCATGCATCAACAAATGTGTTCAAAGCTTCTTCTAATTATCAGTTCTTCTTAAGGATTAACATTTTTCGAATAATATTCCTGTCAGCAGTACACGACATCGATAAGTTAAACATCCAGCAGCAAAATTGATAGTGATACCATTCTATCGAAGATTTAGAACAAAGTAATTCCGTTAAATAAAACCAAAAAAGCTGCCGCCAATATTGTACTGATCTTTTTATTTATAAATTTCACAACTATACGCTTTCTTAATTGTCCCGCACCTATTCTGCTTTACCAATCTAATTGAACTGTTTTATGATCAGCAACTACCTTAAAATAGCCTGGCGCAACCTTTTAAAACATAGTAGTTTTTCATTCATCAATATTTTTGGATTGGCAACCGGTATTGCTGCCTGTGTTTTGATATTTCTTTTTGTATTTCATGATTTCAGTTTTGATAAACACAATATAAATGCTGACCGCGTTGCAAGGGTTACCACAATCCTCCATACACCTGAATCTGATATCACAATGGCTACCTCCCCTGCGTTAATGCAAAGCGTATTAAAGCGGCTATACCCTGAAGTGGAAAATGCCACAGGCCTGGAAAACATTTATTCTTTGATAAAAAGTAAAGAAGAAATATTTAAAGAAGACGCCTTCTACGGAACGAATGCAGCTGTATTCTCTATATTCTCTTTTTCATTTATCCATGGTAACGCCAATGACGCATTGAACGATGTCAACAATATTGTAATCACGGAAAAAATTGCACATAAATATTTTGGCAGTACAGCTGTATTAGGAAAAACATTGGTATGCAATGAACAGCAGTTAAAGATTACAGGTGTGATAAAAAATTTACCAGCCAATTCAGATCTTGCGGTCGACGCATTAATTTACAAAAATTTTGAAGCTTCTCCGAAATGGGCTGCCGACGACTTCTCTACTTACACGTTTGTGTTATTTAAGAACACTCCTGACCTCCTCCATTTTCAGAAAAAAATTCAGGAGATCGCAAAAAAATATATTCAGCCTGAATTAATTGCCGAAGGTGCAGCTGAATATAGCACTTCATTTGAAGTAGAAGCTTTGGCTGATGTACATTTCAGCAAAGGAAAATATATTGACAATCCAAAAGGAAATAAACTGTTTAACTACATTTTCTCTATTCTCGCTGCTTTTATTCTCATTATTGCTTTATTAAATTATATTAATTTATCAACAGCAAGAGCAACCGAAAGAGCGAGAGAAGTTGGAGTAAGAAAAGTAAACGGCGCGAAACCATGGCAGTTGATCAAGCAATTTCTTTTTGAATCGTCGTTCCTGATTTTAATTTCCTGGGTAATTGCTGCAGTATTGGTTGCTTTATTACTCCCACTTTTTAATCGTTTGCTTGATATGAAGTTGAGTATCCATTGGCAGGGCATAACACTGTTTGCATTGGCGGCGTTTATTATAACGGTACTATTGGCCGGGCTTTATCCTGCGTTTATCCTTTCGTCGTACAAGCCAATCGAAATTTTGAAAGGAAACTTTAAAAGAAGTAATAAAGGGATTTACTTAAGAAAATCACTTACAGGTCTTCAGTTTGTGATTACTGTTGTTCTAATCACCGGAACAATTGTGATTTACAGCCAGGTGAATTTCCTGGAAAATAAGAGCCTGGGATATGAAAAAGAAGAAGTGCTTAAGATTCTGGTACCCACAGATTCGATTGATATCAGCAGGGTCTCCGCTTTTAAAAAAACTTTGGAACAACATTCAGCGATCAAAAAGATTACTGCAGGTGGTGGCTTTAATAATCAGGCAATATCTATGGCGAGTACGGTGGCCAAATCAGAAGGAAAAACAAGGGAGTTAATGTGTAATTATTATATGATTGATCCCTCCTTTTTACCCTTACTTGAAATAAAATTGCTTGAAGGCAGAAATATTGCTGATAGTTTAAGCACAGATAAAAAGGAGGCATTTCTGGTGAATGAGGCTTTTGTACAAAAAATGGGATGGAAACAGGCAATAGGGCAATCAGTATCAGGATGGGGCCATGACGGGAAAGTGGTGGGAGTAGTAAAGAATTTCTATTATGAATCGCTGCATAATATTGTAGCCCCGTTGGTAATGATATATAATGTTCGGCCTGTCGCCGCCATCATGGTAAAAACAGATCCTGAAAACCTGGCCGTGATAAAACAACTATGGACGAAACATTTTCCGGACAGGTATATGAACTATGAATTTTTGAATGATACTATCGCGCTTCAGTATAAAAAAGATAAGATGACAATGAAGCTTTTTGGTTACCTGACTTTACTGGCGATTATAATCTCTTGTTTAGGTTTATACGGATTGGTTTCTTTGATGGCAGTCTACAGAACGAAAGAGATTGGTATCAGAAAAGTACTGGGTGCTTCCCTGCAACAGCTTTTAACTTTATTATCGCGTGAATATATTCTACTGATTGCCATAGCATCCGTTATTGCGTTACCGCTGGCCGGAATAGCATTACATCAATGGCTCAGGGAATATGCATACCATATTAACCTGAGTTGGTGGATGTTTGTGTTGCCCATCGTTGTTATATTGTTCATTGCGTTTATGGTAATTTTTAAACAGGTGTTGAATGCTGCGTTAGCAAATCCTGTAAAGGCGTTGAGAACGGAGTAGTAGCACTAATGCGAATGAATCCGTTTAACGGATACCGGCAAATTCAAATACTATTTTGATCGAATTTCCTTTATGTTCCTAAAGTTCATGTTCAAAACTGACTCCTTTTTCTTCAAATATCACCTTAATTGGAAATACCGCTGCAGGGACTTGAGTAGGGTACCATGCCCTCCCGATACCCGACAATATAAACAAACCATTTACGTCACCCAAAGCAGCGAAATGCTCCAGGGGTGGTTGTTTTTCATAAGGTGTGAGCGGGTAACGATACATTAGTTTGGCCATCAGCTGCAAGGCATTTTCTGCGGGCAACCCGGCTTCCGAAATAGAAATCAGTTGACGTCCGTTGAAAGGACCGGTATGCTCAATATTTTTATCATACCTGCATATGTATTCCAGAATATTTCCATTGTTATCCAGGAAATAAAAAGACTTCGCATTCCAATTTGTAAAATCGGCGTAATACTGATCAGCATTAACCCGTAACACTGTTGCTCGATCACCGATATATTCAAATGCATTGTGCAGTAAATTGCAAGGCAAATCAAAGGCAAAATGATAGATCGGTGCAGGAATGTCAGTTTGCTCAAAAATTAACACACTTTCGCCCGCCTGGAACTTAAGTATCGAGGCAGATACAAACATTGGGTCGGCATTCAAAATCCTTCGATAAAATGCAGCAGTGTCTCCAATATTATTACACTTTATTATTAACGTTTTGATATTCATAAAATTCTGTTCTTGAATTTGAATAATTACAGGCCATAGACAATGACAAAGTTTTTTCAGTTTGATTCGCCTGTAAACCAAAAATTACATTACTTTTCTGACACAATTTGTTATGCAACACGATTTGATCATCGACAGCTTCAGACGCTATGTGACCATCAGCGACGGGGAAGCCATGGTGATTCATTCCTTTACTAGTGAAAGAAGATTTAAGAAGGGCCAATTCATCTCCGCTGAGGGAGAAATAAACCGTTTTACCAATCTCATAAAAAAGGGTAGTGCCAGAGTATATTACATTGACACATCCGGCCATGAGCACGTCATTCAACTAGGCATCAACGGATGGTGGACCGGAGATTTCCCCAGTTTCATAACACAGAAGAAAGGATTACTTTATGCTGAAGCGCTGGAACTTACCACTGTCACCTGTATTTCTTACGACAATCTCCAGATACTGTATGAAAAAGTCCCTGCGCTGGAAAGAGTTTTCAGGCTACTCATTCAAAACGCCTACGCTTCTTTCCAGTATAGGGTTCTTCAATCCTTAAGCATGGACGCGGAAGAAAGATACATGGCGTTCAAAAATGCATATCCCGAAATGGACGAACAAATCTCTCAAAAACATATTGCTTCATATCTCGGCATGTCGGCAGAATTTTTAAGTAAGATTAAAAAAAGAATCCTGCAAAAAGCACGAAAGAAACCAACTGCATCATAATGCAGCCTGGAAATAGATTCCTGCATTATTGTGCAGTTTGAATGATTTTCCATACTCATCAAAGTTAATGCCGGCACCAAACTGCAACCCTTTGTACCCGGCACCAATCCTTGCCAATTGATAGCTTCTGTCATGAAAGCGTGAAACACTGCTCATAGCTTGTAACCTGAAATGTAATTTCCACTTATCATTGATGGAAGGAGAATAGTTTGTAACCATAAATATTTCATATGAAGGGTTTTTCATTACGTCGATTCTTGGTGATACAATCATCATCCATTGCTTTCGCATAAATAGAAACTGAATTGCAGCAGATGGTTTAAAGCCGGTAGTATTTGTATAAAATAAGCCTCCTTTAAAAGAAATTGTTCTGGAAGTTTTAAATGTGATATATACCTGGTTCATCAACTCGTCAGCAACTCCCCCTTTTTCCGGATTGTTTTCGTATTGCTTAATCAGAGTGGCAATATGTTGCCATCCTACGCTACCGTTTTTCTTTAATGTTTTACTCATTGAATGTTGATAGTGAAAGTAGGAATGACCTGCCATGAATTCCAGGTTGCCTGACTGCGCACTGATCTTTACACTTAAAAAAAGGAATGCAAGGAATAATGATTTGTGTTTCATTTTGATTTGATTTTGAAACACAAAGTGAAAATACTAAGAGTGATATAAAAATGAACTGGTTCAATAAGTTGGGTTCCAAAAAAAGTTCAAAAATGAAGAAATTGAACCAGTTCATTTTTTTCGCCTTTTTTAGAATGCATTTTTGTGTTGTAATCAAAAATGTAAACGATGAAATATTTATTCTTAACAAACGATCACACTGCCCATTGGTCAGGTTTAATTTTAAGGGCTACATTATCAATTGTATTATTTCCACACGGCGCACAGTTACTGTTTGGCTGGTTCAATGGTTTTGGCTTTTCAGCATCCATGGAATATTTCACCCAGACAGAAGCATTACCATGGCTGGTAGGATTAGCTGTTATTCTTTTACAATTCTTTGGCGCACTGTTTATTTTTGCCGGTTTGTTTACCCGTGCTGTATCTGCCGGGTTGCTTGGACTATTCATAGGAATGGTAGTTACCTCTCACTGGCAACATGGGTTCTTTATGAACTGGCTGGGTACGCAAAAAGGTGAGGGGTATGAATTTCATGTATTAGCCATTGGATTATCCCTGGCATTACTTGTATTTGGTCCCGGCAAATATGCCGCAGATGAATGGATTAGAAAATGGATTACAAGAAAAACAATTACAACAGTCAAACAACAAAAGCAATGAAAAAAATATTAATTATTTCCGGACATCCGGATCGATCCTTGTCAACTGCCAACTGTCTGATACTGGCCGAATTGATGAAGTACAAATTTCTAAAAGTAAAAGACATAAAAGAAAGTTACCCCGATGGTCTGATTGATGTGAAAAGAGAGCAGGATGACCTTGAGCAGTCAGAACTTATCATTCTTCAGTTTCCATTCATTTGGTATGGAATGCCTTCGCACTTAAAAGCATGGATGGAAAGTGTATTTACCCAGGGATTTGCATTTGGAGAAAATGGAAATAAACTGAAGAACAAAAAAATCCTGCTTTCAATAACATTGGGTGGAAGTGTCGAAGCCTATAGCAGCGCAGGTCCACATAAATATAGTGTCGACGTTTTTCTAAAACCAATAGAGCTGTTTAGTCAATATTGCGGTATGGAATATCTTTCACCCATTATAAGTTATTCTATGAATCCTGGCTATAATAATGATGTTCATACCATTAAAAGCAAGTCTTTAAAACATGCCCATAAAATTAAATCAGTAGTAAAAAAGATTCTCCTTGCCGAGGGTAGTGAATATAAATAGAAATAGACAAATTAAATATATGAGATCTAATATATCAATAGTAAAAGACTTATATAAAGCGTTTTCAAAGTCAGATTTTAAGACTGCAGGTGATTTAATGCATCCGCATATTAAATGGGTGCAGATGGAGGGATTTCCTGGTGGAAGAATATATACAGGTACGCTATCAGTTGTTGAGGATCTTTTTCACTCTTTCCCAAGATCATGGGAATACTGGAAGTCACTCCCTGAGGAGTTCCATGAATCGGGCAATCGCGTTTTTGTATATGGAAAATATGACGCAAAAAACCTTACAACAGGTAAAGTTTTTACAGCTCCATTCATGCACGAGTATATTATTGAAAATGAATTGTTGACTTATTTCAGACAATTTACCGACACTCATATGATTCAATCGGCTATGAAGTAGCAACAAATATAGCTTAAGTATCATTAGACAGGATATTACGACAAGACTAACATTTCACCTCCAGCTGAAACTTTTTACTGTTTGTTTCTGCGCTTGCGTTTCAATTACAATGATAAGGGGGAGAGCTGAGCGCCTCTCCCCTCATTGTTTTTACGAAAAATTCAGGAAATGAACGTAAAACTTACAACGTTTCTGTTCCTCTGTGTACTTTGTTCCTTTGCGGGTCTCGGTATCCAAAAAGGCAATCGGCAGGAGGCAATCGGCAAAGAGCTGTTCCACGAAAAACATAAAACTTACAACGTATAACCTCTATTGGCTGTTCTCCGTGGCACTCTGTGTCCAAAAACTTACATCACAGAATCACACTCTATTCCAATAACTTGCAACGCAAGCCTATTAAAGAAACCTTGATGAAAAATTTATTGGTATTTTTTATTTTTTCCCTACCATCTTTTTGTCTCGCTCAACTCGGTACCTGGAATATCCTTAATCTGAAACTTGAATTCAATGAAAAATTCAGCATTTTCGGCGAAGCTCAGTTAAGATCGTTAAGACCTTATGACGATTTCCATTATTACGAAATCAAGGGGGGCATTACTTATACCTTTAATAAAAGTTTCGCCATTACAGCAGGCGGAGGTACTTATAATACATTTCCTGAGGGAGGGAACTTTGTCAAACCAGCACAAAACGAAGAAATCCGCAGCTGGATACAGCTGGTCATGAAACAATCTTTTGGCCGTACCGGTATTGAACACAGATACCGCGCTGAACAAAGGTTTACAAGCAATGGCTATCGCAACCGATTCAGGTACAGGCTGGGGGCGACAATTCCGCTAAACAAGCCGGTGATTGAGAAAGGAACTTTTTACGCTTCCGTCTGGAATGAAATCTTCTTAACCAACAGGGCGCCGTTTTTTGAGAGGAATCGCCTTTTCGGTGGATTCGGTTATGAAATCAACAGCAATACAGCTGTGCAATTAGGATATCTCTATCAATATGATTACCAGTTGACCGATGAAACAGGAAGAGATTTTCTGCTGGTTTCCCTTTTGTTTTCCATCGATACAAAACATAAGCCTAAGCATATGCTTCCCGGCACAATTGATTAACAGTACTAAAAGAACCTGCCAACATTGCTGGATTTTTAAATATCTGTAACCTCCTGCAACAATAATGCAGACGCAATATTAGCCATTAAAAATCTTTCGTTCTTATCAGAGGTATTGAAGTATACCTTACCGTTATCCACCATCGAAATGGCTGCAACCGGAATGCCTGAGCTATTTCTTATTTCAAAACCAATAGATCCCGCGATCATTGTATATACCTTTTCATTTTTCCCAATTGTTTTGTATACCGGATGAATAGTATAAAATTTTTCACGGCTCTGCGCCACCACACCGGTCCATGTCTTACTGTCCATTTGTACCGCAATATTATCGATCATCATTTCATAAGGATCCCTCTCATCTTTCAGATAAATTCTGGTAATGTAAATATTTTCGCTTCTGTTTCGGGCCCCCTGAATTTCCAACAGCATATTTAGTTTGCTTGTTGGATTGGCGCCAATCACAAAATCTTTTGCAGCGGCCCTGTTTATGCAAAACACACTGCTTTCATTTCCAACGGCGTCGCTTAAAGCAAAATTCAAGGCCTGCTTTCTTTCAGCATAACGCATCCCAATGATGGTGGCATAATCTTCATATCCAGTCTGCCCCCAGGCCCATCCCGCAAAATTATCACGCCCTTTCGTCCACGAACGCTTAACTGAATTGGTTTTGTACTCCCCAAAACTGAGCTTCTGTTTTATTAATATCCCTTGTCTGCCTTTAACCTCGTACTCCTCAGGGCTTTTCCAGTTTTGGTGTTCCACTGCTATTTTAACCGGTGAGCAGGAAACATAAAATAGCATAACCAAAATGAAAATCAATTCTGTTCTCATATTAAAACCTTTAAATAATAGATATTAATTCGGCTTATCCATCCTGAGACACTATCACTTCAAATGATGTGACTAAAAAAATTTCAGATAACCCGAGTTAACAAATCATTCACAAGGTTTGCAATTCATCTGTTGTCAGAGTATCTGAAAACGGTAAATAACCACCCGGCTTTGTTTATCACTGACACATTAGAATAAAAAATGACTTAAAAAGAAAGGAAATGCTACAAGGAACAGAAATTAAGACACGAACTCTTTTCATTGCTCTTGTATTGTTTTCATTTGCATCCTGCAAAAAAGATAATGCAACAATTCCGGCACCCGAGATGATTTACACTGATTTAATGGACAGGGCGGTAAAACATAATCTGCCTGCCATATTTATTGACCTTAACAGGGATGGAATGAAAGACATTGTTTTCAATACGCTTGCTGTAGGTGATCCACTAAACAATTTAGATAAATGGCAATACAGGGTAGACAGTGATATTGAAACAAAATTACCAGTGAATAACCATGAACAGGTTCCGATGATGAATAAGGCTCAACGCATCCCGGTTCAGGATTTTGAAGGGTATCAATGGTATGAAGGCACAAGTATTATTCTTATGCAAAAGAATATTAGTGTCGAATTACCCGTATTCTGGACCGGTCAATGGCTTAATGTGAATAAAAGGTATATACCATTACAAGTAAAAAAAGAAGGTAAACAATATAACGGATGGATTGAAATATCAACAGACATCCAGCAGGAAAAAATCATTTTGCACAAAGCTGCAATAACTAAAGAACCGGAAAAAGAAGCTCTGGCAGGACATTAAGGGTGGATTGTGGAATAGCAAGAAGGAGGCCATTCCGGCCTCTCGCTCTTGCGCTTACTATCATATCTATCTCAATTTACTCAAAGCATAAATCAACGACACATGGCACGGAACATCATCATAATAGCATTGGCAATGATAACAGTTAATCCAGGAAGTTTAATTTTCATTAATACATTGCACAATTCAAATAACTATTCGATTTTTGAAACACAAAAGCCGCATTTTATTCAATCGAATAACCAAGGTACAGTAATCAGTCTCCAAAATATATTCTGGAAATTCTTTCAATCAGAAGACAATGGAAATAATTGTTCCGAAGATCAGCATTCCTGTGTGATAAAACTCAGCAAGCAGGCAAGAGTAGTAAAGAGTTCGTAATAGTATATTATGCCCGGATAAAATCGGGATTAGATTAATTCAAGCATTAATACAGATAGAGTGGACAGCGATATATGAACTTAGTCAGCTATTGCTAACCATTGAAAACATCCTTTGCAGAGCTTTAACTTTTAGAAGCTCTGCATATTTTTTTTCCCGTTTCAAATAATTGAGGTTTTATTGTGCTTCTATTATTTTTCAACCTTCATTATCTTCCTGTTCCACATGTAAAATGTGTAAAAACCGATGAATAACAGGCGCGAAAAACACCGCTGTTATGCTCAGAAAAGCTATCCCGCTATACAAGGCATAAATAGATGAGAATATTTTCGCCGGGGATGTTTTCATTTCAACAACGGGTCCCATACCGGTCAAAATCATACAAGCCATATGAAAACTGTCGAGCCATGTAATTACAGCAAAATGATGGTAGCCAATAGTCCCAATCATAACAGAAAAAGCTATTAACCCTAAAGCAAATAGTCCATATCGCCCAAGCCGAATGAAAAAATGGGATAATGGAACTACTTTTTGCCTGCGATGTTCTAATTTCATTTCTATCTCAACTTTTCACATAGAGGTTGAAACTATCCGGTACAACTATTATTAAATTCTCTCTCACATAAGCTGATAGTTGCGTTGCCATTTTTTGTTTTTGTCAGGGCTCCTGAAATTAAAACTTTCCAAAGTTGTAATTAAACAGGACGGAATAAAATAGGACAATCACACAATTCATCAGCCTTCGCTGCATGAAACTAAAATGAAGACTAAATCAGGTCACTGAATTTTAAATCTACCTTTTCAATTTATTTGTACGAAAAAAGTACCGGGTTGATAGGGCTGTTAATCACCTCACCAATTTTAGCTCCCGGGCACCAGGTATCCCAATCTGCCTCCTGGTTTTTATTTTCAGGGGCTTTTAATTTCATGTCTTCATCCATATAGATGATGGTCATCACTTTCCGTAAGGTATCTGTATTGTTTGCGCCAGCGCGGTGAAAAACCCAGCCGGAATGAAAACTAATTTCACCCAGTTCAAACTCTTCCACCACATGTTTAAAGTCGGTTACCCTCAATTTCTGCTGAATGGCAATTTCACTTTCATCACCAATTTCCAATTCGCGGCCATCAACAATAACCTGGCTACCTGCACTAAATTCCAATGGTCCCATTTCAAAAGGCGTGGCTTGCAGTGGCATCCAGGCTGTAATAGTTTTATCTGTTTCAAGTGGCCAATAATATTGATCTGCGTGCCATGGAGTAAATCCTCCGCCAGCTTCTTTATAAAGTGCCTGATCGTGGTACATCCTCACTCCTCTTGTTCGTAATAGATCTGTAGCAATCTTCGCCAATCTTTTGCTGAAGATGAGTTCCCTAATTCTGTCATCTTCGCGCCACAAATTGAATAATTGCAGGAACGCCTTGCCATAAGTATTTCTTTCCGCCAATGGCCGGTCTTCTTTATTCATCAGATTTACCCTTTCCGTAATAATTTGGCCGTAATATTCAACCGTTTCTTCATTGAAAACTGATTTAAGTTTGATAAAGCGATTGCGGTCATAATAATTAACCTGTTCCGGAGTCAGTTCATAAGGCTGTTGCAGAAATTGACGTATGGAAATTGGCACCTGTTGCATAATCATTGATTAAAGAATTTATGTCAGCTAAACTATAAATATATCATAATATCTATAAATTTTCCACACTGCAGTTTTCACTCATTGTGCATAGGTTATCTCCATTCGATCCCCAACCTGGGGAGAAACCTGCCTTGATCCTTGCTTTTTTGGCCGGGCGCCATTATTGTTCAATACATCCTAAAACGAACATGAAAAAGTTAACAATTATTATGAGCATTACGCTCTCTGCATTCCTGTTTGCATGTAATAATCAAAGCGCTGATTCAAATGAAAATAATCATACGCCGGCAGCACTCGATACAGCCGTGGGAATAATTCCAGATACAGTGAAAATTGATACTACCGGAAGAGACACTTCGACAATGAGACATTAAAAACCATATCGCACGGGAGGGCTTATACTGCAACAGCATATGCTCTCCCTTAATCTTTTGGTTGAGTTAGTAGGGACGAGTTCAACCAAACCCTGATCTTTTTTCCTAAAACCATGGACTTTTATCCTCCATAAATTCTTGCTCTAATTACAGACAAGGTGCCTGCTGAAATGATTACAGCATCAGGAATTGGATTGGATCCACACATCTCGCCAGCTGCCGCATATATACAGTTGGAACGTGTGGCAAAAGCACGAATGATCGATGAGTCAAAAATCAAAACATTGATTGATCAGGCCACCACCATTAATCCAATAGGACCGGATGTTGTAAATGTCTTGGAATTGAATGCAGCTTTGGAACAGTTGCATTAACTTCAATCAGGTCCTGTATGAAATACGCATCGTTCATAATTGTGCTGTTGATCTTTGCCGTCGCAACCAATGCTTCGGCACAGGACAGTCTTATACAAAAGGAGAAAACGTTGAAGAAATTTATACTCAGCGGATATGCGGAGGCATACTATTGTTACGATTTCAATCAACCTGAAAATAATGACAGGCCTCCGTTTATCTACAACTTCAACAGGCATAATGAAGTCAATATGAATCTTGCATGGATAAAAGTGAGCTTCAATGACGAAAGGGTTAGAGCAAATCTGGCGATGGGTGTGGGCACTTACATGAATGCCAACTATACTGCTGAGCCAGGCACGTTGAAAAATATATTTGAAGCTAATATGGGTTATAAGCTCACCAGGAAACATAACCTTTGGTTAGATATTGGAATAATGCCTTCACATATTGGATTTGAGTCGGCAATTGGTAAAGATAACTGGACACTCACAAGAAGTATGTTGGCGGAGAACTCTCCTTATTTCGAAACTGGTATTAAAATAGGATACACAACCAGCGATGAAAAACTTTCGGTTGCTGCCCTCGCATTAAATGGCTGGCAGCGAATACGGAGAGTGGATGGTAATTCTTTGATCAGCTGGGGAACGCAGGCTAATTATAAAGCCAGCGACAAACTCACTCTTAATTACAGCACATTTTCAGGTACTGATAAAGCAGATAGTGCGAGGCTGTGGCGATTCTATCATAATCTGTATACCACCGCACAGGTCAATAAACAATTTGGTATAATCGCAGGTTTTGATATTGGCCACGAACAAAATCCACAAAACAAATCAGCTTACAATGTATGGTATTCACCGGTGATTATTGTACGTTTTGTTCCTGTTTCAAAATTGGCTTTCGCATTACGTAGTGAATATTTCAAAGACAAATTCGGCGTCATTATCCCAAAATTTACCACAAATGGTTTTGACACATTTGGCGCATCATTGAACCTTGACTATTCGCCAACAAACAACCTTTTGTTGAGAATAGAAGGAAGATATTTTAATAGCAAAGACAAAATCTTTCTTAAAGAGACATCATTGCAAAATAATAATTCAGCATTAACTTTTTCTGCTTCAATAGATTTTTAATGAAATTGAACCGGTAATAAATCCATATATTGGCTGTTTTCATTTAATGTAAAACTTATTGCGTAGAAATTTTTTGGTTCACATACAACATAAAACTTACAACTTAAAACTGTATTGGCTGTTTCTCTGTGTTCTTTGTTCCTTTGTGGCCCTCTGTGTCCAAAAAGGTATCAGGAAAGAACCAATATAGAGTTGATAAAGGGAAAAAGTGCTACTGAATTTTATCCTGCAATCGATACTCCAATCAGCTTTCCAATTCCGAATGTAATCGCTGCAGCTGCCAAACCAAATAATACCTGCCTGAATCCTGAATACCAAACATTTTTCCCCGTAAATAAAGTAATGGCAGCACCTATTAAGAATAATCCAGCTGCACTGGCCACCACACTGATAATGATTGCTTTCATTCCGGATAAAAATATAAATGGAAACACAGGGATGATCGCGCCAACTGCAAACAGCACAAAGGAATATATGGCAGCTTCCATCGCTGAACCTTGTAAATCCTCAGGATTAATACCCAACTCTTCTTTCACGAGTACTTCATGTGCCAGGCTTTTATCTTTCATAATTGTAGCAGCCATCTCATGTGCCTGATCTTCCGGAATACCTTTCGCCATATATATTAGTGCCAACTCTTTTGCTTCGCCTTCAGGATTGGTTTCCAGTTCATCCATTTCG
>JANPJC010000223.1:0-2830 GCA_031425315.1 Chitinophagales bacterium
AATTTCACCTTCGCAAATTCACCTGTTTGATTCGTTGGCAGACGACCTGGATGGAGAATGTATGAAGATGGATGAAGTCATTGCTGAGAAAGGTGGTATTGATCTGATGATTGTAGGCATCGGCATGAACGGCCATATTGGATTCAATGAACCCGGAGCTTCATTTGAATGGTATTCCCACGTTATGGAACTGGATGATACAACGAAGTCGGTGGGACAAAAATATTTTGCGTCTTTCACAAATCTTCACCAAGGCATTACTATCGGGCTTCAGCATTTACAGGACGCAAAAAGAGTATTGCTGCTGGCTAACGGACATAAAAAAGCGGAACTGATAAAACAAACTATTCAGGGGGAACTGACAAATAATTTCCCGGCCAGCATTATGCAAATACATCCAAATGGAGTGGTGATGGTGGATGTTGAGGCAGCTGGATTGCTGGATGGATGATGAGGGGCGAGTATCTTAATGTCCTTATGGTGGAGTGAATGAGTGAATGTGTCAATGGGTCAATTCGAGGCAAGTGCGAAATGTGATATAAATAACTTCGCTGTATTGGACTTTTTCACTTCATACTTCATACTTCTTTTGACTGAGGCGAAATCGCACTTCAAAATTCACCCATTGACATATTCACCTATTCACTTATCCGACAGCAATGAATATCCAAGAAGCCAATAAACTACGGATACTGTACTTCCTCGTATTTTGCTGCACTGCGGCATGGCTTCCCATATTTGCCGACTATTGCCGTGAAAGAGGACTCTCCGGCACCAAAACGGCATTGATTCTAAGTATCCCTCCTCTGCTGATGTTTTTAATTCAGCCTTTTTATGGAATGCTGGCGGACAGAATAGGGTATAAAAAAACACTGCTGTTTTCTTCATTGCTGGCCTTCTTTTGTTACACACTATACCTGTTTGATGGCGGCTTCACGTACCTGTTAATGGTAACCATTTTTATGGCATTATTTTACAATACCCTTCAACCGATATTAGACAGTCTATCGTTAACGCTGGTAAAAAAGAATCCTGCTTTCTCGTATGGCACTTTGCGCATCGCAGGTGCAGCAGGCTGGGCATTCACCGGAATCATTAATGGACAATTGATCGATGCACTTAACACCACAGTGATTTTTGCTGTTGCCGCAATCAGTATGTTGCTGGTATTTTTGTTTGCATTCTCACTGCATACAGAAAAAGAGCGCATTAAAAATGATGATGAAATTTCTTTCAAACACTTCAAAGATGTATTCGGTAATAAAGTTTTACTTCTACTGCTGTGTTGTGTATTTCTGGTTTCAGCAACATCTACAACTATCTGGAATTTCTATTCCACTTATATGAAAGAGAATGGAGCTACCGCCTCCCTGGTGGGTTTTGGTTTATCCTTTCAGGGGTTATGCGAGTTGCCGCTGTTTTATTTTTCTGCATCTATTATTGCCAGGCTTGGCATCCGCACCACTTTGCTTGTAACGGTATTCGCCACTGCGCTGAGATTGTTACTGTACAGCCTGGTTAAAAACCCAACCGCTGCTATTGCAATTGAATTATTACAGGGCTTTTCATGGTCGCTGTTTTGGGTGGTGTGCGTGGAATATGTAAATGTCCTCGTGAAAGAAGATTGGAAAGCAACAGGACAGTCACTTTTATATGCCGCGTATTATGGCATTGGAGCGATCGCCGGAAATTTCTGGACCGGCTATCTTGCTGATACAAAAATGAAGATTGCTGAAATTTTTTTGCTGAATGCCGGAATAGCTGCTGCGGTCGGAATAATGATTTTTGTTTTTGTAAAACGCCCTTACCAGGAGAGAAAATAGTTGTAGTATAATGAGTTTATTATAAATCTCAATTTAAATTTGACCATTTGCAATCACCTCAAAATATTCACGTCAATCTTTTTATTGAAAAATTTAAAGCGCAACTGCCGCGGTAATTATTGAATAACCGCAATAACACCACTGCCCATTTTGGTCAGCATCCCGCCTTAACTAAGAAAATTATTATTGACTGTAATTGCTAAAAAACCTGAATCATAAAATGGCGCACTTTGCAGTGCGCCATTGCTCCATTAGTATTTATCCGGTTAACAAAAAAGGGTACTCGAAAACAATTATTAAGGGTCAGGGAATTATTTAATAGTTAACTGTCACTTCAATACCGGTATGACCAACATCTGCCAGTTGTTTCCTTTGAAACGCCTCTTCTTCATCTCTCCTGGCCTTGCTTTCAGTGATTACAATCCTGATTGAACCAATACCCAACCGGTATTTAAATACTCCATCAATTACATTCGGTGAAACAGGATAATAAATTGTTGCGCCCCCCTTAGAGCCATCTTTTCTGATGATCTTAATGCTGTAAGATTTTGCTCCGGGCTTATGAGCAAACTCAGCAGTGTAATATGGATTCGCACATGTCCATTCCTTTTTGCCGGTTGCAGCATTCGTTCTTTCGATGATATTAATATTCGGCGTAAGCGATAAAGTAAAAGTTGATGTCTCTTTTTTTACATTGATTACAATTGTATCGCGGCCAAGTATTGTGGAACCAAATTTTGCGACCACATATATATACTCCAGGTTATCGCCATCAGTAAGATCAGTAAGCTTAGCATTGCTGTAGTATGAAACTTCGGCATCAGCACTATTAAATGATGCAAGATTAGTGTGCCCTTTTGTATCCGAAATTTTTCCGTACTTGCCAGATGTACTCCATTCAAAAAATGCATGAGTGTCGCCGCCAGATTCCTGGAAGTTTTTGATCTCACATTTAATTTTGGCCATTTCAAGCGGAACCACTTCTCTTTTGTCGGCAAGCAATGTCA